>JAIRSD010000075.1 GCA_031255615.1 Treponema sp. | reverse complement strand
CCCTCCCCCACGGGGCTCCAGCACATCGGCGGGCTGCGGACCGCCCTGTTCAACTACCTCTTTGCCCGCTCCGGGGGGGGTAAATTCATCCTCCGCCTGGAGGATACCGACCGGACCCGGTTCGACGAGTCCTATGTGCAAAACCTCTACGACACCTTCGCATGGCTGGGAATCCGCTGGGATGAGGGGCCGGACATCGGCGGCCCGGCGGGGCCCTATGTCCAGTCCGAGCGGACCGGCCTGTACCGGAAATACGCCGGGGAGCTGCTGGAACAGGGCCGGGCCTACTACTGTTTCTGTTCCGCGGAAAGGCTGGACCGGATTCGGAAGGAGCGGGAAGCGGCCCGCGCTTCGGAAACGGGCTACGACCGCCATTGCCGGGGCATCGACCCTGCGGAGGCCCGCCGCCGGGCGGAGGCCGGGGAAGTCCATACCATCCGCCTGAGAATCCCCCTGGACGGGGAAGACGCGGCAACCCGGTTCCGGGATCGGCTCCTGGGGGACATGGAATGGAACAACGGCGACGTGAACCCCGATCCGGTGCTGATCAAGTCCGACGGTTTCCCTACCTACCATCTGGCCAACGTGGTGGACGATCACCTGATGGGCATCACCCACGTACTCCGGGCCCAGGAATGGCTGTCCTCCACCCCCCTGCATGTGATCATGTACCGGGCCTTCGGCTGGACTCCGCCGGAATTCTGCCACCTGCCCATGGTGATGGGGACCGACGGGAAAAAACTTTCCAAACGCCACGGGGCCACCAGCATCGACGAATTCCGGGACCGGGGCTACCTTCGGGAGGCCCTGATCAACTACATAGCCCTGCTGGGGGCCTCCTACGAGGAAGGGAAGGATCTCTACAGTCTGGCGGAGCTGGAGGAACGTTTCAGCCTGGACAGGCTGAACAAGGCCCCGGCTGTTTTCGATTACAAGAAGCTGGAATGGTACAACGGGGTCTACATCCGGCGGAAGGGGGATGCGGAACTGGCGGAACTCTGCCTGCCCTACGCGGTGCGGGCGGGGCTGTTCGGCGGGCCGGGCCGGGAGCCGGAGGGGGGGCAGCGGGAAATTTTTGTCCGGGCCATGCCCCTGATCCGGGAACGGCTGGTCTTCCTGGACGAGGCGGCGGCCAAGCTGGGCTACCTTTTCGCGGAGCCGGATCTTCCCCCGGCGGAGGACTTTATCCCCAAGAAGGGGGACCTGGCCGCCGCGGCCGCCCTGCTGCGCCGGGGCCGGGATCTGGTGGGGCCCCTGGCGGAGGCGGCGGATGACGGGGAAGCGGAGGCCCTGGTCAAGGGCTATGCCGAAGCGGAGGGCCTTAAGCTGGGGGACCTGATGACGCCCCTGCGGGCGGCCGTTACCGGGGCCCGGGTGAGCCCCCCCCTTTTTGGGAGCATCCGGATCCTGGGGGCGGAGCGGTCCCTGGCCCGGGTGGACCGGGCCCTGGCGGCGCTGTCCCAGGCTCCGGGCCGCGCGTAAGGGGCGGAGCGCGGCATCGCGGAAGGCGGGAGCCGCGCCGGCAGGGAGGCCGGCTGTTTCCATTTCCCGGGGTTTTGCGGAGTAAAACCCCGGGCTGAAAATCCGCAGGGATGCGGATTTTCGGAAGGCGAAAGCCGCGGCGCGGCTTTCGCCCGCGCAAGGGATAGGAGGGGTGCGGAGCAGACCCGGCGCGCAGCGCCGGGGCCGGAGGCGAAGCCGGAGCCCCGGATAGCCCGGTTTTTTGCGGCCCGCCGCAAAAAATGCGCCCTATATATACACTTGATAATCCAATCCAACAATCCGCCAATCAGTCCCGGGGCATCTTCCTGGCCGGGAATTGTTTCTCCCGTGGCCGGTGGGCCGCTGAGTCGGCGGGGCGGGGGTACTGTTAAAAGGGGAGGATTTTTATTAAAGTAGGGAGGGGGAAGGATATGGCCCGGGAACCGGTAGCGCCGACAAAAAGCAATCTTATCCGCATGAAGGAACGGCTCGCCACCGCGGAGGAGGGCTACGATCTGCTGGAGCAGAAGCGGGAGCTGCTGGTGATGGAATTGATGCAGCAGGTGGAGCGGGTAAAGCTGCTGGAGCGGGACCTGGACGCCAGGGCGGCGGTCGCTTATCCGGCTTTGAAGCGGATGCTTATCGCCGTGGGCCGGGAGCGGGCGGACCGTTTGTCCCGGGATATTCATTACCATTTTGAGTTGGAGGAAAAGCGGGTGAATGCCGCGGGGATGACGCTGCCGGGTCTGGAGATCCGTCTGCCCGGTGTGGAGTTAAAATACTCTCCGGCGAATTCGTTTGCCGAATGTGATGAAACTGTGCTAGAATTCTTCCAACTGCTTAGGATCTGCACCGAACTTGCGGCGGTGCGGACTATCGCCTGGCGGCTTGCCCGGGAGCTGCGGAAGACCCAGCGGCGGGTGAACGCCCTGGAAAAGATGGTTATTCCCAGCGCCAGGGAAACCAAGGCCTATATCGAGGCGGCCCTGGAGGAGCGGGACCGGGATTCGTTTTTTACCAGTAAACTGCTCAAGAGGAAGGCCGGCGCCGAATGATAAAGCCTATTATATCCCACATCATTGTCGGCATTACCGGTTCCGACGCCTCGATTCTGGCGGCCAAGTATGCCATTATCATGTCCAAGGCCTACCGTTGCAGGATGACCGCGGTTTATGTGGTGGACACCGCCACTATCCGGCAGCTTACCTTGAGCAAGATTTTTATTCAGGAAGAAAGTCTGGATTATGAAAAGAGTCTCAACGCCAACGGGGAACGGTATCTGTCCTTCGTGGAGGAGCTGGCCCGGGCCAAGGGGGTGAAGATCGAACGGGAGATCCGCCGGGGGGCGGTGTATTCCGAAATTCTCGCGGCGGCGGACGATAAAAGGGCGGATCTTATCATCCTGGGGGGCTGGGAGAAGAACCGGAATCCCCGGGATATTATCGGCCCCGCCCACCGGGAAATCCTGGTAAACGCCAAATGTTCGGTCCTGCTGGCGAAAGAGCCCGGCATCGACCTTCTATATAAACAGGCCTGATAAACAGGGCCGAAAAGGGGCCGCAGGCGGTGCAGGCGGTCTTAAAAGCGGGCGGAGATTTTGCGGATCCTGCGGAGGAATATTGGGTTTGTTCAATAACCCCCTTGGTTATCGAACAGGCCCCGCGAAAAACGTGGGTTTCCCGAGGGAATCCACGTTTTTCTTCGTTTTTAAGCGGTTGTTGTTCAAAAAGTGAAGTTTCTGAGCAACTCTATTTTTTAATTTTCGCACAGGAAAATTTCTGCTTTACAACGGGGAAGTTTATGAGAATAGCGATAGTCTGCGTCCCCCGGCAGCGGGGGGGTATCCCCGATTATGCCGGCGCCCTGGCAAAGGGGATGGAATCCATGGGGCACCGGGTGGATCTGATCGACGCATGGACGGAAGACGGGATGCGGCTTCCCGGTTACGAATATATCGCCGTGGCGGCGGAGTCTACCGGCTTTTTTTCCGGAAAACTTCCCGAGCCGCTGGGGAAAATTCTTTCCGCGGGCAGCGGTTTGGGGGGGAAGCGGAGCGCGGCCTTTGTAAAAAAGGGCGGTCTTTTTTCCTCCCGGGCCCTTTTTAACGTGATGAAGGCTATGGAAAAGGAAGGGATGCGGGTAAACTGGAGCGAGATTCTCCTGAATCCACCCCACGCGGAAGCCCTTGGGAAGCGTATCGGGCTCTAGTCTTGGCGGCTGAAGGGGCAGGATCGTGATGACCGACTACTATACGATGCTGGGAATCCGGCAGAACGCCTCTACGCAGGAAATTAAACGGGCCTTTCGGGACAAGGCCAAGCGGCTGCACCCGGATATCGCGGGGAACGGGGCGGAGGAGGAGATGCGGAAGCTCCTTACCGCCTACGAGGTTCTGGCGGATCGGGATCGGCGTTACGAATACGACCGGGCCTACAGCCGCTTTATCAACCGGGTTGAATTTGATTACCGTTCCTGGCTGCGGGAACGGTCCGATGATCCGGCGAACCGGGCCAAGCTGGTTCTTTTTGAACTGCTCCACCTGGAAGAAGACGACGCCCTGGCGGTGTGGGATCGTTCCGGCGGCCTGGATTTTCCCATGGAAAAGTATCTGGGCCGGGAAGATCTGATGGATTGTCTGTACCTTTTGGCGGAGGAATTGGACCGCCGGGACCGCTCTTACGAGGCCTTTGAAATTCTGACTCAACTGGTCAGGGAGGAGCGGCGGCAGCCCTATTTTAGGCATTTTATGGATGACGTTGAAGGTCTCCTTAAGGAATTGGTGCGGCTGCGGCTGCGGCCCGCCGTGGGGGATGAACTGTGGCTCGATTGTTTGGAAAGCCTGCTGGAACTCGGTTTTCCCCCCCGGGACGAGGCCCGCTGGCTGCGTTCCATGGCGGAAACTTTTTTGAAGATGGGGGACAACGCCGCCGCCCTCCGTATTATCCGGGAAGCCCTGCGGCGGGATCCGGCGCTTCCCAATGCGGGCCGGATTCGGCAAAAGTTGAACGTGTAGCATGATACGCCTGAAAACCGACCGGCAGATTGACGGGATTCGCAGGTCCTGCAAACTCCTTTCCGCCATGTACCGGGAGCTTATTCCCCTGGTAAAGCCGGGGGTCCAGACTATAGAACTGGAACGCTGGGTCCGGGACTGGATAAAAAAATCCGGGGGCCAGCCGGCGTTTTTGGGCTACGGCTCCCCGAAGAACCCCTATCCCGCCGCCCTTTGCGTGTCCATCAACAACGAGGTGATCCACGGAATCCCCGGCAAGCGGAAGATTCGGGAGGGGGACCTGGTTTCCCTGGACTGCGGCATAGATCTGGAGGGTTTTATCAGCGATCAGGCGGTGACCGTGGAGGCGGGGAAGACGTCCCCGGAATTCCAGGCCCTGAACCGGGCGACCATGGAGTGTCTTTACCGGGGAATCGCCGCCGCCAGGGCCGGGGACCGGCTGCTTCAGATCGCCCGGGCGGTCAGCGGCCGGGCCAAATTGGGGAACTACGGGGTGGTGCGGCAGTTCTGCGGCCACGGGGTGGGGCTGGAGCTCCATGAGGATCCCCAGGTCCCCAACTACCCCCACGGCCCCAACCCCCGGATGTCGAAGGGTATGGTGATTGCCATCGAACCCATGATCACCATGGGGACGGATGCGGTGGAGATTCTGGAAGACGGTTGGACCGTGGTGACGGAGGATGAAAGGCCCTCCGCCCATTGGGAGCATACGATGGCGATCTTTGCGGACCGCACGGAAATATTGACCGATCCCCTGGAGTCCCTGGTTTTTTCCGACCTTTGTAACTTCCGCTAGATTTTATTATTTTTGTAATAGAAATTGATAAATCCAGACGATAGAATCTGATTAACCGCGGTTCTGAAAGGGAGTTGTCCGGAAACTCCAGTTCCCGCGAAAATTGGACTTGTTCAATAACCCGGTTGGTTATTGAACAAGTCTTGCGAAAAACATGGGTTTCCTGAAGAAACCCATGTTTTTCTTCTTTATTTAAGCGGTTGTTGTTCAGAAACTGAAGTTTCTGAACAACTCTATTGAAGTTTCCGGGCGGCGGCGCTTAAAGACGACGAAAAACGCGGATTTCCCCGGAAAATTCGCGTTTTTCACAAGATTTGTTCCATAACCGGCCCGGTTGTGGAACAGGTCAAATATTTGTCCATATTTTTTTTAGGAGTGAGGGTCCATGAATTTTACACAAAAACTGGCGTCGAAAAATTTATTTATCTTTAATTTGGTCCTGGTCGGAATTATTTTTGGGTTTTCCCTGGCCTTCCTTTCGTTCTCCTGTTCCACCCCCCGGTCTCCGCGAACCGTCCTGGCCGAGGAAAATCCGGCGGCGATTCCGGCCAGCGCCCTGGAGGTGGCGGAGGGGCTGCAAACCGCCTTCGGCGCCGTGGCGGACAAGGTGCTCCCCTCGGTGGTGGAGATTAAGACCATGTCGGTCCGCCGGCAGCAGGTGCCCAATTACCCCGGCATCCCCTGGGAGTTTTTCTTCGGCCCCCGGGAGGGGGCCCCGGATTCCCGGGGCCAGGAACGGGAATTCCGTTCCCAGGGCATGGGATCGGGGATCGTGGTCCGCCAGGACGGGGGCGCCTACTATGTGCTGACCAACAACCATGTGGTGGACGGGGCCACGGAGATTTCCCTGGTAACCGTGGACGGCACGGAATACCCGGCGGAACTGGTAGGCAAGGACGAAAGGAAAGACCTGGCCATGGTATCCGTTAAAACCGGCGACATCCTGCCCGTGGCCGTGTTGGGGGATTCGGATTCCGTGCGGGTCGGGGACTGGGCCATCGCCGTGGGGAACCCCCTGGGCTTCATGTCCTCGGTGACCATGGGCATCGTCAGCGCCGTGGGCCGGACCGGCGGCCCCGCGGGGAACATCAACGACTTCATCCAGACCGACTCCTCCATCAACCGGGGGAACTCCGGCGGGGCCCTGGTGAATATCCGGGGCGAGGTGATAGGCATCAACACCTGGATCGCCAGCGACAACGCCGGCGGTTCGGTGGGCCTCGGCTTCGCCATCCCCATCAACAACGCCAAGCGGGTTATCGAGGATCTCATCACCTCCGGCAGTTCCAGCTACGGCTGGCTGGGAGTTTCCCTCAGCGACCCGGATCGGGAAATTTTGACCGCCCTCTCCGCGGAAGGAAAGCGGGGGGCCCTGGCCTCCCAGGTCTTCATCGATTCCCCCGCAGACAAGGGAGGCATCAAGCCCGGCGATTTCATCACCCACGTAGACGGCAAGGAAGCCCGGGATTCTACCACCCTCTCCCGGATGGTAGGGGATCTGCGGGCCGGAGACCAGGCGGCCTTTACGGTGATCCGCGACGGGGCGGCCCAGAATATTCAGGTGCGCATAGAGAAACGGACCGACGAAGTGGCGGCGAACAACAAGAAACTCTGGCCCGGCGTCCTGGCGGTCCCCATCACCGACGAGCTCCGCAGCGCCTTTAACCTTGAAAACACCCAGGGACTCTTCGCCGCCCAGGTCTTGCAGGACAGCCCCGCGGACATCATCGGCCTCAGGCGGGGGGATGTCATTACGGGAATCAACGGCCAAACGATTCGGGACCTGCGGACTTTTTACCGGCTCCTGCGGGACAACACCGCCCGTGAACTGTGGTTCAACTTTAACCGGGGCGGTTCAACCCTGGAGACCCTGAAGTTTAAACGATAACGCGGCGGTAAACCGGAAACCGGAGCGCGGGAACTCCGGCCCGTCCGGTCCATGCGTAGAAAGACGGGAAGGCCCCGTATGTCCTTGTTCCTTTTGGGCGCATTTTTTGCGGCCCGCCGCCCGCGGCGGGCCGCAAAAAACCGGGCTATCCGGGGCTCCGCTATCGCTCCGGCCCCGCCTGCGGCGTGGCTGCTCCGCACCCCTCCTATCCCTTGCGCGGGTAGGGAGTTTCGCTTCGCGAAACTCCGCCGAACCAAAAGGCGCAGCCTTTTGGTTCGGCATCCCTGCCGTCTTTAAGCGGCTGTTATTCAGAAACTTCAGTTTCTGAATAACTCTATTGCCTTGATTACACAATCGTTCCGGCTGTTTGCGACGGTTTGGCGGAGTTTTGGCGTGGGAATGAAGCGAAGCGGAATGACCTAGCCAAAACTTAGCCCGAGCCGCCTACCGGCGGCGAAGCATATACAGTCCTGTTATATGCCGCACCGCCGTACACCATTATTTTTTATCCATCTTTTTAAATACCAATTTACGTGTTTTTACATTTTAACCATGATCATCCAACTAACTCCGAATTTATCCACCAAAGAACCAAAAAATTCACTCCAAAATGTTTTTTGGAGTT
>JAIRSD010000067.1 GCA_031255615.1 Treponema sp. | reverse complement strand
GACGGCTTTAAGTCCATCCCCTACAGCGCCGCGCCGGGCCGTTTTGCGGCGGGCAGGGCCGCCATGATGCCCGACGGCAACTGGAATGTGACGGAAATCCTTAAGGCGGACCCGAACTTCCAGGTTGGGTACTTCCCCATGCCCGGAACCGAACCGGGCCTTATGTTCCAGGGAAAATCGGACCTGAGCTTCCACGTCAACGCGAAGTCCCCCTATAAAGACGGGGCCCTTAAGTGGCTGGAATTCCTTACCGACAAGGCCAATTACACGGAATTCATCAACACCATTGGATTTATCCCCACCATGGCGGGGGTACCTATTTCCAACAAATTCCTGAACGATGAGATTCTGCCCTATGTTGCGAATCTTAAACCCCTGTGGGAACTCAACTGGCGGGCCCCCTCCGGGGTTGGGCAGTACGCCGGGTATTCCTCCTATCAGTACCTTCGATCCGCCGGTGGCCCGGTGGCCTCGGTCAACGAACTGGCGCAGCTTGCCCAGAAGGACTTTGACGACGCGAAGGCGGCTTTACCCAAATAAAGGCGCCGGGGCCCCGGAAGCCCTTCCGGCGGCCCCTTCACCATGCGCTTCGATACCCCCTGCGGGGGGTATCGTCGAAGCCAAAACCGGGCCAGGGCGCCCTAAGGAAAGACAGTCATGAGCGGTATATTAGCCGAAAAGAGAGCCTATACCACGCATTTCAAAAAAGAGGCGGTGATCCTTGGCATCCTGCCCGGCCTTCTGGTGTTTCTCAGTTTTTCCGTACTCCCTAGTATTCTTACCTTCTTTTTTTCTTTTACCGATATCCGGCAGATACCGGGACGGCCCTGGCAATTTGTGGGGCTGGCTAACTACCGGGAGGTCCTGTTCCAGAACAACAGCCGGGATATGCTGGATTCCCTTAAACGGACCTTTATTTTTTCTTTTTCCGTAACTGGTTTCCAAACCGCCTTTGCCCTGCTGCTTTCGATTCTGTTTACCCGGAAAACTTTGGCCGGTAAAAATATCTTCCGGACTATCATCTTTTTGCCCAACGTCCTGGGCGTCACCGTGACGGGCCTTTGCTTTAAGCTGCTTTTCTCTATCGATGGCCCCGCCCGGATTGTGCTGGGCCTCTTTGGGAAAAGCTCCGCCTTTTTTGGCGACTGGAACCTGGCCCTGCCCCTGGTTATATTCTGCCAGGTCTGGATGTACGTGGGCTATGAAATGGTGATCTTTATCGCCGGTTTGCAAAATATATCGGAAGACCTGTACGAGGCCGCCCGTATAGACGGGGCCTCCGAATGGCAGATCTTCTGGGGGGTCACGCTCCCCCTGCTGTGGTCCACCGTCATGGTCAACGTTACCCTCTGTGTGGTGGGTTCCCTTTCGGCATTCCAGCTTATCCTGGTAACCACCCAGGGAAGTCCTCCCACCAGGACCCTGGCCATGTTCGTGTACCAGACCGCCTTTGGCATGGGGGGCGGGAATAACAATACCGGCAGGCAGGGCCTGGCGGCGGCAATGCAGATGCTGCTCTTTGTATTCATCCTGATCATCACCATTTTTTCGCGGTACCTGATGAGCCGCAAGGAGGAGGAATAATGGCGGCGCTATCCCAGAGTCTGCGGCAAAACCGGAATTCCCTTCGCGGCGTCCCCGGCGGGACGCTGCCGGATTCCCGCCGTTTCCGGCGCGGAAATATTCTGGCCTACCTTGTCATTTTTTTGGTGTTACTGCTTTTTGTTTTCCCCCTTTCCTACGTGTTTATCACTTCTTTTAAGACGCCGGTTACGTTTTTACGGGATCCCGTGGGCATTATCTTTGTACCCACGTTGAAGAATTTTTCCGATGCCTGGGTTAAGGCTTCCTTTGGGAGCTACAGTTTTAACAGCATCCTGTATACCGCGGTCACGGTGGTCTTTTCCCTGCTCCTGGCCCTGCTTATCGCGTTCCCTCTGGCGCGGAAATACGTCCGTTTTCACCGGGCCCTGTTCTTCTTCCTTATGCTGGGCCTCTTCTTGCCCGACGGGACCATCCCGCTTTTTCAGATTCTGTTAAAACTTGGACTTTACAACACCCGGCTGGGCTACATTATTTCCATGATGGGCGTGGGCGGGGTGCCCCTTATCTTTTTTGTGTCCTACCTGAAGGGAATTCCCGTGGAACTGGACGAAGCCGCGATTGTGGACGGCACGGGGTACTTCCGCTACTTTTTCCAGTTTATCATTCCCCTGGCCCAGCCCGCCATATCGTCCATGGCGATACTTCAGGCCATAGGGGTATGGAACGATATTACCAGGGCCATCGTGTTCTTGTCCAATGACCGGCTTTTTCCCATCACCAAGGGGCTGTTTGTATTCTCCGGCCTCTATTCGGTAAGCTGGACGGAACTTACTGCGGCCCTGGTCATCGTGGCGGCCCCCCTTATCATCCTTTACCTGTTCCTTCAACGCTACATCATCAGCGGCCTAACCTCCAGCTCGGTAAAAATGTAAGGGATAGCCCGGGGCTCCGCCCCGGCGGCTTGTCTTGATCGGCGGGGCGCTTTTCGCTATGGTGATGATGCCCCGCAGCCAGGAACCATGCGAGGAGCCGCCGCCTAATCCCGCCAGGTCCGGAAGGAAGCAACGGTAAGCGGAGGGCTTCTGCGCCTTGGGGGCGCAAGCCCGTCCTGGTGTCGGGGTTTTTTGTCGCAACCGGGCCTGGGCGGCCCGCGCCCTGCCAGGGCTGGCGAATGCCGTCGGCAGGATGCTGGCTGTAACCATTCCTTGGAGTTTGCGCGAAGCGCAAAAACCGAAAGGCGAAAATCCGCATGGATGGCCGGCAGGATGCCGGCTGTAACCAATTCCCGGGGTTTTGTGAAGCAAAACCCCATGCCCAAAAATGACATGGATGTCATTTTTGGGCAGCGCAAGGGATAGGAGGGGTGCGGAGCAGCCACGCCGCGAAGCGGCGGGGCCGGAGCGTAGCGGAGCCCCGTATAGCCCGGTTTTTTGCGGCGGAGCCGCAAAAAATGCGCCCAAAACCCCGAAAAAAGTAAATGCTTTCACCCTAAGACACCGTTATCATTCCTTACGTTTTAAGTCATAATGGCCATGATGATAGATCTGCATACCCATTCAACCGCGTCGGACGGCAGCCTGAGCCCCGGTTCGCTGATACAGGAAGCAGCCCGCCTGGGCATATCCGCCATTGCCCTTACCGATCATGATAGCATTAAGGGACTTGAGTATGCAAGAAACGAGGCGATTCGGCAGGGAATCCGCTTTATTCCGGGAATCGAGATCG
>JAIRSD010000015.1 GCA_031255615.1 Treponema sp. | reverse complement strand
GCAAAAAGCTCCCCGGCATTGAAGTCTGCCGTGGGTGAGTGAGGAGTTTAGAGTGAGGAGTGGGAAGTTTAGAGTGAGGAGTTTCTGCCCGCAATCGGGGGAAGAAACCGATTCTCACTTTCCCCTCCGTATATTTTCGTAGTTAGGAGTATATGATGAGTCGAAGTTATTATATCGCGGGGAACTGGAAGATGCACAAGAACCGGGCGGAGGCGGCGGAACTGGCCCGGGCCCTGGTGAGTCAGCTTAAGGACGGGAAACACCGGTACCTGGCGGCCCCCAGTTTTACCCTGCTGGAAACCGTGGGCCCCATCGTCAAGGGGACTAATATTCGCCTGGGGGCCCAGAACTGCGCCCCCGAGGAGCAGGGCGCCCACACCGGGGAAGTTTCGGTGCTGCAGCTTAAGGACCTGGGGGTCCAGACGGTGATCCTGGGCCACAGCGAGCGTCGGCATATCTACGGGGAAGATGACGCCCTTATCAACAAAAAGGTTAAACTGGCTTTGAAACACGGTTTTGAGGTGATTCTCTGCGTTGGGGAACTGCTGGAGGAACGGGAAGCCGGCAAGGCGGAGGCGGTCTGCGAAACCCAGACCGTAAAGGGCCTGGAGGGAGTGGCCGCCGCCGATCTGGACCGGATTGTCATTGCCTACGAGCCGGTCTGGGCCATCGGCACCGGCAAAACCGCCACCCCGGAGGACGCGGACGCGATCCACGCCTTTATCCGCAAGGTAATCGCCGGGCTCTATGGCCAGGCCGCGGCGGAAGCCATGCTCATCCAGTACGGCGGTTCGGTAAAGCCCGAAAACGCCGCCCAGCTTATGGCTAAAGAGAACATCGACGGCGCCCTGGTAGGCGGGGCGGCTCTTAAGGCCGATACCTTTGTTCCTATCGCGAAATTCAGCTAGGAGTCTGCTTGGCCTAAAAGACCGGATATGTGGATAGAAGAAATTTACCACGAAGGCGAAGAAGGCGCACGAAGGCGGGGATTGAAGGCGCTTTTTCATTCCTTCGTGTTCCTTTGTGCCCCTTCGTGGTTAAAATTCTTGTTCCCGGTTCTTTCCTTACCCAGCGCCTTAGTGCAAGCAAGGGACGAGGAGTTTGTCCGGCCCGCCGCCCAAATTCCTAAAACTTTGATTGCGGCGAAGCTATTGAAAGAAGATCCACGGTAATTACCGGGGCGATTCTCTTTTCTACCGCCGCGGTTGCGGGGTTATCTCAGCCTATACCGGTATCCCTGTCCCCCTTGGTTTCATCCCCTGGTGCCTCAACGCCTCCCCCAAAGTATTGGCGCGATTCCTATGAAGCCGCCGGTCCCCGCCGCAGGCCGGGATGGTCCGGGGCGGGTAAAAGCGGCCCGGTACGCGGATTGTTTCGTTTTTTAACCGCGGATTACCGGCGAAAAGCATAGATACACCGCCCCGGAAGGGATATAATTGAATCTCCCGGCCCTTTCGTTTCACGGGAACCGTTCCTGGGCCTGATATGTTGGGGTCTTGGTCTGTTATGATTTTCCGGGCAGGTTCCTGTTCGGGATTTATTCTGCGGCCCTCGGGCAGTTTCGAGGTTGTCATGGACGATAAAGAGAGAGACCCGGATGAATTAACCGCGGCTCCGGTGGACGGCCCCCCGGGGGTCCGCCGTCATGGATCCGCCGTCCGTTGGGACGATCGTCGCCGCCGCCCCGGTGAACGTCGAATCGCGCGGGATCGCCGGGCTATCGAGGACCGGAGGAAAAGCGAGCGCCGGCTGAGAGTCGCCGACCGGCGGGCAAGCGACGAATCTTTCCCGCCCCCGGACCGGCGCAGGGGGGGGAATCGGCGTAAATCCCAGGACCGGCGCTTCCAGGAACGCCGCGGCGAGGATCGCAGGAAGCTGCCGGACCGCCGGAAACAGGGGGAGAATCCCGGACCGGATGGGGATCCGGGCGATTCTCTCTAGGTATCGCCCCATGGGTCCTGGACGGACGGCTTTGGTCTTGAGATTCGGCATGTCCGCCGATGGGCCGGCGGCGGGTTTGATCCTTAACTTGAATAAAAATCCCCCGTTTATTACAGTGAGAGAATATTATGGTTTTCACGGAGTTGCGTAGATGAGTGCCCTCAGTATTGTCTTGTTGGTTTTTTTCGTGATCATTGCCATTCTGCTTATCCTTCTCGTTTTGGTCCAAAACGAGGATGGGGACAGTCTGGGCGGTATCTTTGCAGGGGGGAGCGGTTCCGCCTTTGGTTCCCGATCCGGCAACATCCTGACCAGGACGACCACCATCTTGGGGACTCTGTTTTTGGTCTTGAGTCTGGGCCTTGCCCTGCTTAACCGGGGTCCCGGTCTTGGCGGGGTCGAAGCCGAGGGACGAAGGCTGAATATGGAGACCGCGGACGGTAACTGGCTGGATCAGGAGCTTAACCCCCCGGCGGAACCGGCGGAGGACGCGGCTGTGGAGGCTGAGAGTCCCGAGGCCGCCGAATAGCTGGAGGTTCCATGTTCCTGCACGAAATATTTCCGGTTAAGTGCATTCAGGTTGGTCTGGAAGCGGAGGATAAAGAAGAAGCCTTTGAGGAAATGGTGGATCATTTCTGTCAGGTAACCCGGAACAACGCCCGGGAGGAGATTCTGGAGGCTCTGCGGGAACGGGAAGCCAAGATGTCTACCGGTATCCATAAGGGTATCGCGGTCCCCCACGGCAAGACCAATGCTGTGGACGATGTATACGGTTTTTTGGGGATTTCCCGGAAGGGTATTGATTACGACGCCCTGGACGGGGAACCAGTCTATCTTCTTTTCATGATTCTTTCCCCCCCCAGGGATACGGAAAAACACCTGCGGATCCTTAAACGCCTCGCGGAAATTTTGGAGAATCCCCAATTTTACATCGATCTCCTGTCCCAAACCGATCCCCAGGCGGCCCACAGTGTTATCAATAAATATGAAGATATTTTTACTATAAAGGAATAAGCGTATGTCGGACCGTGAATTTGACAGCGACGGGGCCGGCATGAAGGCTCGTACCGGAGACGGTAAGTCTGGATTCGTTGAGGCTGCCGCCGAGTTGAATATACTCGGCCACCTTCTGAAAATCGAAGCCGACGCTTCCGCCATGGCGGACGATGCCATGGCGGAAGCGGACCGCCGGATCGCCGAATCTGAAAAGCGGAACCGAATCCGCTACGATGAGGAGTACAGTCGGCAGGCGGCGGAATTGGACCGGGTTTTCGAAGAAGGGGTGGCCCGTATCCATGCCGATTATCGGGCCCAACTGGAGGCGTACCAGGAAAGTTTGAATTCGATATCCGTAGATCAGAAACGTTTTGCCGCCCTGGTGGAAAAATTCTTGACTGGCGGGAACGAAGATCCCGGTCCGCTCGAAGAAAGCCGGGGTTAGTCATGCCGGGGATGGGGGAACGGGCGTATGTTTACGCAAAGGTGTGCGGAATCGTGGGGAAATCCCTGGTCGGTAAACGGGTATCGACCCTAACCAAGGTGGATAGGCTTTCCGCCCTGGACCGCTTTATCTTTCCCCAGGGCGGCCGGGAATTGCCGGAACGGGAGCTGCTGCCCGATCTGGAACGGCGAATCACGGAACGGGCGGTTTCCCAGATCCTCTCTATTGTTTCTTCCTTTTCAAAGCCCCCGGTTTTTCTCCTCCGCTTGTTGAGGACTTGGGAATACGCGGATCTTAAATCCAGCCTCAACGCCCTGGTAAGCGGGGATCCTTCGTTTCCCTCCTGGACCAGCCTGGGCCCTTTCGGTACGGTCAATTTTTCCGCCTACCCCGACCTGGCCGCCATGCTTAAGGGGACGGAATTTGAATTCCTTTTGGACAAGGAGATGAATCTGGTCAAGGGCGGGGATGCGGTAAAGGCCCAGACCGAGTTGGATAAACATTACTACGGTTCCCTTTGGCAGGCCCTGGGAAGGCTTCCCCCCCAGGACCGGGTGGTGTCGGAGCGGATTTTAGGGGAAGAAATATCCCTGCGGAATTGTATCTGGGCCCTGCGGCTGCGGACCTATTACCGGATGTCCTCCGAAGACGCTTCGGAGTATCTGATGGATATGTTCCCCCTTAAGGCGGCGAATCGGAAGGCCGGGCCGCCAAGGTTCCCTTCTTCCCGGCTTTCCCGGACCCGCGGCTCCATCCGGCAGGATTCCCTGGCCGCCGACGCCCGCGCCAGCCTCGATTTCAGCCTGGACAACCGTTCCTCCTGGGCCGGTTGGCGGCGGGAGCAGTTTTTGAACCCCGAAATTCCGGGGCGGTCCTGGATCGCGAATCCCCGGTATTTCCAAAATGCCGCCGGCGATTACCTTTACAAACTGGCCCTCCGTTTCTATCGACGCAGCCCCTTTTCCCTGGATACGGCCTTTTGCTTTATCCGGCTTAAACAGTACGAGGAAGACCTTTTAACCAGTGTCGCCGAAGGTCTGGGTCTGGGAATGTCCAGCCAGGATGTGTTTGCCATGTTGGAGGTTGCCCCATGATTCGCCCCCGGAAGATGAAACATATTGAATTGACCGTCCTCTCCCGGGATGCGGACAGGGTAATCGAGTATCTGGGCCGCCGGGGGATCATGCACTTTTCCGACAGCGCCGAAGGGCAGGATATGGAGGATGCCCCCCAGCAGTCGGGGGGAGGGAATTTTCAGGATATAGGGCTGCGGGCGGGGGCCCCGGAACCCGTGTCCCGTCTCGGCGGGCTGGAGCTTCAGCCTCTTTCCTCCGAAACGGAAAGCGTCCGTTCGTTGGACCGGGCGGCCTATCTCCATATCCAGGATAATCTGGAAAAACTCAGGTCCGGGGCCGTCTTTCTTGGCATCGAACTCCCCGGCGAACCGGAGGAGGATACGGAATTTCCCGGCGAGGAGGAGGAACTCCTTACCGATAAATTGTGCGATGGGATTGCTTCCCTTACCAGCCGGGAATATGAGGTGTCCCAGGAAAAGACGAAGGTTGAGGAGACTCTGAACGAGGCCCGGGCCTTTGCCAACCTGAACGCTCCCTTCGCGGAACTGGATCAGCTTTCCTACCTTACCCTGCGGCTGGGCCGTCTGGACTTCAGGGCCCAGGAACAGGTCAAACGAAGCCTGGCGGACCGGGCGGTGATCATTCCCCTGGGGGAGGGGGGGCGGATCCTCGCCGCGGCGTCCCGGCGGGGCCGTTTTGCCCTGGATTCCGAACTGAAAAACGCCGGTTTTATACCCATAGCGATCCCCGAAGGCTACCAGGGGATCCCCAAGGAACTCCTGGGGGGGCTGGAGGACCGGCTGGCCGCGGCGGAAAAGGACTTGGAACAGATCCGCCGGGACAAGGAAAATATGCGTAACGGGGAGGCCTCCCAATTCCGCAGCCTTACCGCTTCCTACCTGATGGCCGCCGCAGTGGAGCAGCTTAAGGGCAGGCTTACGGCTACCCGGAGTATCTACGTCCTTAGCGGCTGGGCCCCCCAGGACTCCATTCAAAGCATAGTGGAGGATCTTACCCGGATCACCGAGGATCGGATCGCCATCCGTACTTTTAACCCCGAGGAAATGCCCGATGTCGTGGAGGGCCGGGAGAAGGTCCCGGTTTCCCTTAAACACGGCGCTTACGTTAAGGGCTTTGAAAAAATCGTCTTCTCTTACGGCGCTCCCCTTTACGGCACTATTGATCCGACCCCCTTTGTGGCGGTCTTTTTTACCATCCTTTTTGGAATCATGTTCGGGGACCTGGGCCAGGGTTTCGTCCTCTTTCTCCTGGGGCTGCTTACCCGGAAGGGGGGAAGCAGGGCCCTTAAAAATTTCCAGAGCTATTCCACCCCCCTTATCGCCGTGGGGATTGCCTCCATGGTCATGGGCCTTTTGACCGGTGAAATTTTTACCACCGAAGGACTCCTGGCGGCCCCTACCAGGGCGGTGACGGGGTTCTTTATGAATATTTTCGGGATTGCCGGCGAGCCGCCGGAACGGATCCTCCACCTGATGCCCGAAAAGGGAAATATAGCCAAACTGTTTTACTTTTTTGGATTCACCATCTCCGTGGGGGTGATCCTTAATTCCATCGGTTTATTGGTGAATATTATCAATCTTTGGGCCCTTAAACGTTACGAGCGGGCCTGTTTCTCCAAAACCGGAATCGCGGGGCTGCTTTTGTTTTGGTACGCCCTCTTTATCGCCGTCCGCTGCATCGCCGGGGGGGCTTTCCTCTGGTTTGATCTGGTAGGGCTCCTGATCCCCGTGTTCTGTATCTTCTTCGGCCCCCTCCTTTGGCGGCTTGTTTCCGGGGAACGGCCGGTGATGGCGGAGGGGCTTATGGTTTTTATCATGGAAGGGTTTGTGGAAATTCTGGAGACCCTTTCGACCTATATTTCCAATACCGTAAGTTTTCTGCGGGTGGGGGCCTTCGCCCTTTCCCACGCGGTGCTTTCATTCATCGTTTTTACCCTTTCCGGTATGGTCAGCCGGGGTGTAACCGGGGGGCCCTTCTTTGCCCTGGGGATTATGATCTTTGGGAACCTGGTTATTATTGTTTTGGAGGGTATGATTGTGGCTATCCAGGTGGTCCGTCTTCAATACTACGAGTTTTTCAGCAAGTTTTTTACGGAAACCGGGGTGGAATTCAAACCCTTCCGATTCCGCGGCGGCGGATAAAAATAAAAGAGTTGTTCTGAGTATTCAATTTTCGGATAGCAGCCCTTTGACGCGGCAAAAAATGTGGATCTCTTTGAGAAACCCATGTTTTTTGGGGGGCCTGTGGGAGAACCGGTCGGATTCTTGAACAGGTCCAATATTTAGGATTTTGCCTTGCACGGGCGGAAATCTGTTAAGGAGAGTTGGTATGAAACGTATGGTAGTGTTGCTGGCGCTGGTTCTGTTTTTTGCGGCCCTGCCGCTTTTTGCCCAGGAATCCGAGGTCCAGGACGCCGGAAACACCGCGGTATGGAAGTATTTTGCCGCCGCCCTGGCGGTGGGAATTTCCTGTATTGCCGGGGGCATTGCCGTGGGGCAGATTGGATCGGCGGCCATGGGGGCCATGAGTGAGAATCCGGAGCTTTCCGGTAAGGCCATCCCCTACGCGGGGCTGGCGGAAGGGATCTGTCTTTGGGGCTTCCTGGTGGCCCTGCTGATCATCATCTTATAGGGGCCTGTTTAGCCGGACCGGGGGAAACCGTGCGTTTTTTCCGGCGGCGGTCTTCTTCCTGGCTGAAAAACGCGGGTTGGTGGTTTGGATTACTTTTTTATCGGGGACGCGGAATTGGTAACCGCCTTTCGTTTCGTCGGCATTGAGGGAAAGGCCGTGGCGGGGGCCGATGAAGCAAGGGCGGCTTTTTTGCGGATTACCAGGGGCTGGAATGAAACCGCCGGGACGGTGCTTCCCGGCGCCGCCGGGGAAGGCTGCCGGGTGCTCATCCTTACCGAGGAAGCGGCTGATTGGCTGGGGGAGCTTTTGATCGATTGGCAGCTCTCCGAACGTTATCCCCTGATAGTGGAGATTCCCGGCATCCTGGGCCGCCTCCCCGGCCGTAAAAGTCTGGTGGATTCTATCCGCGAAGCTATCGGCATCCATGTTTAAGCGTTGTCGGGGGCTTCAGTTTCCGAACAGCCGCCGCTTAAAAACGGCGAAACCCGGGGCTTCCGCGGGAGTCCGCATGTTTCGCCGACCTGCTCAATGAACAACCGGGTCATTGAACAGGTCTATCGGTTGCGTTTGTTCCAAAACCCGGTTGGTTGAGGAACAGGCGCCCGGAGGATCGGCGGAACAGCCGATCTTCCGCTAAATTCAAAACAGCCGTTCCAAAAACTGAAGTTTTGGGACAGTCTCAGGTGAATGCAGGTGAACGATGGAAGAAATACAGTCAACCGAAATTCTGGACCGGGAGATATTGGAAGACGCCCGGCGTAAGGCGTTCCGCATCATTAAGGCCGCGGATGATACGGTTAAGGCAAACACCCTGGCCTGGGAGAAAAAAACGATCCAGGCGGTGGAAGACCTTCGGGCCCGTTTTGAGGAACGGCGGAAAAAGAGTTCGGATGAGATAATGGCCCGGCTTCCTCTGGATAAGCGGCGGACGGAGTCGGAAAAAATCGAATTCCTGGTGGAACGCGCCATGGACGCCTGGTATCAATCCCAAAGCCGGGAGCGGATTCTCGACCTCCTGGAGTCGGAACTGCGGATCCGTCTGGAGGGCTGCCCGGAGTTCCGCGGGGCCTGCCGGAATGTCAAAGCCATGTTTTATAAAATCACCAAGACGGAAGGGGAATCTCTTTTGGCGAAACTCCTGCCGCCGGGCAGTTGGGAAGCGGTGGATTACCGTCTCGGCGTGGAGGGCGCCGCATCGGCCTCCTCCACCGGCGCGGGGGCGGCCATCCGGGCTTCCGGGGTCCTTTCCGGCAAGTACCCGGAGCTGGTCCTGGACAGTCCGGGGCTGCGGATAACCGCTTCCATCAATATGCTGACCGCCTCCCTGATGGCGGATCACCGGGCGGAATTGACCGCCGCCCTTATCGGCGAAGGCCGGGCGGTCCTCGCCGGGAGGCCGGAATGGTAAAGGGCAGGGTAAAACGGATCTCCGGCCCCATCATCCGGGCGGAGGGCCTGGGAAGCGCCGGTCTTTTCGACGTGGTGGAGGTGGGGGAAAAGCGGCTTATCGGCGAGATTGTCCGCCTGGAGCGGGACGAGGCGGTGATCCAGGTTTACGAAGACGATACGGGGCTGCGGATAGGCGCGCCGGTACACGCCACCGGACGGCCTCTTTCGGTGCTCCTGGGGCCCGGTCTCATCGGCACCATCTATGACGGCATTCAGCGGCCCCTGGAGGTCCTTTTTAACCAGAGCGGAGCCTTTATGGAGGCCGGTTCCCGGGGGGAGCCCCTGGACCTTCAAAGGACCTGGCATTTTATTCCGGAAGCGTCGCTGGTAGAAAAGCTGGGGCGCGGGGAGGATGTGGAAGCCTTTCCCGGCCTGGTGTTGGGGGCCATTAAAGAGACCGAGAGCGTTACCTGCAAAATTATGGCCCCCCCGGGGGTTCGGAACGGCAGCGTCGTCTCCCTGAGCGGGGAAGGAGACTACGCCATCGGCCATACGATTGCCAAGACCAGCCTGGGGGGGGAGATCCCCATGGCCCAGTGGTGGCCGGTCCGTATGCCCCGGCCTTCCCTGGACAGACTTTCCCCGGATCAGCCCTTGATCACCGGGGAGCGGGTCATTGACGTATTTTTCCCCCTCTCCAAGGGGGGGACCGCCGCCATCCCCGGGGGCTTCGGCACGGGCAAGACCATGGCCCAGCACGCCATCGCCAAATGGTGCGACGCCCAGGTCATTATCTACATCGGCTGCGGGGAGCGGGGCAACGAGATGACCGACGTGCTTACCGAGTTCCCCCGCCTGCTGGACCCCCGGACCGGACGGTCCCTGATGGAACGGACCATCCTGATAGCCAATACCTCCAACATGCCCGTGGCCGCCCGGGAGGTTTCGATTTATACCGGGGTTACCCTGGCGGAGTTCTACCGGGACATGGGCTACCATGTGGCGATCATGGCGGATTCCACCAGCCGCTGGGCGGAGGCCCTGCGGGAACTGTCGGGCCGCATGGAGGAGATGCCCGCGGAGGAGGGTTTCCCCGCCTATCTACCCACCCGGCTTGCGGAATTCTACGAGCGGGCCGGCCGGGTCAAGACTCTTTCGGGGCTGGAAGGTTCGGTGTCGATCATCGGGGCCGTGTCCCCTCCGGGGGGGGATTTTTCCGAGCCCGTGACCCAGCATACCAAGCGTTTTATCCGCTGTTTCTGGGCCCTGGACCGGGACCTGGCCAACGCCCGGCACTACCCGGCCATAAGCTGGATCGACAGCTATTCGGAATACGCCGAAGAAGTTAAGCCCTGGTGGGAAAAGGTAAGCCCCCTCTGGACCCAGGTCCGGCAGGAAGCCCTGGATCTTCTGAAGCGGGAACAGCGGCTGGCGGAGATCGTCCGGCTTATCGGCCCCGACGCCCTGCCGGACGACCAGCGGATGGTCCTTGTTACCGCGGAGATCCTGAAAAACGGTTTCCTCCAGCAGAATTCCTACGACGATGTCGATATGTACTGCGTTCCCGCTAAACAGATCAGACTGCTGGAACTTATCATGGACTTTCACCGCCGGGCCCTGGCCTGCGTCAAGCTGGGGGCGCCCATCGCCAAGATCACCGACCTCCCCATCCGGGAGAATCTTTCCCGCCTGAAAAGCCAGGTGAAGAACGATGAACTCGGGGGGCTGGACGATTTTGAACGGGAGATCCGGGGGAGCCTGGAAGAACTTGAACGGAGTTACCGGGACACCGATGGACTTAGCCTGAGGGAGGTGCTGTAGCAATGAGGGGTGTTGAGTACCGGGGCCTTACCCGCATTGAGGGGCCCGTGGTGATAACCCAGCGGAGCCGGAATGTGGGTTTTAACGAGGTGGTGGCGGTCTACGACCGGGAGGAAGGCCGCCGGCTGGGCCGGGTGGTGGATATGAGCGAAGACTGGACCGCCATCCAGATCTTCGGCAGCAATACGGGGCTTTCCGCCGACGATTCCCGGGTGGAATTCCTGGGGAAGCCCATGACTCTGCGGGTGGGGCCCGGCCTTTTGGGTCGGATCTTCAACGGCCTGGGGGAGCCCATCGACGGCTACGGGGATATTTTTTCCTCCACCACCATGGACGTAAACGGCCTCCCCATCAATCCCTATGCCCGGACCTACCCCCGGGATTTTATCCAGACCGGGATCTCCGCCATTGACGGGATGAACACCCTGATCCGGGGGCAGAAACTTCCCATATTTTCCGGCAACGGGCTTCCCCACAACCGCCTTGCGGCCCAGATTGTCCGGCAGGCGAAGATTCTCAGCTTCGACGAGGGGGGTAATCCGGTCTCCGGCGCCGCCTCCGAAGCCTTTGTCATCGTGTTCTGCGCCATGGGGGTCAAGTACGA
>JAIRSD010000167.1 GCA_031255615.1 Treponema sp. | reverse complement strand
GGAAACTGAAGTGTCTGAACAACTCTCATGCAAAAGTTAAAAGCCGTTGCAGGCCGGGTCCTTTTTGGGCGCGTTTTTTTTCGGTCGTCCGCCTGCGGCGGGACGCGGCCCCCCGCTTTCCATAGCGGGGGCCATTCCCCTTATGCCGGGGATATCCGCCCGTATTTCCGGCGGTTTCCGGGGCGGCCCCGGATTGTCCCGGGGCGGAGATTTTTTTGAGTTTCGCGGAGCGAAACTCCCCGCCCGCGGGTAAAATACTTGAGCTGCCGCGCCGGAGGCGCGGCGGCTTAGAAGGCGAAAGCAGTCGGCCAGGCCGACTGCTTTCGCCCGCGCAAGGGATAGGAGCGGAACAAAAACCCGCAGGGTTTTTGTTAGAGCGGATAGCCCG
The DNA here is from genome assembly GCA_031255615.1 of Treponema sp. The sequence continues at coordinate 16,990 of JAIRSD010000167.1, read as the reverse complement.
GTCCCCGGCGAAGCCGGGGATGCGCCCGCAGATCTACTACGATATGCGGCATTAAACATGGATCGGACGGCGTTTACGCGCCAAAGACGGCGTTTATTTTTACTATCATTTTTGCCAATTCGGGAACCGGGATGGACATATTGTCTTTCAGCCAGTACTGCACAAGGCCGACGGTTCCGTTGATGACGTAGACATACTCGTATTCGTTCCCTTCCCCCGCGGGCGGGTCGGAAAAATATTTCATTATCTGTTCTTTCCGCATGAAACGGCGGAAAAGTTTTTTTTGAAATCCAATGTCGCCGTTCTCGCTCAGCAGGATCTGAATAGAATTGCTGTTGCCGGCGATAAAGCTGATTATTTCCTCGACCATTTCCGTAAGTTCCCGGCTGCCGCTCTTGTTTTCGTATTTGTCAACAATTTCTTCGATGCGGGCGAGGGTTTCCTCCTCGATGCAGCGGAGCAGATCGTACTGGTCCCGGTAGTGGGCGTAGAAGGTCGTCCGGTTTATATCCGCGTTCTCGCAGAGTTCCTTGATGGTTATTTTGGTAATCGGTTTGTCCTTCATCAGTTCGACCAGGCTGTCCCGCAGGACTTTCCGGGTGTACCGTGATTTGCGGTCCATTTTCATTTCACTTGCGCCGTTCCTGCCGTTCATACCATTGTGGGCCCCCAGCCACATTTTGCGTATCTTTGTGTCAAAACCGACACTTGCCCCCTGTTTGTCCGCTACACGACAAACAGAAAACGATTGGGGATTGTCTAAAAAACACGGTGTTAGTATATTCTGACCGGCGCCGGGGATCAAGGAATGTCCGCGAGGGACGGCGTCGGGAAAAGGACGCTCCGCGCCGCCGGCGGGGGCCGCCGGGACATTCGGTTTCCGGACAGCATGCGCGGCATCACGCGCGTAAACTTTTGCAAGACCTCAAAGGTGGAAGACGCAGCATGGAAAGACTCTTTAAGCGGCCGGGGCTTGTGCTTGCCGTTATCGCCGGGATCACCCTGTTTTTCGCCGCGCAGCTCCCGAAGGCGGAGCTTGACAACAACAACATGAGATTCCTGCCAAAGGAGAATCCGGCCCGGCTGGCCGCGGATCATCTTGAGGCGGCCTTCGGCGGACAGACGATGATTCTGGTGGGGCTTGAGCGGCCCTACGGGGATGTTTTTGAACCGGAGTTTCTCGCCCGGCTGAGGGATTACGCAAAAGAGGTGGAAACCGTCGAATTTGTGGGGGATGTCAATTCCCTTATGTCCACCCAATACATAACCGCCGACGATGAGAGCATCCTGGTGGAAGACCTGGTGCCGGAGAATTTTTCGGGGGCGCCGGAGGAAATAGCGGAACTCAAGCGGCGCATCGCGTCCTGGGATACGCTTCGGGGTTCCATCGTCTCGGAAGATTTTTCGGCGACGCAGATCATCATCAACCTTGACGTCAGCACCGAAGAATCCACCAGCCCCGAGGTAACCGTAAGCCTGGTGAAGATTCGGGACAGGGCGCGGGAAATGTTTCAGGGCCTGGCCCGGGTCTATGTGACCGGGCAGCCGGTTATCAACGCGACCATCAACGAATCTGTGATGGGGGACAATGCTCTGCTTTTTCCGCTGACCCTTGTTGTGGTGCTGGCGGTGCTGTTTTTTTCCTTCAGGCGTTTAACCTTTGTCATGCTTCCCCTTATTACGGTTGTCGCGGCGGTGGTCTGGACTATCGGGGCTATGGCCCTGTTCGGCGTAAAACTTTCGATTTTAACCACCCTGCTGCCGGTTATCCTGGTGGCGGTGGGGAGCGCCTACGGTATTCATGTGATAACCCACTATATCGGGGACGGGGGAGAGGGGATGTTAAGCGTTGAGGAACACCGCGGGCTGATATTTACCCTGATGGGAAAGCTGATAAAGCCCGTGGCCCTTGCCGCCCTTACGACTCTCGCCGGTTTTGCGTCGTTCTGCTTTACGCCGGTCGTGCCGATGCGGGAATTCGGCTACTGCTCCTGCTTCGGCGTGGCCGCCTGTTTTCTTATCGCGGTAACCATGATCCCCTCCCTGCTGCTGGTCCGGGGGCCCCGGGCGGCGAAGCCCCGCCGGGGAATTCCGGGGGGCGGGGCCGAAACCGGGGAGGATTTTTCCGGGGCGGTGATAGGCGGCGGCTTTCTCGCGGCGGCCAGGAAAAAAACGCTTGTCCTGGCCTGCACCGTCCTGCTCCTGGCCCTTTCGTTATACGGCCTCTCCAAAATCATCGTTGACAACGTGCTAATCGAGTATTTTCAGCATGAAACCGACATAAGCCGCTCCGACCGCTTTATCCGGGAATATTTCGGCGGTTCAAAGGATCTGACCCTGGCGGTGGAGGCGGATACCACCGAGGAACTCCTGGACCCCGCGGTGTTGACCGCGATAGACAGGCTGTCGGTCTACCTTACGGAACGGGTGCCCCTCGCCGGCAAGGTAACGGGATTTACGGACATTATCAAACGGATCAACCAGGTCTTTAACGCCGACGAAGGGCCGGAGGGGATCCGCGCCAGGAATGGGGGGGCCGCGGCGGCGGGGCCGGAGGGCTTCGGTTTCGGGGAGACGGACTTCGGCCGGCCGGAAGCGGAGGGCGGATTCGGCGGTTCCGAATTGGGGGCCTTCGGATTCGGGGACGCGGAGGACGCCGGAGATGCCGCATTCGGGAATTTCGGCTTCGGGGATGCTGAAGAACCCGGTCCGCGGACCGGGGCGGAGGAAGAAGCGGCGGCCCCGGAGGATCCTTACAGCCTGGACCGCTACAGCGCCGCCGATCTTATCGCCCTCCTCGACGCCGCCGCCGGAGCGTCGGCGGAGATGAGCGGCGGCGCTTTGGTGCGGGAGCTTAAGCGGCTGGTAAACTACGACGGCTTTTCCTATTACGAAATCCCCGCCGACCCCGCCCGCTACGGAAAGCGGCGGCCCGAGGAATTGCAGCGGCTTGTTTCAAACTACCTGGTGCTGCTGGCCGGGGGCGGCGAGTCGGGACTCTCGAACGATCCGCTGGAACCGACGGCCATCAAGACTATGATACAGCTCCGGGCGACGGGAAACCGGGAAATTCTTGAGGTGATCGACCAGATCAACGCCTATGTGGAGGCGAATTTCCCCAAAAACGTCCGGGTCGTCATCGGCGGCGGGGCCACCCAGGAGGCGGCGGTTACCGCCCTGATAGTGAATTCCCAGATCATATCAATCGCCGTTTCAGTGCTGACGGTGTTTCTCATCATCGCCCTTTCGTACCGGTCCCTTGCTGCCGGATGCATCGCCGCCGCTCCCCTTTCCATAGCGATTCTGTGCAACTTCGCGGCCATGGGCTTTCTGGGGATAAAGCTCAACATAGCCACCGCGTTGATCGCCAGCCTCGCCGTGGGCATCGGGATCGATTACACGATACATTTTATCGAGTCCTTTAAGCGTGAATACCAAAGCGATCACCGCGGGGGGGACGATTTCCTCCGCCGGACCTTCAACGGCTGCGGCAAGGCCGTCATCATCAACGCCCTGTCGGTGGGCGCGGGGTTCGGCGTGCTGGCCTTTTCCCGGTTCAGGATACTGGCCGAATTCGGCGGCCTTATCGCGCTGAGCATGGGAATCACCGCCCTGGTAAGCCTTATCGTCATACCCGTGCTGCTTACGGTCATTAAACCAAGATTTATTTATAAGGAGCGGTAAGTATGAAACGTATTACCCTATTCACGGCGGCGCTGGTTTTGGCCGTCTCCCTTCTGTCCGCCCAAGAGTCCTCCCCGGAGGCCGCCCGGCTTGTGCGGGAGGCGCGGAATCTGGTCAAGGCCGGCACGACTTCCACCCGGTCGCGGATGGTCATTACCGCGAAGGACGGTTCCACTTCCGAGCGGATAATCGACCAGTATTCAAAAGACGGCCCCCACGGATCGCGGATGATCATCGTGTTCCAGCGCCCCGCCAATGTGGCGGGCACCCGTTTCCTGACCATGGACAACGCCTCCGGCGGGGAGGACCGCTGGATTTTCCTGCCGAGCCTCGGCAAGGTGCGGCGGGTCGCCGCCTCCGAGGGGGGCGGAAATTTCATGGGGACCGACTTTTCCTATGACGACATCTCCTCCGGGGACAGAGACATCGACAAGGACGCCCACACATTCCAGCCGGAAGAAACATTGAACGGGACGCCCTGCTACGTCGTCCAGTCCGTTCCCAAAGATCCGGGCTACCAGTATTCAAAAACCCTCACCTGGATAGACAAGGCCCGGTCCCTGGTCTATAAAAGCGAAATGTATAACCGCCGGAACGAATTGGTGAAGGTGATGGAAATATCCGGGTATCAGGACGTTCAGGGACGGCCCACCCCCATGGAGACCAAGGTATCGACCCTCGGGTCCGGCACATCCACGACCATTTATATGGACATCGTCAAATACGACGATCCCATACCGGAGGGGGTTTTCAGCACCGCCTACCTTGAGACCGGGAGGCTGCGATGACGGGCCGCCTGCTTTTCGCCTGGATGATATTCGGGGCCCTCGCCGCGCCCCTGGCCGCCCAGGATTTCGGCTTCGGCTTCGACGGCGAAGATGCGGCCCCGGACGAGCGGGGCGGCTCCTTCTCCAGGGCCCTGAATGCCGCCGCCGCCGTACACGGCGAAGTTTCGGCTTCGATGACGGGCTACATCGACGATTTTTCGGAAGGATTGAGCCGCGTAAAGGGAGGGGACGTTTTTTCCGGCACCCTTAATTTTTCGGCGGCGGCCTCCATCGCGGAGGCGGCCATCAACCTGAAAATCGCCCCCGCGCCGGTCTACTACGACGGAACATCGCCGGTCTATGTGGACGAGGCCTATATCCGCCTCTACTTCGGCGCCCTCGACATCGAGTCGGGGCTGCGTAAAATCACCTGGGGCAAGGCGGACAGCTTCGGCCCCCTGGACGTGGTAAACCCCCTGGATACCTCCGGGATATACCAGGAAATGGCGGATAAAAGCGATCTCATGGGCATTAAAATCCCCCGGCCCCTGATCCGCGCCGCATGGCGCTTCGGCGAGTTCTCCAAACTGGAGGGCCTTGTCGTTCCCCATTTTGAACCCCACCATATCGCCTCAAGCGGACGCTGGGCCCCCGCCCAAGCGGAGATGCTGTCTTTGGTGCAGAGGCCGAACACCTCATCCCTCGATTACGCCCAGGCCGGCCTGCGCTTTACCACCACCCTTGGGTCCTCCGACATCGGCGCCCAGTATTACTACGGACGTCTGCGGCAGCCCTCGGTAAGAATCTGGACGGCCCCGGCCATAGGGGCGGAACTCCTGTATAACCCCTACCACCAGGCCGGCCTTGATCACGCCCGGGTCGTCGCCGGTTTTAACACCCGCGCCGAATTCGCCGCCAACATCACCGGGGATCTCAAAGGGGACGACGGTTCGGTGTATAACCCGTCCCTGGCCTGGTCCCTGGGCTTTGACCGGGACCTGTTCCTCGGCCTGAACCTGAACCTCCAGGCCGACGAAACCATACGCCTTATGAACGACAAAGTCGGAAGCGCCGATATCATGGGCGGCGCCCTCGATTCCTTTGACATAGAAGGCGGCGCCGACATGACCGCCACCCGCGTTACGGCAATCCTCTCCCGGAAATTCCTCCGGGACGAACTGGAAATCCGGACCGCCGTCGTCTGGGGCCTGGAAGACGGGGATTTCGCCCTCATGCCCGCCCTCATCCGGACAAAGGACGCCCTCACCATCGCCTGTTCGGGCGGCTTCTTCGGCGGCGGCAAGACGGGCCAGCTCGGGCAGTACCATAAAAACAACTTTGTAAAAATCAGCGCCGCCTACAGCTTCTAAGATCCGGACTTTAAGAAGGGCGCATCCCCGCCTCCGGCGGGGACCGGGCTATCCGCTCCAACAAAAACCCAGCGGGTTTTTGTTCCGCTTCTATCCCTTGCGCGGGCGAAAAACGGCGTCCCTGCCGTTTTTCACCTTCGATCGCCGCGCGGACTTTTGCGCGGGGCGCAGCCGCGTCGAACCCAGCCGGCCTCCCTGCCGGCCGCGCACTCCCGGCGCATCCCTGCGCCGCATATTCCCTCAAGGCTAACGCCTTAGCACTCCCCCCGGAGCACCCCGCTTCGAATCCCGCCAATTTTTCGCTGGGTGCTGCATTTCGCTGGACTTTCACATCTTCCGCCCGGTGCTGCATTTCGCTGGGCGCAACATTTCTCCCCGGCTACTATATTTCGCTGGATGCTACATCTTCTTGCTGGTCTCCGCGTTTTCACTGGGTGCTACGTTTTCTCGCTGGGTTTCCACATTTTCTCGCCCGGTGCTACATTTCGCTAGTAGGCTGCTTAACCTAAAAACCCGAATATGCAGCCGGAAGAAATTTACCACGAAGGCGAGGAGGGCGCACGAAGCTCAAGGATTGAAAGCGCTTTTCCATTCCTTCGTGTACCTTTGTGCGCCTTAGTGGTTAAAATTCTTATCCCCGGTTCTTTCGCCTATCCGGTGATGTATGCAAGCAGCCTACTAGACCCAATTTGTCCCATATTTGCGAACCCTTCCTGCCCCGTGTTACATCATCCGGTACTGTATAAATTTTTAATACCCGCAAAAGCCAAGCTTTTTGAGTCCCCCCGGCAAATCCGGGGGATTAGCCATTTTATTTATACAACCCGTGGATATCCCTGGCGTAGAGGGCGTGGATTCGATGGCGCATAAGTTCCTGTTTTCCCGACAGTTCCCGCCCTATTTCAAAGGGCCGGGGCAGCAGTTTAAATTTAAAGATCCGCTCGAAGGGCTTAAAGGCGGTTTTGGGGCTCACCAGGTCCGCGATTTCGTTGGCGATAAGTTCGTTTATTTCCGGCTGCTGCAAAAGCAGTTCGTAATCCACGATAGGTATGCTGTTTTCCTCCGCGAAGGCCATAAGCGCCGTCCGGACCGGCACGATGAGGGCCGCCAGATATTTTTGATCCTGGCCCACCACCGCGCATTGGAAAATATATTCGCTTTCCCGCAGTTTAAGCTCGATGGGTACGGGTTCCACGTTTTCACCCCCCCGCAGCACGATGGTGTCCTTGGCCCGGCCGGTGATCCGCAATTCGTTGTCGTGGGTCAGCATGCCGATGTCCCCGGTGTTAAGCCAGCCGTCGGGGGAAAGAACCGCCGCGGTGGCGTCGGGTTTCTGGTAGTAGGCCCGCATCACCTGGCCGCCCCGGACGCAGATGATCCCGTTGCGGCCCGGCGGCAAGATCCGGCCCTTTTGGTCGATGACCCTGACCTCCGTATTGAGAAGCACCTGCCCGATAGTCCCCCGCCGGGACTTGCGCCAACGCCGCGCCGATACCAGGGGGGCGGTCTCCGTCAAGCCGTAGCCCTCTTGCAGACGGATCCCCACGGCGTTGAAAAAATGGTCCACCTTGGCCGGCAGGGTTCCGCCGCCGGAGAATCCCGCCCTGAAACGGCCCCCCAGCCGTTCCCGGATTCGCCGGAACACCAGGGCCCCGGCGATGCCGTAGCCGGGAAGGAGGAACAGCCAGGGGAAAAAACCCGCCGCGGCGTCCAGGGCCCGGATCCGTCCGTGAAAATTCGGCAGGAGTCCAAAGGTCAGATCTTTGAAGTAGGTGAACAGGAGCCCGTAGGATACGCAGAGATCGAAGGCCCTTTTTTTCAGCCCCCCCCTCTGCCGGATGTTCCGGTTTATCCCGTCCATGACCGCCTCCCAGACCCGGGGAACGCTCACCATCCACTGGGGCCGCACCGCCTGGAAGTCCGCCATCAGCACCGAGGCAATGGGCTTGGAATAGGCGATGCCGGTCTTGAAGAAGAAAATGATATATTCGATGCAGCGCTCGTACACATGCCAAACCGGCAGCACGGAAAGCCAAATATCGCCGGGTTTCAGATCGAAGACCAGGCCGAAAGCGGGAAGCTGAAAAAGAAAATTCCCGTGGCTCAGCATGACCCCCTTGGGCTCCCCGGTGGTCCCGGAACTAAAGATAATGGTCGCCAGCTCGTCGGGGCTCCCCTTGTCCATCTCCGCCTCCACGTCCCCCGGCCGGAGGGCCTCCCGCTTCTGCCCCAGGGCCAGGAGGCTGGGAAAGTAGAGAGTCTCCAGCCCCGCCGCCGCCGCTTCCCCCTCGGTCCCGCCGTCCAGGGGGTCAAAGGTCACCAGGATCTTCAGGACCGGCAGCTCCTCCCGGATGGAAAGGACTTTTTTGACCTGCTTCTGGTTTTCCGCAAACACCAGCCCGCAGGCGGTGGAACCCAAAATATAGACAAGCTCCTGGGCCGTCGCGTCCCCGCCCCGCGGCACGTCGGCGGCGCCCAGGGAAAGGACGCCGAAGTCCGCCACCATCCATTCATGGCGGTTGTCGGCGATGATGCCGATATGGTCCCCCCGCTTCACCCCCAGCTCCCGGAGCCCCCCCGCGGCATAGCGGATCTCATCGTAAAACTGGCGGTAGCTTTTGGGCCGGTAGCGCCCCTCATTCTCCGGAGGGGCGTCCTTCTCCGGGGAAGAGCGGCCCGGGACTCTATCCTTGACATATTGGGCGATAAGGTCCGGAGTTTCCCTGGCCCGGCGGCGCAGCATAAGGGGAAGGCTCTGTTCCATTGGTTTTCCTCGTTTGACCGCTTGGGCGGTCCGTTAGTATGACAAAAAATAATATAATGTCATTATTGAGTTGCCGCAAGCCCCCGGCGGAGGATTCGGCGCATCGCGGTTCAGAAAACGCCGCGTATCGGATGTATGCCGGGCGCATCCCCGCCGGCCCGGCGGGGACCGGGCTATCCAGGGCTCCGGCTTCGCCTCCGGCCCCGGCGCGGAGCGCCGTGGCTGCTCCGCACCCTTCCTATCCCTTGCGCGGGCGGAAGCCGACCGGCTTCCGCCTTTCGCCGTTCCCCGCCCTTTTCGGCTGAGGCGGGGAGCGGCGCGTTGTTTCGGCAGCCGAAACAACGCGCCGATAAGCCGGGCCCCGCGGCGAACCGGCCGGGAGAGACGCCGTCCAACCGCCGGGGCATAAAAAAACCTCCCGGGAAAAGGAGGTGAGGAAACCCGGGAGGCGGCTTGGATAGGGCAAACGCCGGAAGATCCGGCAACGTGTACGACCGCGCCTTTAAAAGGCCTCAACCAGCCGCCCAGCCACTATCTCAGTTATCTTAAACTTAAGATCTTTCCAGTCCCGGGTCAAGGAAAATTCGTAAAGAAAGAGGGATTCCGGTTTCAACCCCGGGCAAGGCCGGCGGCAGATCGGAATCCCCGCGGGAATCCGCCCTTTCCCCCGGTCCGGCGCCCCTTGTTTGGGGAGGACGCAGGGCCCGCGGATAAGCGAAAAAACCGGGCACAGGAATATAAACCCCCAAGGCGCACCAAGGCGAGCTGCGGCTCGCCAGGGACACGAAGGAATTGCCGCTTCCTGTCCCCGCCCTTCGTGCGCCTTCCCCGCCTTGGGGGTAAATTTCTTCCGTCCGCATATCCGGCTTTTTAGCCCCGGCAGCCTCCGGTTGCCTTGGCAGCCCGGTTTTTTGCGGCTTCACCGCAAAAATGCGCCATATATATGAAGGGGCCCCGCCTTTCCCCGGCTGCGAACCGCGCTAAGGGGCGGCGGGGGCCCCGGCTGTCGAATGACGGAGGATGAGTTTCGCGGGGATTCGGACCGAGGGGGGGCAGTCCCCGCCTTCCAGCTTCTTAAGCAGGAGGAGCCCCGCGGTCCTGCCGATGCGGGCGGCGTCCTGACTCATGGTGGTAAGACTGGGGTTGGAGAATTCGCCGAAGGGATCGCCGTCGAAGCCCACTACCGAGACATCCTGGGGGACCTTCCGGCCCTTTTCGACCAGGGCTTTCAGGGCGCCGTAGGCCAGGTGGTCGCAGCAGGCGAAGACGGCGGTTATATCGGGCCGGCGGTCCAGAATCCGGCGGATCGCCGCGCCGCCGCTGGAGGGCTGCCAGGTCCCGGCGTCCTCCAGCAGGGCATCGTCCGGGGGGATGCCGTTCCGTTTTAGGCAGTCCCGATAGCCTCCCCGCCGTTCCACGGCGGCCCGGGACAGGGGGGTAACGGGTCCGTTAATGTAGGCAATCCGGCGGTGCCCCAGATCGACCAGGTGCTGCACGGCGGCGGCGGCCCCCGCGTAGTTGGCGGTAATCACCTTGCTTATGCCCGGCAGGGTATCGTTCACCGAGATGCAGGGGTACCGGGTGTAAAGGGAAGGATCGGTCTGATCCGGGGCGGCGGCCAGGATGAGGAGGCCGTCTATGTTCCGGTAGTTCGGGTAAAGCCGGGAAAGAAGGAGGAGTTCGAAGTTCCGTTTCTCCATGACCTGCTTAAAACCGGCCATGATGGTGGTAAAGGCGGGGGGGCTGAAGACGTTCAGCCGGTACAGGTCCGAATCAATAATCCCGATAAGGTGGGATTTTTTGGTCGTCAGGGTTCGGGCGCTCATGTTGGGGACGTAATTCAGTTCCCGGGCGGTCTTCCGGATCAGATCCCTGGTTTTTTCGCTGATGCTCCCGGTGTTGTTCAACGCCTTGGAGACGGTGGGCGGCGAAAAACCGGTGCGCCGCGCTATATCATAAATTGTCGCCATCTATTATCCGAACTCCCCTCTCTATTTTCGTCTGAATTCCCCTCCGCCCCAAGCCCGCCGCCCTTAAATCGGCCCCGGTTTCAAAGGGCCGGATGCCGGCTCCCCGCCGGCAGTCCCGGCGCAGGATCCCGGCAGGCCGAAGTCCCGGCCGCTGCCGGTTCCCGGAAATCCCCCTTTCCGGCGGGCCCCAGGGAAAGCGCGGTTTCGGAGGCCGGAGCCCCTAACATAAATTGTCCAAAAATAATTTGACAGCCCCTCAATACAGGGCTTATCATAGCCTTTGTTGGCAACCGGTTGCCGGATTGCGGGCATGGTCCCGGCGGCCAATGATGTTGGAAAAACGTACCGGAGGGCCCATGAAGTTTAAGGAAGCCGCCCTTATCCAAAGCAGCGAAGGGGGGGAAATGTTCAAAACCCTGGAATCCACCCTTTTCGAGCGGGATCCGGCGGCGGAAAATCTTGTCATCAATCTGTATCCCGCCGTAACCTACCAGGAAATTCTCGGCTTTGGGGGCGCCTTTACGGAAACCAGCGCCTACCAGTTTTCCCGCATGAGCCCGGAAACCCAGGACGCCATCGTCAAGGCCTATTTCGATCCCCGGGAGGGGCTGGGCTACAATTTCTGCCGAACCCATATCCACTCCTGCGATTTTTCCTGCGGCCGCTATACCTACGTGGAAGACGAGGACCGGGACTTAAAGACCTTTTCCATCGCCAGAGACCGGAAGTACGTCATCCCCTTTATCAAGGCGGCCCAGAGGACTGCCGGGGAGGCCCTCTGGCTCTTCGCCTCCCCCTGGACTCCCCCGGCCTGGATGAAAAGCAACGGGGATATGTGCCACGGCGGACGGCTCCTGGACGAATATTACGAACCCTGGGCCCGCTATATTGTCCGGTATTTTCAGGAATACCAAAAAGAGGGGATCCCTTTCTTCGGCCTTACGGTGCAGAACGAGGCGATTGCCTGGCAGACCTGGGAAAGCTGCGTGTACAGCGCCAGAGAAGAGGCGGTATTTGTCCATGATTACCTCAAACCCGCCCTAAAAGCCGCCGATCTGGGGGACATAAAGGTGATGATCTGGGACCACAACAAGGAACGGGTCTACGAGCGGGCCCGGGACAGTTTTGCCGTCCCCGGCGCCAAAGACGACATTTGGGGCATAGCGTTCCACTGGTATTCGGGGGATCATTTCAACGCCCTCTCCATGACCCATGAGGCTTTCCCCGACAAGCCCCTGCTCCTTACCGAATTTTCCGTGGGGGCCGCCTACGGGGAAACCGCCCCGGGGCCCCACACCAGTTGGAAGGGGGTGGAACGCTACGCCAATGAACTTATCGAAGATTTTAACAATTACATGGCCGCGGAAACTATCTGGAACCTCCTGGTAGACGAGACCGGCGGCCCCTACCACGACCGGGCCGGGGGCAGCAGGGCCCAGATCGTGGTGGATCCCGAAAAGGACGAGATGATCCTGGAGCCCACCTACTACGCCGTCGGCCATTTCAGCCGCTTTGTAAAGCGGGGGGCCCGGCGGATTGGGACCAGCAGTTTTACCGATTCCATCGCCGTAACGGCGTTCAAGAATCCCGACGGCGGTATCGCGGTCATTGCCCTGAACCGGGACGGGGAAACGAAAAAACCGAGGCTGCGGATGGAAGGCGTTACCGCCCCCCTGGAACTGCCGGGACATTCTTTGACCACGTGCGTCATTCCGGCGTAAAGAACGGGCGGTTCGGGATAGGGGCCGCAAGAATAAACGGGGAGGTATGAAATGGGAAAAATCAGCGCCTTTGTGAAGGAGGCGGGCCGGAACCGGTCTCTCTGCCTCATGGCCCTGCCGGCGATGCTGCTGGTCTTTATTATGTCCTATGTTCCCATGGCCGGCCTGGTGCTGGCATTTAAAAATTACCGTTACGATTTAGGGGTCTTCGGCAGCGCGTGGAGCGGTTTTGAAAATTTCCGCTTCCTCTTTTCTTCCGGCACCGGGTTTCTTATTACCCGGAATACGATCCTCTACAACCTTATTAACCTTATCACCTCCCAGTGCCTGGCCGTTATTGTCGCGGTGGGCATCACCGAGATCCCCGGTTCCAGGTACAAAAAATTCTGCCAATCGGTAATTTTTCTCCCCTATTTCATTTCATGGGTTATCGTGGGCAGTTTTGTGTTTAACATTTTTAACTATGAAACCGGATTCCTGAATAACATCCTTAAGAGCTTTGGACAGGAACCGGTAAACGTGTACAGCAAACCCATGGTATGGCCCTTCATCATCTGCGCCTTTAACTCCTGGAAATGGTGCGGATATAACTCGGTAATCTATATCGCCGCCATCACCTCCATCGACCCGGAATGTTTTGAGGCCGCGGACATCGACGGGGCCAACATCTTCCAGAAGATCTGGTATATCACCTTCCCCTCCATCAAACCCACGGTGATCATCATGCTGCTCCTCCAGGTGGGGCGTATTCTCCGGGGGGACTTTGAGATGTTCTACCAGATAGTAGGAAACAACGGGCAGCTCTTTAACGCGACGGACGTAATTGACGTGTATGTGTTCCGTTCCCTCTTAACCAGCGCCAATATCGGGATGACGGCGGCGGCTACCATGTACCAGTCGGTGCTTTGTTTCATCATCATCGTGACGGTCAACCAAATCGTCAAAAAGATCGAATCCGATTACGCGCTCTTTTAAGGGGGGAGATCATGGCCATGTCTGAAAACAAGATACGAATTTCGAATTCCACCCGTCTTTTTTACGCGCTCGCCTTCGTCCTGGTTACGTTTATCGCCGCCATCTGCCTAATTCCTTTTATCCTGCTTGTCTCCGCGTCTTTTTCATCGGATCACGCCATCCGTTTTTACGGCTACAGCTTCCTGCCCCAGGAGTTTACCCTGGAAGCCTACAGCCTCATCTTCCAGTATCCCATGCGGGTGGCCCAGGCCTACGGGGTATCCATCTTTATCACGGTGGTGGGGACCTTTTTCGGCCTCTTTCTTATCACCATGACCGCCTATGTGATAAGCCGGAAGACCTTTAAATTCAGGAACGGCATTTCCTTCTATTTCTATTTCACCACCCTCTTTAACGGCGGCATGGTGTGCACCTATATTTTCTACATCCGCTATCTGCACCTTAAGGACAGCCTCCTGGCCCTTATCCTGCCGGGAATGTTTAACGTCTTTTACCTTCTCATTATGCGGAGTTTCGTGTCCCAAATTCCCCAGGCCACCATCGAATCCGCCAAGATAGACGGGGCGGGGGAATTCAGAATTTTCAGCCAGATCGTTCTGCCCCTGCTCCCCTCCGGCCTGGCCACCATCGGTCTTTTCAAGGCCCTCAACTACTGGAACGACTGGTACAACGCCATGCTCTACATCAATACCCAATCCAAGTTTCCCCTCCAGTACATGCTCTACGATCTGTTGAACCGGGCCATGGCCCTGTCCCAAATCGCGGCCATGGGGGGATACATCATGGAGGAGCTGCCCACCTATTCGCTGAAAATGGCCATGGCGGTGGTCGCCACCGGCCCGATTATCCTCGTGTACCCCTTCGTACAGCGCTTCTTTATCAAGGGTATCACCATCGGATCCGTTAAGGGTTAACCGCGGCGTGGATCATGCCGCTGTGGGCAGGCCGTTGGCCTGCCTAAATTATTGTCGAGAGGAGGAAGAGATGAAATCGTATGTTGTCAAATTAGGATTGGCAGTACTGCTGCTCTGCGGCCCGATATTCGCCGTTTCCGCGGGGGGAAGGCGGGACAGCGGAGGGGGAGGCGTCCTTAAAGATCTGGATACCTCCAAACCCGTGGAAGTTGTTATGTACTACACCGGGGATCTTAAGCCGGGGGCCCAGGAACTGTACGATAACTTTAACCGCCTGGCATCGGCCAAGATGAACACCACTCTTAAAATCAACCTGCTGGCCACGGCGGATTTCCGCACCAAGTATCCCCTGCTCTTCGCCTCCGGGGAGGCCTTTGACCTTGCCTACGCGGCGACCTGGCTGAACTTCGCCCAGCTTGCCAAACGCGGTTCCTTTATGGCCCTGGAACAACTGGCCCCCAAGTACGCGCCCAAACTTTACAATCGGCAAACCAAGACGGCCCTCGACCAGTCAACAATAGACGGCCATCTCTACGCCCTTCCCAGTTTGTTCCCCACCTATTCGGCCTACGGGCCCCTCTACCGGGCGGACCTGGTAAAAGACAAGGGTTGGGACGGCAAGATGGGCAGCTTTGCGGATTTCGAAAAGTACATGGCCATTGTTAAGGCGAATCATCCCTTGATCGAACCCATTCAGATCACTTCCTCCGGGTCGGAGATCGACGACACCTTCCTCTTTAACAACGGAATCTACGCGATAAAGGGTTCCACCGGGGACTTCCTGTTCATCGATCCCAAGGATCCCAATCCCAAACTCTTTACCTATTGGGAATGGAGCAAGACCCCCGAATTCCTGCAAATGGTGGAACGCTGGAACAACGCCGGCTACTTCCCCAAATCCGCCCTGGCGGATACGGATCCCAACAAGTTCCTCGCCGGAAAGACCGCCTCTTATTTCCACAACATTGACAACTACGACGGCCAGTACCGGGAGCATCCCGATTGGGATATCCGCTACAGCAACTTCGTCACCGATCTTTCCAACCTGGCCTTCACCCAGGACGCCTGCGTAGTAGCCTCATCTTCCAAAAACCCCGACAGGGCCCTGGCCCTCTACGACCTTATCCTGTCGGATGAGGAACTGTACAACGCCTTCTACTACGGCATCGAAGGGGTTACCTACCGGATTCATACCGTAAACGGACAGAAACAGGTAGAATCCATCCGGCCCGCGGTTCCCGAACGCTACGAATTTACCCGTATGTGGGCCGCCCGGACCAGGGAATTTTACCTGCCCTCCTACGGGGCTCCCCCTGATCTGAACGATATAAAGCGGGGTTATGACGCGATGATTAAGGACGGCGTCGGGGCGCAGAAGTACCGGTCCTTCGTGATCGACACTTCCTCCGTGGAAACCGAATACGCCAACTGCATCAACGTCCACATGCAGTACTGGTGGCCGCTGGAACTGGCCTATACGGATATCAGAACCGGCCTTAAGGAGTACGAGGAAAAGATGAAGGCCGCCGGCATCGAGAAAGTGCGGGCCGCCCTCCAGACCCAGCTTGACGCCTACGTGGCAAGTTTGAAATAAGGAACAGCCGGCCCCCCGGCCCGCGGCGGAGGATTCCGCGGCGGACGGGGGCTCGGTCCATCGCGCCTGGGGCGGGTTTTCCCGCCCTTTTTTGCGGCGGGGCCCCTAAAGCCCGGATGGAGACGGAGCGGGAACGCGGCCGGACGCGAAAAAAGGGGCGGCTCTCGGAAAGTCGCAAACAGCCGCCCCGCGGCGGCCTTGCCCAGAGGACCCAAAGGATATGAGGAGCGTTTACCATGGCAAAATTGAAGGCGGGCCTTACCGGATTCATTCCGAAGGACGCGGATTTTTACGAAACCCTAAGTTCCTACGCGAAGATGGGCTACCATGCCTTTGAAAACGCGGGATACCTGTTCCGCCAGGGAGACCCCGCGGAAAACGCCAGGCGGGTCCGGGACCTGGGGCTGGAACTCATTACGGTCGGCGCGAATCTCCGGGACGGCCAACGGCCCGACGCGGCCCAGCTTGTCAGGAACGCCCGGCTGGTAGGGGTAAAACGGGTAACCTTTTACCATTCCAGCGCCGCCTCTTACCGCTTCGACGACAGGCCGGAACCCCCCGGGTGGCCGGAAATGAAAGAAGAAATCGCCGCGGTGAACCGGCTCGGCAAAGACCTGGCGGGGGAAGGCATTTCCCTGGTGTTCCACAACCACGACCCGGAATTTACCACCATATACCAGGGAGTCCCCCTTTTCTGGCTCCTGGCCGCCGCCTGCGAGGACCTCAAGTTCGAAATAGACCTGGCCTGGGTCCATTACGCGGGCTGGGATCCCGTCAGGCTAATCGCCACCCTGGGAGACCGGGTCGTTTCCCTCCATGTAAAAGATTACATCCCCGGCGATAACTTCGAGTACAAATCCCGAACCGTCAGGGTGCCCCGGTACTGCGCCCCCGGCGCGGGGGTAGTCGATCTGTACGCCTGTTTTCAGGCCGCGGAAAAAATCGGCGTCCCCTGGGCCATCATCGAGCAGGATATGCAATACCTGCTGAGCCACGCCGAATCCGTCCGGGCGGCCTACTACAACATGAAGGAAACCGGCTTTGTAGAATAACCGGCCCCCAAACTCAGAGGGATAGGCCGGATGCCGTGTTTCTTTTGGGCGCATCCCCGCCTGCGGCGGGGACCGGGCTATCCGCTCTAACAAAAACCCTGCGGGTTTTTATTCCGCTCCTATCCCTTGCGCGCTCGCTGTGCCCTGCCCTTCCCGGCTTGCCCTATAAGGCTGATTAA
>JAIRSD010000261.1 GCA_031255615.1 Treponema sp. | reverse complement strand
GGGGCCTTGGCCAGGACCTCCGGTTCCGCCGCCAGGGCCAGGGGGGCGGGGCAGGGCATGGTCTGCTTGTAGCCGTCGTAGAGAATCGCCGCGCCGTAGGCGGTGTAGCCGTCCACGCTGGATGCGGTGGGGACGCAGAGATAGGTCCGATTCAGCTCCGACGCCGCCCGTTTTACCAGGTCGTTCACCGTCCCCGCGCCGACGGCGACGGGAACCGTTTCGTCAAGGTTGGGCAGGGCGGAAAGTTTTTCCCTGATGGCGGTGATGTTGAAGTACTCCGCGTGGAGCCGGGGTTCGGCGGGAAACCGGAACTCCCCCCGTATCGGGATTCCCGCCCCCTCAAGAATTGCCTTAAGCCCTTCGCCCGCCGCCTTCCAGGTATGCTCGTCGGAGATAAGGTAGACCCCGCTTCCCCGGTACAGCCCCTTAATGAGGGAAGGAATTTCGGCATAACAGCCCCGGTTCGCCAGCATGTCCCTGGTCTCGTCCGCGGCCTTTAAACAATCGGCCAGGGAAGGGATAGAATCTTTGTTGTAGTTGTCCATAATCATCTCCGATGTCTGTTGTCGCCCGGCAATTCCCGGCTTTGGAATCGCCGGATGCCGCGTCTCTTTGGGGCGCGTCCCCGGCCGGGGCCGGACTGCCAAGGCGGCCGCACCACCCACGCCGTCCATAGAGACACTGTGGACGGACTTCCGTAAAAACCGCGTATATTCCCGTTTACTGTAGCATATTTTCTCTGATATATTAAAGTATATTAAAGGCGGACGCAGAACGGCGGCGGTTCCTGTTGGCCCCGGTCTGTCCGCCCTGACGCAAGCCAGGAAGGGCGGGGCACAGCGAAGGCGCAAGCCGCGTCTGCGGCTTGCGCCCGCGCAAGGGATAGAAGCGGAATTCCCCGGCCCCGGAGGGGGTGGGGAATTGGAGCGGATAGCCCGGTTTTTTGCGGCCCGCCGCAGGCGAGAGCCGCAAAAAATGCGCCCAAAAGGAACTCGATACGCGGCATGTCCCAAACCGGGCATCGCCGGCAGACTGGAGGAGTAATTATGCCCATCGCCCGGAAGATTAAAGACGCCCTGGGTTCCCAATCCATGATCCGCAAAATGTTTGAGGAGGGGAACCGGCTGAAAAAAGAATACGGCGCCGCCAGGGTCTTTGATTTTTCCCTGGGCAACCCCGATATCGATCCCCCCCCGGCCTTTCACCGGGTCTTCCTCCGCCTCGCCGAGGAGGACCGCCGGGGTTCCCACGGCTACATGCCCAACGGGGGGTACCCGGAGGTGCGGGAAGCTCTGGCGGCCAAGGCTTCCCGGGAGCAGGGGGTGGAACTGGACGGTTCCCACATCGTCATGGCCGTGGGGGCCGCCGGGGGCTTAAACGTGGTCTTCAAATCGATACTGGATCCCGGGGACGAGGTGATCGTTCCCCGGCCCTACTTCATGGAGTACCGCCCCTACACGGCCAACCACGGGGGCGTTCTGGTGGAGGCGGACACGACGGAGGATTTCAGTCTGGACCTGGGGGCCATCCGGGCCGCCCTGTCCCCCAGAACCAAGGCGGTCCTCATCAATTCCCCCCATAATCCCACCGGCAGGGTTTACCCCGCTGAGGATTTGGAAGCCCTGGGGAAACTGCTTGCGGCCTGGGGGGAAGCGGGCCGGCGGCCCTACCTTATCGCCGACGAACCCTACCGGGAAATCTGCTACGACGGGATTGCAACCCCCCCGGTTCTGGCGGTCTACGATGAATCCATTGTGGTGAGCTCCTATTCGAAAAGCCTCTCCCTCCCTGGGGAGCGGATCGGCTATGTGGCGGTGGGGCCGAAGGCGGCGGATAAGGAGGACCTGGTTAACGCCCTGATTTACGCCACCAGGGTTCTGGGCTACGTAAACGCCCCGGCCCTGATGCAGCGGATCGTGGCGGAGCTTACCCTTGCCCGGGTTGACGTGGATATTTACGCCCGCCGCCGGGCCGCCTTTACCGCGATTCTGGACGGGGCGGGCATAAGCTATGCCAGGCCCGAGGGGGCCTTCTACCTTTTCTGCCGGGTTCCTCCCCGGAAGACCGCGGAAGCCCCCCGGCGCGCCGCCGCTCCCCCCGGCGCGCCGCCGCCCGAAGACGATATTGCCTTTGCGGAGCTCCTTAAACAGCATCTTATCCTGGCCGTTCCCGGTTCCGGTTTTGGCAAACCCGGCTGGATCCGCCTTGCCTACTGTGTGGACGAGGAGATCATCAAAGCCAGCGGACCTTCTTTTATGAAAGCCCTGGAGGATTGGCAGTCGTAAAATGGCGGATCAGGCGGTTAAAAAAATTATCCTGGCGCTGGACGACATGCCGGTAAATTTGGCCGCCCTCTGCAAAATTTTGCGGGGCTGTTACGATGTACGGCCCCTCAAATCCGCGAAGGCCGCCCTCCTCATGTTGGATACCGTTAAGGTCGATCTTATTCTTTTGGATATTGAAATGCCGGAAATGTCGGGCTTTGAATTCCTGGAACGGATTCGGAACAACCCCGGGCATCCGGAACAAAGGGACATACCGGTTGTTTTTATCACTTCCCACCGGGAGGAGGAAGTGGTCAATCGGATGGAATCCTGCGGCGTGCAGGACTTTGTAACAAAACCCTTTGATCCCGCCGCGATGCTGGAAAAAATTGGTTCCCTGTTGGCGGCAAAAAATCCTCCGGCTTAAATCGAACGATGCAATGAAATGAAAAATCTCTCGGTCCTTTTCGGATCCGCGCTGCTCCTGCCGATTCTCTGCAACCCCGCCGACGGCTCCTGACTGCCGGATCTCGCCCGGCGTTGCCTTTCGCCGCCCCTGGACCGGTCCCTTTTCGTCCGGGGCGTCAATACTCCGACCTTCCGGGCCATGGGATCGCCCCATTCCGGCATAACGGGTTTGGTTTATGGTACAGGGATCCCTGTTACATTGACGAATACGAAACCATCAGGAAGGATCGCAATAAAACCCTGGGGACAGCCGCCTGCGCGGTCTCTATGTTCGTGGGGATCTGTCATTTTCTGCTTTCCTGAACCGCCCGAAGGATCGCTGCTACGAGCCGTGCGCCTGCTTCTGGACCAGCCCTTCTCCGCCTGAAAACGCCGAATAGGGAGCCCCTTTTGGGCGCATCCCCGCCTCCGGCGGGGACCGGGCTATCCGCTTAAATCTTTTGCCTGGCGGGGCCAGGCAAAAGATACCGCTCCTATCCCTTGCGCGTTCCGTAGCGGCGACGTTTTCCGCGAACCAAAAACCGCAATAGAGAAGCCTCCCCGTGTTTTAGCGGCCCCGTCTTGGTTCGGCCTCCATGCCGGCGGCCTTCGCCCTGTTTCCGTGCGCCCCCGCTCAGGTCAAAGAACCGCGTACAATCTCTATCACCTCCCGGACGCTTAAACCCTCCCGGTTTCGCCGGGCCCCGATGTCCCGCAGAGTCAGGCCCCCCTCGGCGGGGATCAGGACCCAGGGGATCCCCTTCTTCTCCGCCTGGACAAACTGGCGGATCAGGGCCTTGCCGTCCGGGGCCCGC
>JAIRSD010000248.1 GCA_031255615.1 Treponema sp. | reverse complement strand
GTGTTGCTATTGATAATATTTTAGATCCGAATTTTAATACTTCGATTGGGACATTGGAGCGATTTGCATCGTTGTTAGGTAAAAAACTTACTATCTCTCTAACATAAATTTTTGACTTACGAAGACAGTACAGGACTGCATGAATGATACCCGGATCCTCAACGATCCGGGTATCCGCTTAATGTCCCGGGGCGAAAGGGCGGAGGCATTTCTTGCCCCGATGGGGGAAACCCTCTGCTGTGATCCGGCAGGCCGGGGCAAACTGAAGCCCCCCGGCCGGTTGCTCAAGGGCCTGCCCCCGGTCTCTGGGTTGGGTGGACAACGGCGGAATCTCCGGGTAATGTGTTAGGAGGGGCTCCGGAAACCCCGCGCAAGGGATAGAAGCGGAAATCCCGCAGGCCCCGCGGGGCGGGGCCGAGGAATTGGAGCGGATAGCCCGGTCCGGCCGCGGAGCGGCCGGATGCGCCCGAATTCAGAATCGAAGACGCCCGAGGCTGGCGCGGAGGATGGTTGTATGCGGCTGAACGACGCGGAACTGAAAGACAAGGCCCCCTGGGAAAAGGCCGGGATACGGCTTCCCCGGTTCGACAGGGAGGCGATGGTACGGGCTACCCTGGAAGGCCCCCGGTGGGTGCATTTTGGGCCGGGGAATATTTTCCGGGCCTTTCCCGCGGCGCTGCAACAGGATCTGCTGGAACGGGGGATCGAAAAGACCGGCATTATCGCGGTTTCCGGGCAGGACGGCGCGAAAATCGACCGTTATTTTTTGCCTTATGACAATCTGACTCTGGCGGTAACGCTGAAGGCGGACGGCGGCATTGAAAAGAAGGTGGTGGCGAGTATTGCCCTGGCCCTGCGCCTGGACAAGCGGGAAGATTTTGATACGCTTAGGCGCGTCTTCCGCTCCCCGTCGCTCCAAATGGCGAGTTTTACCATCACCGAAAAGGGCTACAGCGTTTCGGGGCCGGAGGGCGCCAGCCCGGACGCGGAGGCTGATTTCCGGGAAGGCCCCGGCGCTCCAAGGACCTACCTGGGGCGCGTCGCCGCGCTTTGTTACGAGCGCTACCTTGCGGGGAGGCTCCCGCTGGCCCTGGTAAGTATGGACAACTGTTCCCGCAACGGGGACCGGCTGTTCCAGGGGCTGGAGCCTTTCGCGGCGCGGTGGGCCGGGGCGGGCCTTGCGGAAAAGGGCTTTCAGGACTATGTCCGGGATCCGGCGGCGCTTTCCTTTCCCTGGACCGTAATCGACAAGATTACCCCCCAGCCGGACGCGGGGGTGCGGAAGAT
The DNA here is from genome assembly GCA_031255615.1 of Treponema sp. Next base: position 2,738 of record JAIRSD010000248.1, on the reverse strand, counting down.
GCTGGAATCCCTGGGCTACGCCGACGGCGCGGCCGGAGGGGCCGGCGCGGAAGATCCCCGTACCGCGTCCTTTGTAAACGCCGAGGAAACCCAGTACCTGGTGATCGAGGACGCTTTTCCCGCCGGACGCCCCGCCCTTGAAGAGGCCGGGGCCCTGTTCGCCGACAGGGGCACGGTGGGCAAGGTGGAGAAGATGAAGGTCTGCACCTGCCTGAACCCCCTGCACACGGCGCTGGCGGTATTCGGCTGCCTTTTGGGTTATACCCGGATCAGCGAGGAGATGCGGGACCCGGACCTGGTAAGGCTGGTGGAAATTATCGGCTACCGGGAGGGGCTGCCCGTGGCGGCTGACCCGGGCATAATCACGCCGAAACAGTTTATCGACGAGGTGCTCGCCGTCCGCTTCCCCAACCCTTTTATTCCCGACACCCCCCAGCGGATCGCCTCGGATACGTCCCAGAAGATACCTATCCGTTTCGGCGAGACGATCAAGGCGTACCTTTCGGACCCCGCCCGGGACATCCGGGACCTGAAGCTGATCCCCCTGGTTCTCGCGGCCTGGCTCCGCTACCTTATGGGCCTGGACGACCGGGGCGAGGCCTTCGCCGTAAGCCCCGACCCTCTCTACGGCAGCCTCTACCCCGCCGTTTCCGGGATACGCCTGGGGCAAAAGGGGCCTTTCCGCCGGGAACTGGAGCCTGTCCTGTCCAATCCCGCGATTTTCGCGGTGAATCTCTACGAGGCGGGGCTTGGGGAGCGGGTGGAGGCTTATTTTGAGGAGCTTGTCGCCGGCCCCGGCGCGGTCCGGGGCACGCTTAAACGTTATTTAAAATAGGAGCAATTGCATGGACGCGGTACTGGAAGAGCTTGGAAAAATCGGCGTTGTCCCGGTTATAAGGATCGACGATCCGGAAAAGGCGGTCCCCCTGGCAAAGGCGCTGCTGGACGGGGGTATTCCCTGCGCGGAAATTACCTTCCGCACCGAAGCCGGCGCTGAGGCCCTGGCCAGGATAAGCCGGGAAGTGCCGGAGATACTCTGCGGCGCGGGCACGGTGCTGACCGCCGGACAGGTTGACGAGGCCGCCGGGGCGGGGGCGAAATTTATCGTAAGCCCGGGCTTTAACCCCCGGGTGGTGCAGCGCTGCCTTGAAAAGGGCGTCCCCGTCGCCCCCGGCTGTTCCGGCCCTTCGGACATGGAGGCCGCGCTGGAGGCCGGGCTTGGGGTGGTAAAGTTTTTCCCGGCCGAGCAGGCGGGAGGGCTGGCCTATATCCGGGCCGTGTCCGCGCCCTATCCTTCCCTGAAATTCATGCCTACCGGGGGCATCAACGCGGGGAATATCGCGTCCTACCTTGCCTGCGAAAAGGTGCTTGCCTGCGGCGGCTCCTGGATGGTCCCCCCGGACCGTATCGGCGCCGGGGATTTCGATGCCGTTACCGCCCTCTGCCGGGAAGCGGTCGCGAAGGTCCTGGGTTTCTCCCTGGCCCATGTGGGGATCAACGCGGCCGGCGAGGGGGAGGCGCTGGAGGCGGCCCGGCTTTTCGAGACGCTTTTCGGCTTTGCCCGGAGGCCCGGGGCAAGCTCCGTGTTTGCCGGGGAGGGTATCGAAATGATGAAGTCGCCCGGGCCGGGCCGGAACGGTCATATCGCCATCGGGACCAACAGCCTTGAACGGGGGATAGCCTATCTTGAACGGAAAGGCTTTTCCTTTAACCCGGACAGCGTCAAGAACGATTCCAAAGGCGTCCCGTCCGTCATTTACCTGAACAACGAGATAGCCGGTTTCGCGGTGCATCTGATCCAGAAGAAGTAGAGGAGGAAGCGATTATGGAGCGGGTTGTTACTTTTGGTGAAATAATGCTGAGGCTGGCCCCGGAGGGCTACTGCCGTTTTGTCCAGGCCCGCACCCTGGGGGCCAGTTTCGGCGGGGGGGAGGCCAACGTGGCGGTCTCCCTGGCCAACTTCGGCCTTGACGCGGCCTTTGTAACAAAGCTGCCCGCGCACGAGATAGGGCAGGCGGCGGTGAACAGGCTGCGGGAATTCGGGGTGGACACTTCCCGCATTGCCCGCGGCGGCGGCCGGGTGGGGATCTACTTCCTGGAGAAGGGCGCCTCGCAGCGGCCTTCCAGGGTCATTTACGACCGCGCCCATTCCGCCATAGCCGAGGCCGCCCCGGGGGACTTTGACTGGAAGGCCATTCTTGACGGCGCCTCCTGGTTCCACTTTACCGGCATTACCCCCGCCCTGGGGGATACGGCGGCGGCCATAAGCGCCGAGGCATGCAAAGAGGCCAGGGCAAAAGGCGTTACCGTTTCCTGCGACCTTAACTACCGCAAAAACCTCTGGCCCCGGGAAAAGGCCGGGGAAGTTATGGGCCGCCTTATGGAGTACGTGGACGTCTGTATTGCCAACGAGGAGGACGCCGCGGACGTTTTCGGCATACACGCGGAGGGCTCCGATGTTTCGGGCGGGAAGATAAGCCGGGAAGGCTACCAGGATGTGGCGAAGGCCCTTTCGGACCGCTTCGGCTTTAAGAAAGTCGCCATTACCCTGAGGGAGTCCGTTTCCGCCAGCGACAACAACTGGGCCGCCATGCTCTACGAGGGGGGGGCCTTCTATTTTTCAAAGAAATACCCGGTGCACATTGTTGACCGGGTGGGCGGCGGCGACAGCTTCGGCGCGGGCCTTATCTACGGCTGCCTCAGGTCCCTGGGCCCCCAGGAAACCGTCGAGTTTGCCG
>JAIRSD010000151.1 GCA_031255615.1 Treponema sp. | reverse complement strand
GGTGGCGGCCTTCCGTTCCAGGGTAAGGTAGTCCAGACCCACGTTTTTCATGAACCCCAGCCGGGCGTTTATCTCCTTTAAAATCTGGGAGGCTATTTTTTTTTCGGTCTTCGTCAGTTTAAGGTTTTCAAAAAATTTCAGGGAATCGGTAACGGATAAACTGGTAAGTTCCCAGATGTTCCTGCCCCCCAGGGTTACCGCCAAAACCTCCGGTTTAAGCCGTTTCCCCCCGCAGTCCTCGCAGGGCTTCTGGCTCATAAACTTTTCAAGCCATTCCTTGACACCCTGGGACTGGGTTTCCAGGTAACGCCGCTTAAGGTCCTCCAGGACGCCGGGAAAACGGGTGTTGTAATCGAAGTAGCCGGTTCTATCCTTATTTTCATAATGAACGTCGATGCTTTCCCCGCTGCCGTAGAGGATGGCGTTCATGGCTTTTTTGGGGAGGTCCTGAAGGGGGGTATCCAGGCTGAATCTGAAATGCCGGGCCAGGCTTTCAAAGCGGCTGCGGTGCCAGGCGCTGTCCGGGTTGTAGGGGACGCAGCCCCCCTCGTTAAAGGACAGGGCCGGGTTGGGGATCACCAGCTCCGGGTCAAATTCCAGCTTCGCCCCCAGGCCCGAACAGGAAGGGCAGGCCCCGAAGGGGTTGTTAAAGGAAAAAAGCCGGGGCTGAAGTTCCGGAACGGAAATCCCGCAGTCGGGGCAGGCGTTTTTTTGGCTGAAAAAATGTTCGGTAAAGCCCCCTTCGCCGGTCTTGTCCCCCGTCCCGGCCTTTCCCTCGGGGCCGTCTTTTCCGGAAGGGCCGGCCCCCCGGGAACCCTGGGCCAGGACCAGCATGATCCCATCGGCGGCCGCCAAAGCCGCCTCCGCCGATTCGGCAAGCCGGGAACGGATATCCGCCCCTATCACCAAACGATCCACCACAATCTCGATGGTGTGCTTTTTCTGCTTATCCAGCTTGATCGCCCCCTGGGGCGCGTCGTCCTCCAGATTCACCGGAACCCCGTCGATCCGGGCCCGGACAAAACCCGCCTTCCGGGCGTCCTCGATGATCTTCTGGTGCTCCCCCTTCTTCCCCCGAATCACCGGGGCCAGGATTTGTATCCGGCCCTTGCCCATCTGGAGGACCGTGTCCACTATCTGGTCCACGCTCTGCTCCCGAATTTCCCGGCCGCAGTGGGGGCAGTGGGGAATCCCGATTCGGGCGTAGAGAAGCCGGTAGTAATCGTAAATCTCCGTCACGGTCCCCACGGTAGACCGGGGATTCCGGTGGGTCGTCTTTTGCTCAATGGAAATAGCCGGGGAAAGGCCCTCGATATAGTCCAGGTCCGGTTTGTCCATGCGGCCCAGAAACTGCCGGGCATAGGCGGAAAGACTCTCCACATAGCGGCGCTGCCCCTCGGCGAAAATCGTGTCAAAGGCCAAAGAACTCTTGCCGGATCCCGAAAGGCCGGATACGACGATAAGTTTATCCCGGGGAAGCTCAAGATCAATATTTTTAAGATTATGCTCCCGCGCCCCTTTGATGATGAGCTTGTCCATGGGGGAGAGCATAGACCGGAGCCGGGAGCCTTTTCAAGGACGGTCCGGGATAATAGGGGGCCGCATATTCTGTGCATCCTGGGCGCATCCCCGCCTGCGGCGGGGACCGGGCTATCCGCTCTAACAAAAACCCTGCGGGTTTTTATTCCGCTCCTATCCCTTGCGCGGGATCGCCGTATCAAGGATGCCGCCCGCCCTGTGGAGCCGCCGCGCCGAGCGCGGCGGCTCAAAAAACCAGATCCCGGGGGCTTTTTGATTCGGCGTCCATTTATGGAGAATATTTCGGATTGTATAGTAAAAAACTACTTGCGGCAAACGCCGATAGCCTATATAAAGCAATTCTAACGGGCTTAACCCCATACGCGGCCCTGGAGCGGCCCCGCCGGACGGCGGGAAGGATAGGCCGCGATCCTGGATATTAAAGTTAAAAGCAGGAGGTCCTATGAAGACATTGTCGAAGTTTTTTTTCGCGGCCCTAATGTTGGCGGCGGCGGCAGGCCTTGCCTCCGCCGGCGGCAGGAGGCAGCCCGCCCCCGCCGCGGAAGGCGCCGGAGGGGGGATTCTCAGCATACAAACCGACGCGGCGATTTCCACCCTGGATTTCCATGGGACCTCGGAGGGCACCGCCATCCAGGCCATGGGGACCATCGGCACGGGGCTCCACTACATGGACGCCGACGACGTGGTCCAGCTTGGGCTGGCGGAATCCTATACCAAGAGCGGCGACGGCCTCGTCCTGACCTACAAACTCCGGGATTCCCTCTGGTCCGACGGCTCCCCGGTTACCGCCCATGATTTTGTCTATTCCTGGCGGCGGCTGGGGGATCCGGCCACGGCCGCGGAGTACCGCTGGCTTCTCCAGTCCGCGGCCATCGAAAACGCCGAGGATGTCCTTAACGGCGAAAAACCCCTTGAGGCCCTGGGAGTCAGCGCCCTGGACGACAAGACCCTGCGGGTCGCCCTTTCAAGCCCGGTGGCCTTTGTGGAAAGCCTCTTCGCCTTCCCCGTTTTCTTTCCCCTGAAACAGTCTTTTGTGGAAGCCCAGGGTTCAAAATTCGCCACCTCCCCCGGGACGCTCCTTTCCTGCGGGGCCTTCAAAGTTAAAACCTACGAACCCAACGCCGATGTGGTGGAACTGGAACGGAATCCCCTTTTCTACCGGGCCGGAGAGGTCCGTCTTGCGGGCCTCCAGTATCAGACCATCAAGGATCTCCAGCAGGCGGTCTTGGCCTACCAGTCGGGCATCGTCGATGTGATTCCCCGGCTTTCCGGGGAGCAGATAGATCTCTACCGGGAGGATCCGGAATTCCGTTCCGAACTGGGGGGCTACGTATACTACCTCACCCCGAACGGGAGGGATAACCGGTATCTGGGCAGCCTCAACCTCCGCAAGGCCCTGGCCCTGTCGATAGACCGGGAGGCCCTGGCCGCCAACATCCTGCGGGATAGTTCGGTTCCGGCGGAGTATCTGGTGCCCCGGGGTCTGGCGATGGATCCGTCCGATCACAGCGATTTTCGCGACGGCGGCGCGGGGCTGGGGAACGAGCTGCACTTCAACCGGGCGGAGGCCCTGCGTTTGTGGAATCTGGCAAAGCGGGAACTGGGCTTCGACACCCTGAGCCTCACCCTCAGCACCGAAGATTCGGAACTCTACCAGACAATCGGCCAATTCCTCCAGGCCCAGCTCCAGAACCTGCCGGGCCTGACCATCCGGGTCTCTCCGATGCCGAAGAACAGCCAGATTGCCAGGTATCTGGGCGGGGATTTTGAGTTGAACCTCCACCGCTGGGGGCCGGACTACCGGGATCCCCAAACTTTCCTGGGTCTGTGGCTTACGGGGCTCCACCCGGTATACCAGAACCCGGATTATGACGCCGTCATTAATTCCGCCGCCGGGGGCGAACTCGCCCGGGACCCCTCCAGGCGTTTTCAGGAGCTGCGGCGGGCGGAGCAGATCCTTCTGCGGGAGCTCGCCACGATTCCCCTTTTCCAGACAGGGATTAGCATCCTGCAAAAAACCGGGGTTTCCGGGGTGGAATACCACGGAGTCCTGGGTATGCCGAATTATATCTGGGCCGCTAAAGGCGCCGGCCGTTAAGGAGCCCCGATGTTAAAGAGGCCCCGGAAAGTCCCCGCTTTTCCGGGGCCTGCGGGCGCCGCCCCGGAAAAGCGGGGGCGGGGAATTGGGGCGAAGCCTGAGTTTTTTTCGGCGGAAAAAAACGCGCCCCCCATACACTTGATACGCGGCGTTTTCCCTTTTCCAAACGGGGAACCGCCGGATCCCGCCGGGGTAACATTATGATTCGATATATTGTGCAGAGAATCGGTATTGCCGCCCTTACCCTGTTGGCAATCATCATGCTGCTGTTCCTCCTTATGGCGCTGGTGCCGGGGACCCCCTTCAACGAGGAGAAACTTTCCCCCGAGCAAATTGAACAGACCATGCGGCTCTACGGTCTGGACAAGCCCTGGCCTTACCGTTTTGCCAAATATACGGTAAATATGTTAAGCGGTAATTTCGGGGTTTCCTACGTTATTTCCAAAAACGTGCCGGTGCTGGACCTGCTGAAAAACCGATTCCCCGTTACCATGCGGATAGGGCTCCAGGCGGTGGTCCTGGGCGCCGCCGCGGGGCTTCTGCTGGGGATCGCCGCGGCCCTGAAGCACGGCGGCCCCCTGGATACCCTCTGCACCCTTCTCTCGGTTGTCTGCGTCAGCGTCCCCTCCTATGTTTTCGCCCTTTGCCTTTCCTATCTGGCGGGCTTTAAGCTGGGCTGGTTTCCCCTGATATATCGGACGGACCAGGCCCTCCTGTCCTCCATAATGCCCACCATCGCCTTAAGCCTCTTCCCCATGGCAAGCATCGCCCGTTTTACCCGGGTGGAAATGCTGGAGGCCCTGGATTCCGACTTTGTGCAGCTTGCGGAAAGCAAGGGAGTCTTTGGATTCCGTCTTATCGTTGTCCATGTACTGCGCAACGCCCTTATTCCCATCGTTACGGTGCTGGGGCCCATCGTCGTGGGTCTATTAACCGGCAGTTTGGTGATCGAGAAAATATTTTCCGTCCCCGGTATCGGCCAGCTTCTTATCACTTCTATTCAGACCAACGACTACAATGTTATCGTGGTCATGTCCTTTATCTACAGCGCCCTCTATATCGGCGTGATGCTGGCGGTAGATATACTATACGGTATTATCGATCCCCGGATCAGAATTACAAGGGATCAGCATGACGAATAAGGTTTCCCCCCATCAAACGATAGATCCCCGGGATTTCAGGTTTATAAGCCCCGGCGAGGCGGCGGTCCTTTCCGGGCTTATCCAGGCGGCGGGGGAAAGGGAATCCTATATCCGCGGCCTTGTCAAACGGCTTCGAAAAAACAAGGGCGCCATGGCCGGGTTTTTTTGTATTGTCTTCATCGTGATTATGGCGGTTGCCGGCCCCTTCCTTAACGGTTTCCGTTACGACCAGCAGATAACCGGGAACGAAAGCATGGCCCCCCGGATACCGGGGCTGGAAAAACTGGGCGTCTTTGACGGCGGGGAAAAACTTCATACCTCCACGGGGCTGCGGGAGATTAACCGCTACACCCAGGTGGAAAACGGGGACCGGTATTACTACTGGTTCGGCAGCGACACCCTGGGGCGGGATATTTTTACCCGCACCTGGGAGGGAACCCGGATATCCCTCTTTATCGCCTTAATAGCGGTGCTGGTGGATGTCTTTATCGGCATCCTCTACGGTTTTAGTTCCGCCTACTTCGGCGGCAGGGTGGATATTGTCATGCAGCGGATCATCGAGGTCATCAACGGTATACCCACCCTGGTTATTGTGACTCTCCTCATCATGGTGCTTCGGCCGGGGATCCTCAGCGTTACCCTTACCATCATGCTTACCGGATGGATAGGGATGAGCCGTATGGCCCGGGCCCAGATGCTGAAACTAAAAAACCGGGAGTACGTGCTGGCGGCCCGGACTCTGGGAGCGGGCAGTCTGCGGGTGATTTTCCAGGAAATATTCCCCAATTCCTTCGGCCAGCTTTTGGTTATGTCCATGTTTTCCATACCCAACGCCATTTTTACCGAGGCCTTCCTTGCCTTTATCGGCATCGGCATTCCGGTCCCCCTCGCCTCCCTGGGTTCCCTGATCTCCGATTCCTTCCGTTCCCTTACCAGCCATCCCTATATGATAGTCCCCCCGGTCCTTGTGCTGGCGGTTCTTATGTTAAGTTTTAACCTCCTGGCGGACGGGCTGCGGGACGCACTGGATCCCAGCATGAAGGATAAATCATGAACGGCGGCGGCTTAATTCTGGATGTAAAGGGCCTGTCGGTTTCCTTTCGCACCGACCGGGGAACCGTCAGGGCGGTGCGGAATCTGGACCTGGAACTCCGCAGGGGGGAAACCCTGGCCGTTGTCGGGGAATCCGGAAGCGGTAAATCCGTGACGGTAAAGGCCCTTATCGGCATCCTCAGCAAGAACGGTACGGTGGATTCGGGGGCCGCCGTGTTTCGCTGCGTGGAGAGGGGGGTTGAACGGGAACTGGATCTTCTTGCCTTGAACAAGAAAGAGATGCGCCGGAATATCAACGGGAAGCGTATTTCCATGATCTTCCAGGATCCCATGACCTCCCTTAACCCTACCATGCCGGTAGGGGCCCAGATTGCCGAAGGCATAGGACTCCATAACCTGGATCCCGTTATGACGGTGGGGGACCAGATCGCCGAGCATATCAGGATCCACGAAACGGTAAGCCGCAAGGCCGCGATGGGCCGGGCCCTGGAGCTTCTCAAGATGGTGAGCATCGACGACCCGGAGCGCCGCTTGAGGAGTTACCCCCACCAGCTTTCCGGCGGCATGCGCCAGCGGGTCGTTATCGCCGTCGCCCTGGCCTGCGGCCCGGATATTCTTATCTGCGACGAACCGACCACCGCCCTGGACGTAACCATACAGGAAAAAATACTGCGGCTTATTAAGGACATACAGAACAGGACCGGCATATCGGTTATCTACATTACCCATGACATGGGGGTGGTGGCGAAGGTGGCGGATTATGTGACCGTCATGTATGCCGGCCGTATTGTGGAACGGGGGACCGCGGAGGAGATCTTTTACGACCCCCGGCATCCCTATACCTGGGGGCTTCTCCTTGCCATGCCGGACCTTTACACCGGCGACGATATTCTCTATACCATTCCCGGAAACCCCCCGGATCTGATTCAGGATATCAAGGGGGATGTCTTCGCCTCCCGGAATCCCCGGCCCCTGTACATTGACACCCAACGGGAACCCCCGCTGTTCCCCATAAGCCCCAGCCACTCCGCGGCGTCCTGGCTGCTTCACCCGGAGGCCCCGGGGCTGGGTATGCCCCCGGAATTGCGGCGGCGGATCGACCGGATGCTCAAGGAGGCGGCCGATGCCGGTTTCTAAGGCGGGGATCCCGGCGGAATCCGGCGGGGCCCTCCTGCGGGTGAGGGATCTTAAACAATATTTTCGTATAAGGCGGCATTACACCGTCAAGGCGGTGGACGGGGTTTCCTTTGATATGCACCCCGGGGAAACCTACGGCCTGGTGGGGGAATCGGGAAGCGGCAAATCCACCATAGGCCGGGCCATTATCAGACTCTACCGGCCCAGCGCCGGAACTATCGAATTTAAGGGCCGGGATATTTCCGGCGCCCTGGATTCGGAGGACCGCCTTATGCTGCGCACCAAGATGCAGATGATCTTCCAGGATCCCATGGCAAGCCTTAACCCCCGTAAAAAGGTCATGGATCTTATAGCCCAGGGCCTGCGCTACCATAGACTTTACGCGGACCGGAAGGATCTTGCCGACCAGGTCTACCGGATCATGGATAAGGTGGGGCTTTCCCGGGATTTTGGCGGCCGCTATCCCCACCAGTTTTCCGGCGGCCAGCGGCAGCGTATCGGGATCGCCCGGGCCCTGATCATGAACCCGGAACTTATCATCGCCGACGAAGCTATCAGCGCCCTGGATGTATCCATCCAGGCCCAGATAGTGAATCTTCTGAAAAGCATTCAGCGGGAATCCGGGGCGGCCCTTCTCTTTATCGCCCACGATCTTACCATGGTGAAGTACCTGTCCGACCGGGTTGGAGTGCTCCACCGGGGCCGGCTGGTGGAGACCGGAACCAAGGACGAGATCTTTTCCCATCCCGTACATCCCTATACCCGGTCTCTGCTTTCCGCAATTCCGCAGCCCAACCCCCGGCTGGAAAAAGACCGCCGGGTCTACACCTACGATTACCGGGAGTCCGGCCTGGACTACAGCCGGGGGATTTACCATCGTCTGGGGGGGGCCCACCAGGTGCTGGGGAGCGGCGGGGACCTGGAAAAATGGCTGGAGGAAACCGGGGGTTCCGCGTTTGAAAACCCCGGACGCTGAACGGGAAGCCCGGGGGCCCCGCCGATCGCGGCGGGGTTCTTCATTGAGCGGACGGATTTCCGGCGCGCCGCGGTTTTTCGGCGTTTCGCTTCACGAAACGCCGCACCGGGGGTTAAATTCCATCGAATTGGCGCATTTCATGCGCCAATTCAAAAGGCGGAAGCCGCGCCCGCGGCTTCCGCCCGCGCAAGGGATAGGAGGGGCGCGAAGCGGCCACGGCGCACCGCGCCGGGGCCGGAGGCGAAGCCGGAGCCCCGGATAGCCCGGTTTTTTGCGGCAGCAAAAAATGCGCCCAAAAGCATAAACTTGACATGCGGCGTCTTCTAAACCGGGGATTGGACGACGCCGCGCCTCCGCATTGACCCGGCCCTCCGGCTATGGGATAATCGGTATAAACCAACCCAAAACTTGAAATTTGGGAAAGCCTTATTGAGGAGGATAATGATGCTTCCAGTCATGTTGCAGCTTTACAATGTCCGGGAAGAATTAAAGGCCGATTTCGACGGGACCCTTAATCAGGTGGCCGGCATCGGTTACAAGTACGTGGAGCTTGCCCTGGCCATGGCCTTCGGCAAGACCGCGGCGGAAACCAGGGCATCTCTGGATAAGGCGGGCCTTACGGCTGTTTCCGCCCATGTTCCTTACCGGGACATGATTGCGGACATGGACAAGGTTATCGGCTACCACCTGGATGTGGGTTGTAAGTTTATCGTGGTGCCCTTCCTGTCCGCGGAGGACCGCTACCCCGGACCCAACTATGATGAGGTGAAGAAGGGCATCGCCCAGTTGGGGGAATATTGCGGCAAGAAGGGGGCTGTCCTCCTCTACCACAACCATGAATTTGAATTCGCCGATTGCAACGGCAAGTACGCCCTGGACGATCTGTACGACAGCGTCCCCGCGGCTCTGCTCCAGACCGAGATTGACGTGTGCTGGGCCAAGGTGGGAGGGGTGGATCCCGCGGAGTATATTCTTAAATATTCGGGCCGCGCTCCGGTGGTCCACCTGAAGGACTTTGATTCCTCCAACGGCGGGCAGGTCAAGGCGGAATACGATCTGATCGGCGAGGCAAAGAAGGCGCGGGCCGCCGGTTCCTTCCCCTTCCGGGCCGTGGGCCGCGGGATTCAGGATATTCCCGGCATTGTGGCGGCCTCCGAAAAGGCCGGCGCCAAGTGGCTGGTGGTGGAGCAGGATCTCCCCTCCCCCGGCATGACTCCTATCCAGTGCGCCAAACAAAGCCTGGACTACCTCAATTCGTTAAAGTAGCCGGTTAGGGGCTGTTTCAAAGCTGAAACGGCCCCGTTCTTTCTGTTCTCCCGCGGCCTCCGTGTATCTTGACAAGCGGGGGCCCCTCCCCTATTGTAGGGGCGATAGGGCGCGTAGCTCAGTTGGTTAGAGCGTCACGTTTACACCGTGGATGTCCGGGGTTCGAATCCCTGCGCGCCCAATTTAATTGTATGGCAGGGGATTAACAAAGGGCCGAAACTGTCTTGCGGATCCCGCCCCTCCTGCGGGTTTTGCAATTTTCACATGAGGAAATGCCGCGTATCGTCGAGTGAATGCTGGGCCCGGTTTTTGCGGCGGCGCCGCAAAAACCGAGTTATCGAGGCTGCCGGGGGCAAACCGAGAACCGTTGAACACAGGGCCCTCCCCTTTGTCCATGTCTTCAGCATATTTTTATCCGCCGTAATCAATCGCCATAAGGTCAAAAGAGCAGGAACAGGGGCCCTGGAATACTCTGACAAGTTTCTCGCCTATACCCCCCCATGGTGTTTATGTATGGTCTGGATGAATGATTCTATCGCCGCAAATGATTCCGCCCCGCCGCCTGGCCGGAAACATCCCGATACTCCAAACACTTTTTCGACAGCCTCGCCAGGCGAAGTAAAGGCTGCCGTGAAACATCTGCCATGGACGGCGGGGGTTCTTTTTTACTTTTCTTAAAACCTTATTTCAAAGGCTCTTTTTGAATTTCCATCAAACCCGCATTTTTCATAAAATAGAGTTGTTCAGAAACTGAAGTTTCTGAACAACAGCCGCTTAAAAACGGAGAAAAACGCGGGTTTCTTCGGGAAACCCGCGTTTTCCGCAAGACTTGTTCAATAACCAACCGGGTTATTGAACAAGTCAAATATATGGTTTGCCTTTCTTTTGAAGCTGCTTTGTAATATTATTTTGTAACAATTATTTCGTTTCCGTATTCTATTGCCATTTTTATAAGCCTCTTTCCTATTCCTTTTTTCCGGTATTTTTCATCGGTTATTACATTTTCTATAAATCCGTTTGATTTTCCATTTCTTGTTAAATTTGGTATTATTGCCACATAACATGATGAAACAATTTTATTATTTTCAATCGCGATGAAATACTTTAGGGAAGCTCTGGAAACTCTATCCAAGAAGGGGGAAACAAGATAAAATAATTACATGAAACAACATGGATTTTTTGATGAAAACGACCGGCTGAAAGAACTCAGTAAACTCGGAGACCC
>JAIRSD010000046.1 GCA_031255615.1 Treponema sp. | reverse complement strand
GATGCTTTGCAGGCCGAGTCTGTTTTCCTGGGCCCCGAGGATTCCGGCCAGCGACAAAAAAACGGCGCAGTAAAGGGCAATGCGTTTCATACGTTCTCTCCTATCCGTAAATTCATTTTTAAGCGGTGTTGTTCAGAAACTACGGTTTCTGAACAACTCTATTTTTTAACAACCCGGCAGGCGGGCCCGGTTAGCAGTACCCGTCTCATAAGCCTGGGGCGGTTCCCGGTTTCGTCCCGGCCCCAGATCGGGAACCAAAAGGCGCAGCCTTTTTGGTTATTCGGAGCTTACGCTCCGCGTAAACTCCGCTCAGCAAAGACCGGCAGGGAAGCCGGCGTGAGTAATTTCCCGGGGTTTTGCTTCGCAAAACCCCAAGCTCAACATCCGCATGGATGGCGGATGTTGAGCAGCGCAGGGATAGGAGGGCTGCGGAGCAGCCCCGGCGCGAAGCGCCGGGGCCCTGGCAACCTGCGGTTGCCTTGATAGCCCGGTTTTTTGCGGCGCAGCCGCAAAAAATGCGCCCAACCTACCCTTCATGTCCGGCCCTGTTAAACTGAGGACCGTCCATCGGCCTACACCCCCATCATACGAAAACAGGATACTAATTGAAAGACTGGAAGGGAAGGGTTATAGTTATGATGGGTAAGCTGAGAGTCTCTACAATAGGCGCGATGCACGAGCCGGGGGGAAGTTTCATGGCCGATAATTTTGATTTTGCGATTGAAGAACTGGGGAAGCGGAACATCAAGTCGCCCATATCAATGTCCACGGTGGAAGGGGATTTGATAGCCAACTATGTGACGGATAACCAATTCATCCGGCTGGATACGGGCGTCAAGCTGGGGGTTCAGACTTCGGTTAAGCGGGCCCATGTTCTGGAGTGCGCCGGGCCCCGGGAAATGATCTACTTTACCCCCGCCCATGTTCACGCGGGGATTGTAAGCTGCGGGGGTCTGTGCCCCGGCATCAACGATGTGATTCGGGCTATTGTCCGCTGCCTGTGGTACCGCTACGGGGTCAAGCGGATTTCGGGAATTCAGTACGGTTATAAGGGTTTTCTCCCGGAGTATCAATACGGGGTCAGACACCTGGACCCAGATACGGTGGACGATATCCACAAGCTGGGGGGCACCTTCCTGGGCAGCGCCCGGGGGGGCGGCAAGGAAGTCGTCAAGATCGTTGACGCCATTGAACAGCTTAATCTGAACATGATCTTTACCATCGGCGGGGACGGGACCCAGCGGGGCTGCCTGGACATCGCCGAGGAAATCGACAAGCGGAAGCTCAAAATCGCCATGGTGGGGATCCCCAAGACGGTGGACAACGACTTCGCCCTCATTCAGCGGTCTTTCGGTTTTGACACGGCGGTGGACAAGGCGGTGGAAGTGGTGGCCGCGGCCCACATGGAGGCCAGTTCCGCCATCAACGGCATCGGCCTGGTAAAGGTCATGGGCCGGGAGTCCGGTTTTATCGCCGCCCATACCGCCCTCGCCAGCCACGAGGTCAACTTTGTCCTTATCCCGGAAGTTCCCTTCAATCTGGAGGGCTACAACGGCTTCCTGCACCACCTGGAAGATCGGCTAATCCGGCGCAACCACGCGGTCATCGTCGTGGCGGAGGGGGCCATGCAGGAACAGCTTATGACGGAGAAGAAGACCGACGCCGGGGGCAATCTTAAACTGGCCGACGTAGGGACCTTCCTGCGGGACCGGATCATCCGCTACTTTGACGAAAAGAAAATCGAGATCAACCTGAAATACATCGACCCCAGTTACATTATCCGTTCCTCCCCGGCCAACCCCGCCGATTCGATTTATTGCGAACGCCTGGGGAACGCGGCGGCCCACGCGGCGATGGCGGGGAAAACCAAGCTGATCATCGGCCTGGTCAACAACGAATTCGTCCATCTTCCCATCAAAGTGGCGGTTTCCCACCGGAACCATGTGAATCCCGAGGGGAACCTCTGGCGGGACACCTTGGATGCCACCCACCAGCCGGTGTTGATGGTGAATTCCTTCGGCAAGTAGCGAAAAGCCCCGCGGAATCCTCTGCGGCAACGCTCCTTTCGCGTTTTTTTGGGCGCATCCCCGCCTGCGGCGGGGACCGGGCTATCCGCTCCAATTCCCCGCCCCCGCAGGGGGCGGGGAATTCCGCTCCTATCCCTTGCGCATTCCGGCGAACCAAAACGCACGGCGTTTTGGTTCGGCATCCCCGCCGTCTCGCGGGCTTTTGAGTTTTGGCGCTCCGCGCCAAAACTCAAGGACGTTAACCTCCCTGTGGGGGTTTCGCGCTCCGCCGCGAAACCCAGCACGCGGGGGCCGAAACTCAGGGCATTACCCCGGCAGCCTGGGGCGGCGGGGGAGGGGCCGCTGAGACGGGACGGGGCTAAACGGGGAACCGCCGCCCCTCGTCGGGCGCGGTTTTCTTTTCCGCGCCCATTTGTTAAGGTAGTCCATCATGGAGAAAAAAATAGCCCTAACGGGGGTGAAACCCACGGGAATCCTCCACATTGGCAACTACTTTGGGGCCATCAAGCCGGCCCTGGCTTTGACCGGGAACTACGACGCCCGGTACTTTATCGCCGATTACCACGCATTGAACACGGTAAAGGACCCGAAAGAACTTTCCGCCCTGATCCGCCAGGTGGCCGCCGGCTGGCTGGCCGCCGGGCTTGATCCCGAACGGGTCATCTTTTACCGGCAAAGTTCCATCCCCGAAACCTTTGAACTGACCACCCAGCTTATGGCCTTTACCAGCAAGGGCCTGATGAATCGGGCCCACGCATACAAGGCGGCGGTGCAGGCCAACACGGAACGGGGGGAAGACCCGGACGCGGGGATCAACATGGGGCTCTACACCTACCCGGTGCTTATGGCGGCGGACATTATCCTCTTTGACAGCGACCTGGTCCCCGTGGGGCAGGATCAGGTTCAGCATATCGAGATGGCCCAGGACATTGCCCAGGCGGTAAATTACAACTACCGGCGGGAGGTGTTTAAAATTCCCCAGGCCCTGGTCCAGAAATCGGTGGCGGTGGTGCCCGGCCTTGACGGCAGGAAGATGAGCAAGAGTTACGGCAACACCATCCCCCTCTTTGCCCCGGAAAAGGAACTGCGGAAACTTATCATGCGGATTGTTACAAATTCCCAGTCCGTGGAAGAACCCAAGGATCCGGAGGACAGCCAAATTTATGTGCTGTACAGACTCTTTGCCTCGGCGGAGGAACAGGCGGCCCTGGCCGCCCGCTACCGGAACGGGGGCATGGGCTGGGGGGAAGCCAAGGAAGAACTGTTCCGGGTGGTGAACCGGGAATTAAGCCCCATGCGGGAACGTTTTGAGGCCCTCATGGCGGACCTCAAGGGGCTGGACGACATTCTTGAGCGGGGGGCGGAAAAGGCCAGGGTCATTGCCAGGGCCACGGTGGGCCGCTTCCGCGCCGCCGCAGGGATCGATTAGCCGGAAGGCCCGCGCGGCCCTTGCCAGTAAGGAGGACGAAAGTGGATACAGGCAGTTTACGGACCGTGATTCTGGATGCCATGGTGAAAAAGGCGGAGGAGGTCTATGCCGCCGACCCGGACTATCAGAAGCACGGCAGGCGGGGCTTCTTTGTGGCGGAGATCAAAAACGACACGGTGGAGGGCCAGTGGGATTCCTCTTGCCGGCCCTTTTTCCAGGTCAGCCTGCCGCCGGGGACGGAGGGGCCCCTTACTATCAACAACGGCACCAATTTTGAAGCCACCGCTCGGGGCAAGGCGGCCTATTGCCGGCGCACCGGCAAGAACTCGGGGACCAACTACTACGAGGTCTTGGGCACGGAATCCTGGTGGTACGGCGCGCTTATAAGCGCCGACGGCAAATGTATCTGCGCCTTTAGCGGGCTTAAGGGCCATGACGATGTAGCCATTGCCCAGGCGGGGCTTGACGAATACGACCGCCGATAACCGCGGGTAGGGGCGCGGAACGGCCTGTCCGCCGCAAAGAACAGGCCCCCCGGCGCGGTTGGGAGGGGCGTATGGCAGGTTGTTAGGCGACATGCCTCCTACACATTTTTGTACATAATATCAAGCCAGGCGGTTGCGCTGCCAATGAGAAATAAAATCATGGCATAAAATAATTTCAATAAGATAACCGTAAAGCAAAGTTTTTGCCCCAATTTGCCGCCGCGCCGTCCACGGCGCGGGAAATTTATCTTTTATTATGATATGGGCCCAAAAATTTACTTCCGTTAAAATGTATTAAGTGATCGGGGTTATCAGCAACCCAGACTTCTGTTTCCCACGCAATGCCGGCACTCCATTTACGGA
>JAIRSD010000231.1 GCA_031255615.1 Treponema sp. | reverse complement strand
GGTCTTTTAGGCTAAGCAGCCTAGTAGGTTGGGCGAAGGCGAAAACCGTATGGCCTTCGCTGTTCCCTGCCCTTCCTGGGTTGTGCCGGGAGACGGTCTGTTCTTTTTCGGTCTTTCCGGCTAAACTAATACTTTGATTAGGCTGAATCACCGGATAAGCGAAAGAACCGGGACCAGGAATGTTAGCCACTAAGGCGCACCAAGGCGACCTACGGCTCGCCAGGAACACGAAGGAATAAAA
Source organism: Treponema sp. (assembly GCA_031255615.1). The sequence goes on along the minus strand of JAIRSD010000231.1, from coordinate 15,402 downwards.
ATACCTTCAATCCCCGCCCTTCGTGCGCCTTCCTCGCCTTTGTGGTAAATTTCTTCCGTCCGCATATTCGGTCTTTTAGGCCAAGCGGCCTACTAGTCAATAAACGCTTTTTTACGCGAATTCTCCCAAAAGCCTGCCGGTGGGGGGAAACTCGCGTATGCCGCATAGAGAGACTTCCGCAGGGCTGGTTGCGGCGCGGAGGGGTCTCATATTTTCGCGGTACGGGGCCCTGGAAATACGGGCGGCAGGCAAATACTGCATAAGGAATTCCTATGGAGCCGATTCTTTTTTGGGGATTAGAGGTGATTCACACCGTCCAGGCCCACGCCAATCCCGGCTTTACCGTCTTTATGAAACTGGTGACCAATTTCGGCGGCACCGCCGTCTATTTGGCCCTCCTTCCCTTTATTTTCTGGTGCTATGACGAGGAAAAGGGCATCCGCCTGGGGATAGCGATCATGGTTTCCCTTTGGATCAATATGGGCTTAAAATTTCTCTGTGGCCAGCCCCGCCCCTTTTGGCCGGGCTACGATCCATCGGTGGGGGTCATTGCTGAATTCGGCAACGGATTCCCCTCCGGCCACGCCCAGATCTCCCTGACCCTCTGGGTAATCGTCGCCTCTTGGAGCGGGAAAAAATGGGTCTGCGCCGCCGCGCTGCTGCTGAGCCTCTTGGTCGGATTCTCCCGGATCTACCTGGGAGTTCATTTCCCCACGGACCTTTTCGGAGGTTGGGCGCTGGGGGCCCTGACGCTCTGCGGCTACTTCCTCCTTTCCGATAAAATAAAAGCGGCCCTCCAGCGGGGGGGGCGGCGGTTCCAGATGATTGCAAGCGCCGTCGCGGCCTTTATTATGATCCTCTACCGTCCTTCGACGGAAATACTGATACCCGGCGCGGTGGTGCTGGGCATGGGGCTGGCCTATAGCATCACTGCGAACCATATCTCCTTCCGCGCCGCGGCGCTGTTCGGCAGAAGGGGGCTGGGGAAATATCTCAGCCTGGCGGGGCGCTACCTTATCGGAGTCGCGGGGATTGCGGTGTTGTTCGTGGTTTCCGGCCGTATCGATCCGGGAAAAGGATCTTCCCTGTACTCCCTCTTTTTCTTCCTCCGCTACGCCCTGCTGGAATTCTGGATCTACGCCGCCGCCCCCTGGATCTTTTTGCGTCTGCGCCTGGCCGAAGGGCCGGTGCGGGCGGAGCAGGTGGAACCGTAGGTTCGCCGGAACCGCACCATGGCGAAATCCTTCTACGGGGACGAGTCTCCCATCGCCGCTCTGGCGACCGCTCCGGGGGAAAGCGCGCTGGCCCTGATTCGCTGTTCCGGTCCCGGCTGCATAGAACTGTTGTCCCGCGTCTTTTCCCGGGCCGCCAAACTCCGCGCCGCGGGGGGGAACCGCATTGTCCACGGATGGATACTCGCCCCCCCCCGGAGCAGCGGGGAGGAGGCTCTCCCCGTTGACGAGGTCCTGGTGTCGGTGTACCGGGCGCCCCGGAGCTACACGGGGGAAGAGGGGGCGGATATTTCCTGCCACGGGGGGAGCGCCGTTGTCCGGGCGGTGCTGGAAAGCCTGCGGGCCGCGGGTTTCCGGGACAGCCTGCCGGGGGAATTCAGTTTCCGGGCCTTTATGAACGGCAAGCTGGATCTGACCCGGTCGGAATCGGTCATGGAACTGGTGGGGGCGAAGACCGACGAGGCCCGCGGCAGGGCGCTGTCCCGGCTTTCCGGCCGCTTGCAGGGGGAGATCGCCGCCGTCAAGGAACAACTGATGGAAATTCTGGCGGAGACAGAACTCTATCTGGATTACGACGAGACGGAACTGCTCCTGCCGGGGGAGGCCCTTCCGGCGGGGGAGGAGGTCCTTCCGGGCCGGAAAAGGGCGGAGGCCGTGCTGGAGAGGCTGCGGAATCTGGCCGCCGCCTGGGGCCGGGAACGGCTTTACCAGGAGGGGGCCCTGGCGGTAATTGCCGGCAGGCCCAACGCGGGAAAATCCAGCCTGTTCAACGCACTGCTGGGGGAGGATCGGTCCATCGTTGCCGAAATTCCCGGCACCACCAGGGATTGGATCGAGGCGGTGATCTCCCTGGGGGGGATTCCCCTGCGGATCGCGGATACCGCGGGACTGCGGGAAAGCGGCGGGACGAATCCGGCCGCCGGGGACCGGGTAGAATTGATCGGCATACAAAAAAGCCGGGAATTGCTGGACCGGGCGGACCTGACGCTTTACCTTATCGACGGGGCCCGGGGCCCGGACGCGGCGGACCTGGCCTTTCTTCGGGGCCGGGCCGGGGGGGTCCCGCTTATCCTCCTGTGGAACAAGGCGGATATCGCCGAGCCACCGGCATACTGGGCCGGCTCGGCGGAAGGGGGCCTTCCTCCGCCCCTGCCCTTGAGCGCAAAAACCGGCCGGGGCCTCGCGGAACTCCGCGAAGCCATTGCCGGGACCCTGGCTAGGGGAGCGGGGGATCCGGAACGGCGCGCCGCCGAAGATTCCGGGGGGGCGGCCCTGGGGAGCATCCGGCAGAAGAAGCTGGTGGACAGGGCCTGCGCCGCCCTGGAGGAGGCGTTGGATTCGGCGGACCGGGGGGAGGCCCCGGAACTTATCGCCCCTTCGCTGCGGGATGCCCTGAACGCCCTGGGGGAGATGACCGGGGAGGTTTCCACGGCGGATATTCTGGAGGAGATCTTCAGCAAATTCTGCGTGGGAAAATAGGCGGCCCCGCCCGGCAGCTCCCCTGCCGCCAAAGGCGCGGCGAAGGGGAAAGCGGACAGGATCGGCGGTTCTCCCTTTACTCCCGGTCTGTCTCCAGGAGGCGCAACCCAGGAAGGGCGGGGCACAGCGAGTGCGCAAGGGATAGGAGCGGAACAAAAACCCGCAGGGTTTTTGTTAGAGCGGATAGCCCGGTTTTTGGCGCTCCGCGCCAAAAATGCGCCCAAATTTCACTCAATATGCGGCGGTCCCTAAATACCCGGCCTTTACTTTTTTACCCCTTATTTTTACCCCTTAATCGAGCCGATCATGACGCCCTTGATAAAGTATCGTTGAACGAAGGGATACATGGCGACAATCGGGACGGTGGCCACGATAATCAGCGCGTACTTCATCAGATCCGCCATATAAACCATCCGTTCCAGCAATTCGGGATCCTGAATCTGGGAAACGTCGATGCTGACGGCAATCAGGATGGACCGCAGCACCAGCTGCAGGGGCTGGAGGGCGGGGTCCCGGAGGTACAGCATGGCGCCGAACCAGGCGTTCCAGTGGGCTACGCCGTAGTACAGGCCGATGACGGCGATGACGGCTTTTGAAAGGGGCAGCAGAATTGTAAAAAAGAAGCGGAAATCGTCGCAACCGTCTATTTGGGAGGCCTCGATTAATTCCTGGGGGATGGTGGACGCGAAGAAAGTGCGGGTAATAATCATGTTATAGGTGCTGACGGCCCCGGGCAGGACGATTGCCCATATCGTGTTGGTAAGTTTAAGCTGGGTTACCAGGATATACGAGGGGATAAGGCCGCCGGAAAAAAACATCGTGATAACAAAGAGGGCCATATAAAAGTTGCGGCCCTGGAAATTTTTCCGCGACAGGGGGAAGGCCGCTATCAGGGTCAGCATGACGTTGATTGTGGTGCCTACAACGGTATATATGACGGTGTTCCGGTAGCCGGTCATAACGCTTTTATAGGAGAAGACCGTCCGGTACCCGTCCAGGGTCGGCTCCACCGGCAGCAGGACTACCCGGCCTGAGGAAACCGCCCGGCCCGAGGAAAACGAAGAGGAAACCATGTAGATGAGGGGATACACGATGACGATCAGCAGGACGACGAGGGAGATGTTCGTCAGCAGGTAGAGGGCCCGGTCTTCCGGGGAGGTTCTGACCTTTAAGGGTCCTGAACGGGGTTTTGTATTCGCCATGCCGCGCCGCCTTTTTTACAAGAGTCCGATTTCATTGTCGCTTAACTTCCGCGCGGTCCGGTTTACCACCAGGAGGACGGTGCAGTTAATTGCCGAATTAAAGAGTCCTATGGCGGTGGCATAGGAAAAATTTCCCCCCGCCTGGAGGCCCACTTTGTAGACATAGGTAGAAATGATCTCCGAGGTGCCGAGGTTCAAATTGGTCTGCATCAGCAGCACCTTTTCAAAGCCGATGGTCATAATGGACCCGAAACGCAGGATAAGCATGATGGCGGCGGTGGGAAGGATGGCGGGAAAATCTATGTGGATAAGCCGCTGCCAGCGGCTGGCCCCGTCAATTTCCGCGGCCTCGTACAGTTCCGGGCTTACCGACGACAGGGCGGCGATATAAATGATCGTCCCCCAGCCCAGGTTTTGCCACACGTCCGACCATACATAGAAATGCCGGAAGGTCCCGGCGATGCCCATAAGTATATCGGGGTATCCGGCGTTGAAGATTTTAAAAAAATAGCCGTAGGCCCCGGCCACGGGGCTGAAAAAGGTGATCATCATGCCGACCAGCACCACGGTCGAGATAAAATGGGGGATGTAGGTAAGGGTCTGCACGATTTTTTTGAAGGCCAGATTCCGCATGGTGTTCAGGATGAGGGCGAAAAAAATCGGCAGGGGGAATCCCGCCAGTATCAGGTACAGGGACAGGATGATGGTATTCTTCATCACCCGGGGAAACTGGTAGGAACTGAAAAAGGTTTTAAAGTGCCGCAGTCCGACCCAGGGGCTGCCCCAAATACCCCTGGCGGGGGAAAAATTCTTAAAGGCGATCTGGACGCCGAACATGGGGTAATAGGCAAATATTAAAAGGTACAGCAGGGGCAGCAGCATAAACAGGTGCAGCCGCCAGTCCCGTTTAAAGCGCCGCACAAACAGGCTGCCCCCGTTTAACGGGGGGCTTCCATTGTTACCGTATATGGCTTTCACCGTTACCTGCCGATAGTCCTGGTATAGGCTTTTTGGGCGGTCTCCAGATAGCGTTTAAGGCCCATCTTGTCGAGTTCGGAAAGGTAATTATCCCAATCCCGGTCTAAATTCATCGTCCCGGTGCAGAACAGGGACAGACATTCCGCCCGGTAGGTGTCGATGGTGCTCCGCAGTTCCCGAATCTGATCCTCCTCCTCCTGGGTATACACGATGGTGTCAACCTTTTCCGGAGCGTCTTTCCCGTCGTTTACAAATATCCGCTGGTACATCTTGTAGCGGGAGGCGTTCCAGGAACCATCGTCAAACCAGACGGCGTTGGCAACGTCATTTTCCTTAATGTAAATCTGGGCAAACTCCAGGGCCCAGTGTTTGTTCTGCGGGATTCCCCAGATCATATTGATCTGCTGGAACCAGGCGGGCCTGTCCAGGTAGCTGCGAAAATTATCTTCCGGGCTTACCAATTTCCAGTCCACTCCCTGTTCCCCGTAACGGGCGGTCATCGTCGTTTCCAGATCGCAGATAAAATCCAGAAGGCGGAAGGCCGCCTCCGGGTAGGCGCAGTCCTTGGTAATAAAACAGGCGGGCGCAATACGGGGCGGTAATTGGGGATACCAGTTGACTCCTCTGGGGCCGGTCAGGGATACCTGGTAGGCATAATCGTATATGGCCGGAGTTTCGGGCCGCAGCACCTGGTTCTGGTGGCCCGAGAAGAATCCCACCGTCGGGGTTTCGCCCGGGGCGTAGGAGAGCAGGGGAATCATCTCCTGCTGGGTTATCGTAAAGGTAGCGGGGGCTATTAAGCCTTCCCGGTAAAGCCGGTTGATGTAACGCAGGGCCTCGCGGTACTCCTCCGTGGTCCAGGGAGTCCAGAGTTTTCCACCGGTAGCGTTAAGAAACCAGTTTTCCGCGTCCCGGTAAGGGTAGTACACAAATGCGTTGATCAGGAAGGCCAGGGGTTCCGCGGCATAGGCGCTGAGGGAGCCAAGGAAAGGGATTTCATCCTTTCTGCCGTTTTTATTGGGATCCCGGTCGCGGAAGGCCACCAGGGTATTGTAAAATTCTTCGGTGGTGGCCGGCATGGGGAGGCCCAAATTATCAAGCCAGGTCTGGTTAATAAAATTCATGGAACGGTACTGCTGGGTAGCCTGGTAGGAATACATCGAATGGGCGTAGCGTTTGCCGCTGCTGGAGGAACTCTTAATCCTGATGCGGTCAATCTCCGGCGGATCCATCTTGCTTATCCGCTGGTTGTAAAAGTAGGCGTACTTTTCATAGAGAGGTTCAAGATCGATGAACACCCCCGCATCGCCGTGTTCCTTCCAGTTGGGCAGGCCGCCCATGGCAATGAGATCCGGCAGTTTTTCATTGGAGGAGATCATCAGCTCAAGCTGGGTGTTGGCGTCATTCGCGTTGGGGGAGAAAAAGTAAAAATTGATTCCTATGCCCGTTTTTTCCTGCAAATAGGTGGTTAAATAATTGGCGGCGTAATCCACCACATTTTGGGACTGCTGCAACCCTATGCTCAGGCTGACAGGTTCGGTAACAATCGGCAGTTGGCCGGGGGCGGTAACGACGGAGGCGGAATTTGCCGCCGGCCCGGCGGCGTTTTTCTTTTCTCCGCCGCAGGCAAGGAACAAAGCGCAGGCAAGAACTAAGCCGGCGGCCAGGGGGATCGCCCGGGACGGGGATCCTAACATCACGGGGTATGTTTTCATCAACAGGTTCCTCCTTAAATAGAGTCTGTCCATAATGGAGACACATTACGGACTCGGACCGCAGGTCCGCGACTTCCTTGAATGAGCATTGCCTCATGGCGTTGCCCGGTACCTTGCTTAGGCTACATCACCGGATAAGCGAAACGACCGGGAACAGGAATGTTAACCACGAAGGGGCACAAAGGCGAGCTGCGGCTCGCCAGGAACACGAAGGAATGAAAAGGCGCCTCCAATCCCCGCCCTTCCTGCGCCTTCTTCGCCTTCGTGGTAAATTTCTTCCATCCGCATATCCTGCCTTTTAGACTAATCAGCCTACTAGCATCGCCTCATAATACCGCCCAGTGGCGCCGCCTCATGGTGTTGCCGGGAAAATCAGCCTCCGCCGACGGCAGCCGCTTTAAATAGGGTTGTTCAGAAACTTCAGTTTCTGAACAACAACCGCTTAAAAACGGAGAAAAACATGGACTTCCTCAGGAAACCCATGTTTTCGCAAGACTTGTTCAACAACCAACCGGGTTATTGAACAAATCCAATCAAAAACATAAGCGATCCGGCCGCAGCACCAACGCTGCGGGGCGGTTCATTCGGAAAGCCCCGCCCAGCCCCCGGTGTTTTCTTTGCGGCGGCCTTGTCCGGCAGCCAGGCGGGTTATCGACGGACCCGCTTAAAGGATTCTCATTCAAAAACAAAAAAATCGAATAATTGTTATATAAGACAATAGGGCCCGGTAAAGGGGATGGCAATAGAGAATATTACAATTTTTTTTATAAAATATTACGGGGACCGCCGCCGTGTCATTCGCAACGGGCCTCATACCCCGCCCTTTAGGGCGAGGAGGTTCATTGGGCTTGTTCAACAACCAACCGGGTTATTGAACAAGCCCATTTTTTTGTGAATTGCCGGGCCCGGAGAAGGCGCCGCGGCTCCGCGCACGCGGCCTCCGTCCGCGGCTTCCCCGTGTGCCGGTTTCCGGGTTCTGAAACTGGTTTAAGCGGGGCCCTTTATGGTAGTTTCAGCTCATGGATTATCACTGCATCGTGGTGGGCGGCGGCCATGCCGGGATTGAGGCGTCCCTGGCCGCGGCCCGGCTGGGATTCTCGGTCCTCCTTATCACCCAAAACCCAGACCGTATCGGCGCCCTTTCCTGCAATCCCGCGGTGGGGGGGCTGTCCAAGGGGAACCTGGTCCGGGAAGTGGACGCACTGGGGGGGGAGATGGGGAAACTGAGCGACCGGGCCATGATCCAGTACCGGGTGCTCAACCGGTCCCGGGGCCCCGCGGTTCAGGCTCCCCGGGCCCAGACCGATAAGCAGGCTTACCAGACGGCGGCCCGTTCCGCCCTGGAAGGACAAAGGGGCCTGTCGATTCTTATGGATACGGCGGTGGACCTTATGGTCTCCGGCGACGATGGGTTCAAGGCGGGGGCCGCTTCCCCAGCGGGGGGCCGCCCCCGGGTGCTGGGGGTCGCCACCCTGCGGGGGCACAGGATTGGGGCCCAGACGGTGATCCTGGCGGCGGGAACCTTCATGGAGGGGCGGATCTTCATCGGCGAATACGACGCCCCCCAGGGCCGCCTGGGGGAAGGGGCCGCCCTGGGTCTGGGGGCCAGTCTCCGCCGCCGGGGCTTCCCCCTGGGCCGGCTCAAGACCGGCACCCCCGCCCGGCTGGCGGGGGACTCCATCGACTACGGGGCCATGGAACGGCAGGACGGCGAGGAGGGCCGGCCCTTTTCCTTCGACCCGGACTCCCCCGGCGGGGAGGCGGCGGCCTGGCGTCCCGGCCTGCCCCAGGTCCCCTGCTGGATCACCTGCACCAACCCCCGGACCCACGAAATTATCCGTTCCAATATCCACCGATCCCCCCTTTACGGGGGAAAGATCAGCGGCGCCGGCCCCCGGTACTGCCCTTCCATCGAGGACAAGGTGATGCGTTTCCCCGACCGGGACCGGCACCATCTTTTCATTGAACCGGAGGGGCATTTTACCACGGAGATGTATATGAACGGCGCTTCCAGCTCCCTGCCGGAGGACGTGCAGCGGGATTTTATCCACAGCATCCCCGGCCTGGAGGAGGCGCGGATCGTCCGCCCCGCCTACGCGGTGGAATACGACTACCTGGACCCCCTGGATCTTTACCCCAGCCTGGAATCCAAACGCATCGCCGGACTCTTCGCCGCGGGCCAGACCAACGGCAGCTCCGGCTACGAGGAGGCGGCGGCCCAGGGCATCATGGCGGGGATAAACGCGGCCCAAAAACTGCGGGGGGCCCCCCCCCTGGTGCTGGGCCGGGGAGAAGCCTATATCGGGGTCCTTATCGACGATCTTACCACCCTGGGAACCAGGGAACCCTACCGGATGTTCACCAGCCGGGCGGAACACCGGCTCGCCCTGCGGCACGATACGGCGGACAGCCGGCTGACCCCCCGGGGCAGGGAACTGGGACTGGTGGATGAGCGGCGCTGGGAACGGTTTTCAAAAAAGACCGCCGGCCTGGAAGCCATTGGAGAACTCCTGCGGCAGCGGCGGGTCCCGCCGCTGCCCCCGCCCCCCCTGGAAGCCCACGGCGGGGAAAGCCTGGAGCGGGCCCTGCGGGACTCCCGGGTCCGGCTTGCGGACATGCTCCCCCTGGTTCCTGAACTGGAATCCTACTCCAAGGAATGGCTTGAACGGGCCTGCCTGGACCTCCGCTACGCGGGATACATCGAAAAAGAGGAACGAACAGCCGGACGGACGGCCAAGATGGACGCCGTTAAGCTGGACCCCCGCACCGATTACGCGGCGATAGCCGGACTTTCCGCGGAGGCGAAGGAAAAACTCGCCGCGGTCCGGCCCCTCAGCCTGGGGCAGGCGTCCCGGATACCGGGGATTAGACAGGGCGACATCGCCCTGCTCATGGTCCTGAACAGACGGGACCGTTAACCCGGCGGCCAGCCCAGGGCCCGGCCCCCCAAAACATGGCAGTGGACATGATCCACCGTCTGCCCCCCATCGGCCTTGCAGTTGATCACGAAACGGGCGCCCCCCTCGGCGCAGCCCAACTCCGCCGCCAGCTCCTGGGCCTTGTAGAGAAGCCGCCCCAGCAGGGCCGCGTCCTCCCGGTCAAGCTCCATCACATTGGGGATGTGTTTCCTGGGGATCACCAAAAAATGCACCGGCGCCTGGGGATTCACATCGTGGAAAGCCAAAAGCTCCCCGTCCTCGTAAATCTTCTTAGCGGGCACTTCCCCCCTGACGATTTTACAAAAAATACAATCCGCCATGGAAACAGTGTAGCAGAGAAGGACCGGGGAAGCCAGAAGCGGAAGCCGCCGGCAGCGCCCGGGCCGCGTTTAAAAAAACACCATGAACTATAGCATATTGAATTTTTTTAGGGCGCATCCCCGCCTGCGGCGGGGACCGGGCTATCCGCTCCAACAAAAACCCTCCGGGTTTTTGTTCCGCTTCTATCCCTTGCGCGGCTCCCCCATGGCATCCATGCCATGGAGGAGCTTGGGGTTTTTGCTCCGCAAAAACCCGGAGAATCCGCCCCCGCCGCGGAGTTTCGCGCCGCGAAACACCGAAAAACCGCGGCGCGGGGCGCCGCGACCCGGAGCCCCTTGAACAGATTAGAACGGAGAACCCATATCCCCCATGACGCCATTCAGGATGTCGTCAAGAGCATAATCCCTGGTGTACTTTTCCTCGTTTTCGCCGTTATAGATCACAATCCTGCAACCGAATTCCCTAAACAAACCGGGCAATTTCGTCTCTAATTGTTCTATATCATCCGGGGCAATAACCAGGGGATCGATGCCCTTGACCGTCATCTCGACGAGGACTTTGATTCCATAGCCATTGGCGGAGATGCTCAGGGCGTAAGCGGCGGCCGCATCCACCGTCCCCTTTACACTCACACCTTCCATCGTGATTTCAGCCCTCCCATTGATCTTGGCGTCAAGGCTGGATTTTCCGCCCATCTTCATGCCTTCATCCACTGCCGGGTCCAAGTCCGCCACCAGGACGGACCGGAGATCTATCTGAACATAATCGCCAAAATTAATATTCTCCAGGGAATCCGGCAGGGAACCCCTAATCTCACCCTCAACAAAACCCGTCACCCTGGCGCCGGATATTAGCGTGGGATCATTCTCCCATTTCTCGCTAATGGCTTGGGCTTTTTCAACTGCCGCCCGGGCGCCGGACTCCGCGGCATTGCTAAACAATCCCATGGTGCCGGAAAAATTTATCTGCCCCAGAATCTTGCTCATCGCGGCTTCGACCATACCAAAGGCTATTTCCTCATTCTCGGGGAACGCGCCTTCCACAGAGGGCAGATCCGGAATCTTGGGCATTTCCTTATCAACATCCACCGGATCCGGCGGCGGTCCGTTGTCCTCGGTTTTGCAGCTTCCCAGCACAAGGAAAAGAACCACGGCGCCCAAACACAGAAACCATTTTCTCGACATACAGAACCTCCTGAAAAATTTATGCTCCCGGGCCAGCCATAAAGACTGTCATCCTGGCGGACTGCCCGTCTCTCCCTTGTTTACGCCCCCGCCGAGATAAATCATCCGGGCCGCGATGAAAGGCAGGGCGGACCCCAAGGGCCGACGGCACCCAATAAAAATTTACCGGCCTTTGGGGAAAAAGGCAATCTTTTTAAACGCCTGTTCTTCGGAAACCGAGGTTTCCGAAGAACTCTATTTTTATCGAGGGGCGGCGATTCCTATTCAACGGCGCGGTTTACCGCTTCCTTTGGAAGAACGCGCCCCCCCCTCTTGCAAAGAGACGCCCATCAGAACCTATACTAGAGTCATGGCCCTTTCTCCTTACCGGCTTGCGAAGGCCAGAGAATTATACAATATTTTTAACGTCTTCAATTCCCTTTCCTGGAATTTCCTGGTGGGAAGCGTCATCACCCTTTTTATCATGCGGCTGGGGGCTTCTTCCACCTATATCGGCCTTATCAACGCCCTGCTCTACGTTTCGTTCTTCTTCCTGCCGCTGGGGAAGCTCCTGGCCCGGCGTTTCTCCATCGTGGGGGTCTTTAGTTTTGCCTGGACCGGACGGGCCCTGGCCATGGCCGCAGCGGTGGGGGCCCCCTTCGCGGCGCTGGCGGGGCGCCGGGACCTGGCCCTGGTTATGACCATGCTGGGGGTGGGGCTGTTCCATGTGATCCGGGGGGTGGGGATGATCGGCAACAATCCCATCCTCAGTTCCCTGTCCGAGGGGCCGGACCGGGGTTCCTACATGACCCAGATCCAGATTATCAACAGCGCGACCGGCATGTTCTCCAGTTTCGCCCTGGCCCTGCTGCTGGGCAGGGACCCGCCCCTGGTTATCTACGCGGTCATCATCGTCGCGGGGATGGGGACGGGGATTACCAGCGGCTTTATGGTCCGGGGGATTCCCGAACCGCCCATGGAAGACCGGGGGGGAGGCGCGAAATTTTCCGATGTCTTCCGGGAAGCCCTTATGCAGCCGGGCATCAAGCTATTCGTAATGATTCTGTTTTTTATCGCCCTGATTTCCGGGGTGTCCCGGGCTTTTTTGGTGGTCTATTCCCGGGAAATTTTCAGCCAGACCGACGGTATGGTTTCCCTGTACACGGTATACGGCGGCCTGGGCAATTTGATGATAGGCATGGTCATTAAATTCCTGGTGGACCGGATCGGCGCGAAGCCCATTTTTATTATTTGCACCATTACCGGCCTGGCAAGCATGATCCCCATCGTGTTCTTCCCCGCCAACGCGGTGGAAAACGTTACGACCGCGGTCCTTTTTCTTTCTTTCCTGTTTTTTATGCTGAACCTGGGCTTCCTCGGTTCCGAAGGAATCGCCCAAACCTACTTTTTCGCCCTCGTCCCCATGCGGCTTATGCTGGACATGGGCATCATCTACTTTTTCATCTTCGGCCTGGCGGGGGCCGGCGGTTCCTTCGCCGCGGGGCTGCTGCTGGACATCATGGGGGCCCTGGGATTCTCAAAGTTTATCGCCTTTAAGATCCTCTACGGAGTCCTCATCGGCCTGGCGGTGCTGGTGCTGTTTCTGCAACGCCGCCTTACCCCCCTGGGCGCCCTGCCCTTCCGCGGCGCGCTGGAGGTCATCTTTTCCTTCCGGGACCTCCGGGCCATCACCTTGCTGGATCGGCTGAACAAGGCCAACGATTCCCGGGAGGAAGAAGCCCTGCTGGCCCAGCTCCACGAAAGCCCCTCCCAACTGGCGATCAAGGGACTCCTGGTCCGGGCCCGTTCCCCCCGGCTGGTGACCCGCCTGGAATCCCTCCGGGCCCTGGAGCATTTGAAGGGCCTGGGGGAGGACGCGGAAAAAGCCCTGATAGCGGACCTGGCCAGCCACCCCTATACCACCGCCTACATTTCCGCCCGGATCCTGGGGAACCACCGGATCTTTTCGGCGGCGCCGATACTGCGGGAACTGGCGGAATCCAAAGATTACATGCTCGCCGGGGAGGCCCTGGTGGCCCTGGCCCGGCTTAATGACAAAGGATTCCTTCCGAAGATCGAGGAGATCATCCTCAAGACCGATAACCCCCGGCTTAAGATCATGGGGGTGCAGGCCTTCGGCATTTACCGTTCGGTGAAAACCATCGGGACCCTTTTGGACATCCTGAAATCCGCCGATCCCCCCCCTTACCTGCGGGACGAGGTGGCCCTGGCCCTGGCTTCCATCCTGGACATCCAGAATCAGTTCTACCCCATCCTGGTCCGCTTCCTGGAGGATCAGAGCCTCGCGGCCACCCTCGCCATGGATGAGGCGGAGTCGGCCTTTGAATTCTACAAGTCCGTCCCCGGCTACCGGCGGGACCAACAGAACCCGGAGCTGAAAAAACTCGCCCGCCTGGCCGAAAGCATCCAGGCGGCTGCCGGGGCCCTGACGCGGAACCGGGACGGGGTCCCCCTTTCGCGATGGATCCTGGAGATCCCCGGCGCGTACTGCGACCCGGCGGTCCAGATTATCCTGGCCGAAACGCTGTTGGAACCGGAACTCAACGGTCTGCCCCGGCTGCAAATCCTCATCGTTTACTGGGCGGCCCATTCGCTGCGCCGCTGGATCAAAAAAATCCGCTGACACCGGCCGCCCCCGGGATGCCCCGTCCGGCGGGTCCCGGTTTTGGAGTTTCGCGGGGATCGCGAAACTCCACAGGGCGGAGAGGTTCCTCCGGTTTTTGCGAAGCAAAAACCCGAAAGCGCGGGAAAGGGCAGGGACGCCGTTTCCCGCGCCGCGCAAGGGATAGGAGCGGAATTTTTGCGAAGCAAAAATTGGAGCGGATAGCCCGGTTTTTTGCGGCGGAGCCGCAAAAAATGCGCCCAAAAGGGACTCGATACGGAGAGTCTTCCAGCCTGCGCCTTGCGGATTCGCGGGGCGGGCCGTTTCCCAAAGCCCCCGGGTTTGGTATGATGCCCCTCCGGGAGGGAACATGGGACGTGAGACAAGGGGGGCGGAGCTCTGGCTTGCCAGCGGGAACCGCCACAAAAGGCTGGAACTGGCCCGCATATTGTCCGGTGTGGCGCTAAAAATTCCCGCCGACGGGGGAATCGACGGTTTTGACCCGCCGGAGACGGGGGCCAGTTTCATGGAAAACGCCCTGTTGAAGGCCCGCGCCCTTTCCCGGATTCTGGGGGAGCGGGGGATCTTCGAGCCGGTGCTGGCCGACGACTCGGGGCTCTGTGTGGACGCCCTGGGGGGAAGGCCGGGGATCTACTCCGCCCGCTACAGCGGACGCTATGGCGGACGCTCTGACGGGTCCTGCGGCGGCGGCCCGGAGGCCCTGAAAATTTTGGAGGCCCCGGAGCGGAACCGTCTGCTCCTGGAGGAGTTGGGGGACGCTTCCGACCGGAGGGCCCGCTTTGTCTGCGCCATGGTCCTTTTGTTCGATGAACACCGTTTTGCCTGCGTACAGGAAACCCTGGAGGGGGAAATCGCCGCCGCCCAGGGCAGGGGGGAGGGGGGCTTCGGCTACGATCCCATCCTCTACCTTCCGGGCCGGGGCCGGACCGTGGCGGAGCTGGGGGAGGACGAAAAAAACCGGATAAGCCACCGGGCCAAGGCGGCCCGGGCGATAGCGGCGCTGCTGGGTTCCGGCGGGACGGAGCGGTCCGCGACATTCTCCGGCCTCCGGTAGCAGGGCCATGCCGAAATTAAACTACGAAGCGGAACTCAACGGCCCCCAGTTACAGGCGGTTACCACCCTGGAGGGGCCGGTGCTGATCATCGCCGGGGCGGGATCGGGAAAGACCCGGGTCATTACCTTTCGCATCGCCCGGATGCTGGAAAAGGGCATCCCCCAGCACGCTATCCTGGCCCTTACCTTTACCAATAAGGCGGCCCGGGAAATGGAAAGCCGGGTCAAGGAACTAACGGGAAAAAAACTGCGGGACCTGACGGTCAGCACCTTCCACGCCTTTGGAGTAATGCTGCTGCGGGAAGAAATAGAGGCCCTGGGGTACCGGAAAAATTTTTCGATCTACGACGAAACCGACCGGACCCGGCTTATCAAGGAAAGCCTGCGGGAATGCCGCCACAGCCCGGAGGGGGTGGACCTTTACAAGCTGGGGCAGCTTTTTTCCAGCATAAAGATCGGCCGCCTGCGCTGGGGCAGCGCTCCCGGCGACGCCGACACCGTCTGGGAACCGATCTACCGGGAGTACCAGCAGGGCCTTGCCATTTACAACGCCCTGGACTTTGACGATCTCCTCTGCCTCCCCATCAAACTCTTCGGGGAACACCCGGAAATCCTGGACAAGTACCACCGCCGCTACCGCTACATCATGGTGGACGAATTCCAGGACACCAGCCT
>JAIRSD010000184.1 GCA_031255615.1 Treponema sp. | reverse complement strand
AAGCCCCGCATCCACGATGCCACCGCCGAAATGGTAGAGAACGCCGTTGCGAACTATCAGCAGGCCCAGAAGCACAGCCAGACCGAAGCGCTACAGGGGCTGGCGAATTACCTTAAAGTCCAATTCGGTTATATGCTTCACGTTGAAGGGGCGGCAAAAGAGGACTGGCTTCCCGAAAATCTGCGCAGCCGCGTCATTGCCGATCTTGAGCGGGACATCGAAGAAAAGGCCGCCCTGATAGGGGACGCGAACCTGAATAACTTTATCCGTATGCAGTACCTCCAGTCCATCGACCGCAAATGGCTCGATCATCTGGAAAACATGGAGGGCCTGCGCGAATCGGTGCATCTGCGCAGCTACGCGCAGAAAAACCCCCTGACCGAGTACAAGCTGGAAGGCGCCCAAATTTTCGACACCATGATCGACACCATCCGCGCGGAAATCGCCTCCCGGCTCCACCTGATCCGCGTCCAGGTGGAGGGGGACCGCGAAGCCCGCAGCCGCCCCACGGTTACGCAGTCGGCAACCCACGGCAGCATGGGCGCTTTCGCGGGCGGCGTCCCGGAAGGGGGGAGCGTTTCGGTCGGCGGGGGCGCCCCCCCGGGAGGCGGCAGGGGCGGGCAAGGCGCGGGCCAGGCCGCAGTTACCGTGGTACGCGCCGTGCCCAAGGTCGGCCGCAACGACCCCTGCCCCTGCGGCAGCGGGAAAAAGTACAAATTCTGCCACGGCCGCTAACGGCCTGCCGGGGGTTTGCCGCGCTCCGCGCAGCAGCAGGCTCAGGCCGCCGCTATGCCGGCAGGGCCTTGAACCGCCTGTAGGCCTCTTCCCACCCGTCCGTCCCGGCAGGCTCGAACTCGCTTATTTCCGCAGAGGCGGCCACGACCCCGCGGATCTCGCCAATAGACGAAAGATCGCCCGCGCCGTAGGCCTGGAGCAGCAGGTTCCCCATGGCGGTTCCCTCCGACGGGCCGGCTTTTACCGGCAGGCCGGAGGCCGAGGCGATAAACGTGTTCAACAGGCGGTCCCTGCTCCCGCCGCCCACCACATGGATAACCCGTATGTCCTTACGCGCGGCCTTCCGTATGCGTTCAAGGACATCCCGGTATTTCAGGGCAAGGCTTTCGTAGATGATCCTGCCCACCGCCCCCGCGTCGTCCGGGTCCGCCTCCGCCTGCCCGGTCTTTTTAAGGTAGGCGCAGATTGCCCCGGGCATATCGCCGGGGTTAAAGAAGTCGCCCGCGTCGGGGTTGATAAACGCGGAAAAGGGCGGCGCTTTTTCGGCCAGGGCCATGATCGTATTGTAGTCGAGATCGGGATCCGCCCTGTTCCAGCGGCGCTTGCTCTGCTGGAGTATCCATAGCCCCATGACATTTTTCAGGAACAGCGATTTCCCCAGGGCGCCGCCCGAGTTGGAAATGTTGAGATCCAGGGCGGTCTGGTCAAGCACCGGCCCGTCCAGTTCCGTGCCGAAGATGGACCAGGTGCCGGAACTGATATAGGCAAAGTCGTCCCCCTCTGCGGGAATGGCCAGGGCGGCGCTGGCGGTGTCGTGGACCGCCGGGGCGATGATCCTGGCCCCCCGGTTTACGCCGGCGCTGTCGGCAATGTCGTCGCGCAGGACGCCGATAAGGTCCCCGGCGAAGCAGAGTTCCGGGCATATACCGGCGGGGATATTGAAGCGCTCAAGTATCTCCGGGTCCCACTTTTTTTCCCGGGTATCGGCCATCATGGAAATCGAGGCCGTGGTATATTCGCAGACCGGGC
Source organism: Treponema sp. (assembly GCA_031255615.1). The sequence continues at coordinate 6,258 of JAIRSD010000184.1, read as the reverse complement.
GCGCCCCCAGCATGACGTGCAGCGCGTCACCCATGAACAAAAACCGGGCGGCCTGTTTCGCGCAGCTTTCCGGGTTCTCGTATTCCCGGATAAGCTGGTTAAGGGTGTTGAATTCCAGAAACTGTATCCCTGTTTTTTCGTAGAGCCATTTCTTCCGGGGCAGCACCTTTTCCAGGCTGCCCGTTACGCGGCTGTCCCGGTACGAATAAGGCAGGTCCAGAAGCCGCCCGGCCGCGTCAAAGAGGCCGTAGTCGCAGCCCCAGGTATCGACCCCGACGGAATAAAGTTCCTTCCCGTACCTGGCCGCGTACTTCCGCAGGCCCTCGAGGATCTCCTCGTAGAACCTGTAGATGTTCCAGCGCAGGCTCCCCCGGTACAAAAAATACTGGGTGGGGAAACGGTGCAGCTCTTCCATTACCAGCTTCCCGTTCTCCAGGGCTCCGGCTATGCAGCGGCCGCTTTCCGCGCCCAAATCAACAGAAAAATACCTGTTCATGCTCCGCTCCCATGCAGCAGGCCGCTACGCCGCCGCCGCGATTTTTTCAAGCTGGGGAATATCAAGCGGGTAGTTCCCGAATTCCTTTACCGCGTCCAGAAAAGCCCGGTAGTTAAGGGGGCTGACCCCGCTGTGAATCGAATTCGACGAGGAGATGATAAGCCCCCCGCCTATGCCGCCCTTGAGCATGCAGCGGGCCGTTTCGGCGCGTACCGCCGCGACCGGCTTGCTCACCAGCGTTTCCACGCAGTCAACGTTGCCCTTAAAGGCGATACGGCCCCCGTACTCCGCCTTGAGCCGGTCCATGAACATATTCCCCCGCTCGTCAATCGGGTCCAGGCAGTCTATCCCGCTTTCCACCAGGTCCTCCACCACCGCGCGCAGATCGCCGTCGCTGTGCTTTATCACCCTGAGCCCGAGTTTTTTCGCGTGGCCGACAAGGCGCGCGAAATGAGGGTACACGTATTCGCGGTACATGGCGGGGCTCAGGAGCAGGCTCCCGTTATTGGCTATATCGTCGCCCACCACGATAACCTCTATCCCAAGCTCCGCGAGGCCGTCGCATATCTTTACCGAATAATCCGCGCTCATCGCCATTAAAGCGCCGGCAAGATCGGGATCCTCGTAAAAGGACATAAGGAAATTTTCATACCCCATAAGGTCCCGGGGCTGGGAAAAAACATCCCTGACCCGTGCGATAACGCACTTTTCCTCCCCGAAAACGCCGAGCGCTTTTTTGATCCGGTCAAACCTGTACGGGGCAAGGGGCTCCGGGGGGCTGTAGCTTTCAAAATCCCGCATATCCTTTATGGGGTGGCCCACGGGATTCGGGTACTCGTCGTAGGTAACGCGGGTAATGCCCCATTCGTCCCTGACATGCCGGCCGTCGAGCTTCTCGTTTTTGGAATCAAGGCCGACCGCTATCCCGTCCATGTCCATCGCCGCCACAAAGGCCATATCGTCCCGCACCCCGCAGATCTTCTCCATAACCCCGGGGTTGAGCACCCATTCGCAGGTGGGGATTCTGTCCGGGACGCGGCGGTCCAGCGCAGCCAGAATACGCTCCCGCCCGGTCATCAGGCCCCCCCGCCCAGGGTAAGGATGCCCTCCTTCCGCTCCTGCGCCGCCTTCAGGGCGTAGCCGCTCTGCCGGTGGTTGCGCAGGGGGTCCGTGTCGGCAAGCCCCATCTCAAGGCGGACCTGCCCCAGGAGCGGCTCGACATCGCAGTTAAAGGCGTCCATAATAATCATGTTGCTCAGGACAACGTCGTTTTCCGCCCGCGCCGCGGCAAGCGCCTTCCGGTCCACCAGCAGGGACTTCGCGTACGCGCTCTGGATATTCATCACCGAATAAATAATGCCCTCCAGGCTGTTTTCGATATTGTGGGACTGGTCGAGCATATAGCAGATACCCGTATCGGCCCCGCGCAGGCCCGCGTCCACAATCTCGTTGTAGATAAGGAAAATCTCCAGGGGATTCACCGTGCCCAGGATAAGATCGTCGTCGGCGTAGCGGCGGTTGTTAAAGTGGAAGCCGCCCAGCCTCCCCTCGTCCAGGAGGGAACAGATAATATGCTCGATATTCGTGCCCGGCAGATGGTGCCCCAGGTCAACCAGCACCTTCGCCCTTTCCCCGAGCTTCCGGCACATCATATACGAGGTCCCCCAGTCGGGAATGTCGGTCGTGTAGAAAAACGGCTCAAAGGGCTTGTACTCCAGGAGCAGCGTCATGTCGCTTTCCATAGCTTCGTAAAGCGCCTTGAGCCCCTCAAAAAGCCGGTGCTTGCGCTCGGCAAGGCTGTCCTGCCCCGGGTAGCTGGTCCCGTCGGCCAGCCACATACCGATAGTCCTGGAACCCATCTCCCGGGCCACGCGCACGCAGTCGGCAAAATGGGCCTTCGTCGCCTCCCGGACCGATTCCACCGGCGAGCAGATAGAACCGAAACGGAACTGCTGCCCGGAAAAGGTATTCGGGTGGACCGTGCCGATACGCATGCCCTTCTTTTCCGCGTATTCCCGCACCGGCCCGAAGCGCCCGTCGTCCGTCTTGTCCCAGAGCACGTGGCTCGCCATCACCGGCGTAACCCCCAGGCAGCGCTGTATCTCCGCGCAGTCGTCCACCTTGTCCCAGATAGTAACCGCAGCCCCCTTGTCCGTAAAAGTACCGTAGCGGGTGCCGGAATTGCCCACCGCCCAGGAGGGGAGCTCTATCACCTGGCCCTTCAGGGCCGCCTTGGCCTTTTCAAGATCGATCCCCTTTTCCGCGAAGGAATCTTCCAGGATGGCGTACTGTTTTTTCCGGCGTTCCTCGCCGCCTTTCGATCCCCGTAGATATTCCATTTTCTGCCTCCAATACAGTAAAATATTGCAGCTACCCGGAGGGGGGCCTGTTACCGGAAGGGCGGGCGCCGCGCAAGAGGCCGCCGTCCGGCCCCCCTGCGCACCAGCCCCGCCGCCGCCTAACCCTTTCGCGCGGCGGCAAGGCTTCCGCTACCCCCCCGCCAGGCGCCCAATGCGCCGGCCCCCGGCCGGACAGCTACGAATTCCTTTCAAATACCATGTTCAACTTATTTGAAATAATTATAATCACGATTAGTAAAACCCCCAGCACGGCAATCTGCACATAACTGCTTATGGTTGCCAGGCGCATGCCGGTACGGATAAAGACAATTATGAAAAAAGCCGCCAGGGTGCCCAGACAGGTGCCCTTGCCGCCGGTGAACGCGGTGCCGCCCAGAAGCACCATGGTAACCACATCCATTTCCCCCCCGGTCCCGATGGAATATTTTACTACTTCCAGACGGGAAATGGAAAGCAGCGCCGCAGCCCCGCAGAAAAAACCCTGGAGGGCAAAAAGTTCCCGCTTCATCCTGTTGACCTTGACACCCGAATATTTAGCGGCGTTACTGTTCAGCCCGACCGCCGATATTTTCCTTCCCCAGAAATTCCGCTTTAAGAGTATTTCCAGAATCACGGCGACAACAACGATTATGATCAGGGGCAGCGGGACAATGCCGAAAAAGGTGATTTTGCCGAAACGCAAAAACCACTCGGGGAAACCGGAAACAGCCGCGTCCCCGACCAATACCTGGGCAAGGCCCCGGTAAACGGAAAGGGTCCCAATGGTTATGATAAGGGAGGGAAGGCCGGTAACGGTAACCAGCACCCCGTTCAACAGGGCAAGCAGGGTGCCGCAGAGCAGGCCCAGGGGAATAAGGAAACCCATTCCGACCCCCGCCCGGTGAAGTACACCCAAAATACAGGTAACCAGAGTCATATTCGCGGCAACCGAAAGGTCCAGTTCCCCCAAGGTCATAAGCAGCGAAAAACAAAGGGCTATGAGTCCCAATTCCGTGTAATAAATGGTAGAACCAAGGAGGAAACGTATGTCCAAAAAATTAGGTGACAGAAGAACGCCGCTGGCAAAACTGAGCAGTAAAAATACCACTATCGTCAGTTCAGGGCGCAAGAGTTTCCTGGCGTTAAGCACGGTTTTCTCCTCCTCCGGTTGTTGTTACGGGGTTATTTTCTTTCCGGGACAGTTTGGAGCCGCCCAGCCCTTTTTTAATGTAGTTATCCGCGATCACCGAAAGTATGATTATAAAACCGTAAATCGCTTCCTGCCAATAACCGGATATCCCGGTTATCGAAATGGCGTTGTTTATCACGCCCAGAAGGAGGCAGCCGATTACCGTTCCCAAGGTTGTTCCGACCCCGCCGCCCATACTGCACCCGCCGATAACCACCGCGGCAATGGCGGTAAATTCAAGCCCCCGCCCTGCGGAACCAGGATCCATGAAGCCTATTCTGGACATAAAGATCATGCTCGCGAAACCGCTTAAAGCCCCGGCAATAACAAAAACGAGGATGTTTATTTTTTTCAGGCTGATGCCCCTGGTCTCGGCGGCTTTGGGATTGCTTCCGGCGGCGTATATATCGCGCCCCAACCGCAGCCGCCGCAGGAAGAAGGCAACCAAGACTGCGGCAGCCAGCGCGATAATGATTGAATAGGGGATGCCTATTACCGAAGCGTTTACCTGCGAAAGGCGTATCAGCGCCCTCGGTATCTTGTAGTTTTCTATCAACCGGCCGCCATTGGCGTAAAATATTACACCCCGGTACAGGTACATGGTGCCCAGGGTTACAATTACGGAAGGTATTTTAAACGCGGTAACAATAACCCCGTTTACAAGGCCCAGGAACGCCCCTATACCGATCGCGATAACAATGCCCAGCAATATGGGAAATTCGGGATTCGCGCCGAAAATCAAACCCACGGCATACCCGGCAAAACCGAGAATCGCGCCGAGGGAAAGATCCACATTGCGGCTGATAATCTCGATCATCTCCCCCAGGGCGACCAGCAGCAGGTAGGGGAAAAACAAAAGTATGCTGATAATCGCCTGGACCGAGAAGAACCGCGGCTGGATTACGCATACAACGGCGTATATAAAAAATACCAGGACCAGGATGCTCAATTCACGAAAACTCGATCGTATGTGTCTTAATGCCGGTATCACGTTCCTCTCCGGTTATAAAATTTATACCGCAAGGTCATGGGCTGCGGAAAGTATATTCACTTCGTTAAGATCTTCCCCCGGAATCATGGCTGCGGGGCGCCCCTCGTACATTACCATAACTTTATCGCTTAAAGCCAGTATTTCCGCCATTTCCGAAGAGATCATTATAATACACTTACCCTCTTCGGAAAGCTTTCCTATAATTTTATATACTTCCTCCTTCGCACCGATGTCAATTCCCCTTGTCGGTTCGTCGAGGATCAGTATTTCGGGATTAGTGGCAATTAATTTCGCGATGCCGATTTTCTGCTGGTTCCCCCCGGACAGTTCCTCGACATTCTGCCTGGCGCTGGTATACCTTGCCCTGAGCATCGCGCACTTTTCGTTGGTAATCGTCTCTTCCCTGTCATAGTCGATCCACCCTCCCCTGCCGCTGATCAGCTCCGGGGCTGAAAATGTAGTATTAAAGGCGATTGTCTGTTTTACAAAGAGGCCCAGGGCCTGTCTGTCTTCCGGCAGCAGGGCTATACCGTGTCTTAGAGCTTCGTCGGGAGAATCGACGGTTACCGGGACGCCGTTGATAAGCATCCGGCCTCGTTTGATCGGCGTTATGCCGAAAAGAGCCCGCGCGACTTCCGTCCTGCCCGATCCCATAAGCCCGGCAACCCCCAGAATTTCGCCCTTCCCCACCGAAAACGAGACATTCTCGAAAATACCCGGAATGCCGATATTTTCCGCCTGGAAATAAGGCTCGATTTTCCGGGCCGCCCGCTTGTTGCCGCGCGTCAGGGTCAGTTCATGACCCAGCATCAGGCGTATCATGTCATCGTGGCTCAGATCGCCGTTCGGGTAAGTTCCCACCAAGCCGCCGTCCCGCAACACGGTAATCCTGTCGGAAATGGCTTTTATTTCCCCCAACCGGTGGCTGATGTATACAATAGACTTTCCCTCGGCTTTCAGCCTGCGGATCATGGCAAGAAGGTTATCCACCTCGTTGGGCGTAAGTGAGGCCGTCGGTTCGTCCATAAAGATGATACGCGCGTTAGACACCAGAGCCGCGCCGATTTCCACAAGTTGCTGTTCGGCAACGGAAAGGCGGTCCATCTTCTGCCCCTTGGGAGCGTTCAGGCCAATGTCTTTGGCAAGTTTTGCCGCCCTTTTTTCAAGGACCCGCCAATTAACTATTTTTGTGTCGATATACCCGGTAAAGAAATTTTCAATAATACTCAGATCCTTAAATACC
>JAIRSD010000173.1 GCA_031255615.1 Treponema sp. | reverse complement strand
ATAATGCGGACTCTCATACGCGGAACGGCCCTGGCCGCCATCGTGCTGTGTCCGGTTCTTTTTTCCTGTGAAAACTGGAACCAGCCCATAAAAAGCGAGATTGAATACTACCTTACCCTCGTGCCGGTGGACACTTGGGAACAAGTCCGGGAAACGGCGGCCAACGCCGAGCCGGGTTATACCATCCTCGTCCTGAACGATATAGAAGCCTCCGGCGACCCGGTCGTTATCGACGGCAAGGCCCTGACCATCACGGGCCGGGGGAGAAAAACCATTTCCCGCAACGCGGCGTTTTTTGACTCATTTTTTGTGGTAGAAAACGGCGGCAGCCTGACCATAGGCAACAGCCGCGGCAGCCTGGTGCTGGACGGCAACAAGGACGCTTTTTTGACTTCTCCTTCCTATCCCACTTCCCTTATTACCGTAAATGAGGGGAACCTGGTTCTCAACAACAGTACGCTGCGGAACAATATATGTAATAGCATGGGCGGCGGCGTATATTTCGACTGCCCGGTTAATAGTTCCGGTTTTTTTACCATGAATAACAGCGCCATCCGTGAAAATACTGCTGAATTAAAAGTCGGGGGGATATCCCTGGGAGCCCGCGGCGGCGGGGTGTTCTTCAAGTGTTCCGGCAACGGCTCTTTTACTATGAACAACAGCGTGATAGCAGGAAACATCATCGAATCCGGGGCCGGCGGGGGAGTATATTTCTTATGCGACGGTACCGGCCGCTTTGTCATGACCGATAGCAAGATAGAAGACAACCACGCCGCGCTTCCCAATCGCGCAGGCGGCGAGGGAGGGGGAGTGTCTTTCTTTAACACCGGTCAGGGTTCCTTTACCATGAACAACAGCGTGATACAAAACAATACCGGCTTTGTTTATGGCGGCGGGGTGGGGCTTACCAGTATCGCCCGAGACGGCAGTACCGCGAGCGCCGCTTTTATCATGAACAGCGGGACCATCAGCGGGAATGCCGCCTCTGTCTCGGGCGGCGGAGTATATGTGTACAGCTCCGCCTTTGACAGCGCCGCCGGAGACGATAGTACCGCGAGCGCTGTTTTTACCATGAACGGCGGGACCATCAGCGGGAACACCGCTGTTGACAGCGGCGGCAGCGCCAGCGGCGGCGGCGGGGTGTATTTCGGCAAATTTGGTGATGGCAGCAGCATCGCCTTCACCAAAGAACCCGGCGGCCTTATCTACGGAAAAAACGAAGACGAAAAGAGCAACCTCGTCAAAGACGGTTCCGGCGCTCCGCTGGACGGACAAGGCCACGCGGTATATTTTGAAGACGGCCCCCGGATACGGGACAACACCGCCGGAAAAACCGTAAGTTTTGACGGCACATGGAGCGATGAGTCATGAAATCTTCCGTCCGTTTCCCCATAGGCTTTAAGCTGATTACGATTGTCTCCCTGCTGCTCCTGGTGTCCCTGGGGGCCATAACCGTCCTGGTGTCCGTTATGGTGGGCGCGGACGTGCGGGTTACCGCGGAGGAAAACAACTTTAGCGTTAACCGCCGGTCTTCCGCGGAAGCGGAACTTCTTTTGTCCATGATACGGGCCAACACCCTGGCCCTGCTGGATACCCTGGACGCCCTGGAAGGAGTTCCGGGCGGCCTGGCCCGGCAAACCACGGAATTCTTTTTTGAACGCAGCCCGGACGTTGCCTGTATCGGCCTCCTGGGGCCCGGCGGCTTGTCCCGGCTCCTGGTAAACGAACAGTTTTTTGCCGCCACGGAACTGGACAGCGCTCCGGCGGTTTCCTTCGCCCTTTCCCGGCCCGACGCGGCCTCCCGCTGCGCCAAAGGGGAACTGGTGCTCCTCAACGCCGCGCCGGCCTTCGGGCTTCCGGTTCTGGCCATGTATTGTCCCCGGCAGCGGGGCGGCGAAACCGGGGCGGTGATTTTTTTTGGTTCCGAATCGCTGGCCGAAACTTTTGGCGAGGGCGTCAACCCTTCTTTTATGATAAACGACGACGGGGACATTCTTGTCCATTCCGACTCTTCCCTTGTCCGCTCCGGGAAAAGTTTCAGGGACGACCCCTTTGACAAAACCGTTTGGGAAAGCCCGGAGCGCCGCCTCCAGACCCTCTATACTAACGCTGAGGGCGTGCGTTGTTTCGGCGCTTTTCAAAAACTGACCCTGGCTAATGTCGCGGTTATTACCACGGTGGAAGAGGCCGTGATCCTGGAGGGCGTCGCCGCCACTACCCGGCGCAACATCCTCCTTACCGGGGCGGTATTATGCTTCGCCGTGCTGTGCATCTGGTTTTTCTCAAAGACCCTGAGCGGGCCCCTTAAAAACCTTGCCGCCGCGGCGGGGCGCATCGAAAACGGGGAGTTCGAGGTGAACCTGGAGGCAAAGACCCGGGACGAAGTGGGGCTTTTGGCCCGCAGTTTCGTATCCATGGGCCGGGGCCTGGCGGAGCGCGAAAGGTTAAAAGATACCTTTGGCCGTTTTACCAATAAGGAAATCGCGGACAAGGCCCTGCGGGGGGAATTGAGCCTGGGCGGTGAAACCAAACAGGTAACGGTGTTTTTTTCCGACATCCGAAGCTTTACGGAAATTTCCGAACGCCTGGAACCCCAGGAGGTTGTGGAGTTTCTAAATGATTATATGACCCGCATGGTGGACTGCGTCAACAAAACCGGCGGCGTGGTGGACAAGTTTATAGGGGACGCGGTGATGGCCGTTTGGGGCGCGCCGGTTTCCGCGGGCAGCCAGGCGAAAGACGCTTTTAACTGCGTTAAGGCCGCCCTTATGATGCGGGCCGCCCTGCGGGAATTCAACAAGGACCGGGGCGGGGAGAAAAACCCCCTGATCCGCATTGGCTGCGGGATTAACACAGGCAGCGTGGTCGCGGGGCAGATAGGCTCCAGTCAACGGATGGAGTACACCGTCATCGGCGACACGGTAAACCTTGCCAGCCGAACTGAAGCCCTCAACAAGCCGTTTTGTACGGATATTCTTATCACCGAAAATACCTGGAACCTCCTTGCCCCGTATCTTATTACTGAAGAAATGCCGCCGGTGTCCGTCAAGGGCAAGGAAAAGCCCGTGCGTATGTTCGCCGTCATCAATATGAAAACAAAAACCGGAGAAGCGCCGAACCCGGCAAACCTGAAAGAACTGCGAACCCTGCTGGGGCTGGCCGCCCCGGATTTGAATAAGGCAGATATCAATGGTGAAGAAAAAAAATACAAAATTGGTTGACCGATCCGATATCCTGGCTGCCGCGCTCTGCCTTGCGGGGGCCTTTTTCTGCCTTTGGTTTTTCCAGGTGGATCTTAACCGTTCCCTCCGGCGTTACAGCGAACAACCCTTGGGAACCGTAAGCTGGAAGCGCCGCGCGGCCCAGCGCCGCTTTACCGACCGCGTCCTGTGGGACCGGCTCAGGCAGGACAGCCCCGTCTATTCGGGGGACTATATCCGCACCGAAGATCTTTCCGCCGCCGCCGTTGCTTTTACTTCCGGCGGGATCATTGAGCTTGGGGAAAACAGCCTAATTCGGATCTTTGATGAGGACAGGACGCCCCGGGTACAGCTCCGCGCGGGAACTTTAAGCGCCCGGGCCCGGAATACGGAACTGCTTGTTACGGCGGGGGAAAACAGGGTGTTGGTAAACTCAGGCGGCGCGGTGAGCGCCCGCGCTGAAGACGCGGTTCTGCGGGTCCGTGTGGAGGAAGGGAGCGCGTCTTTATACGCTGCCGGCGATACCCGCGAAGCGGCTGCCGGTGAGGGTTTCTCCCTTTCTCCCGGCGCTCTGGAAAACGCGCCTACTGACTTTTCCGTTTCCGCCGCGCCCGGCGTTCCGCCTCAAAAGCCGCCGGCGCTGTTTACGCCGGGGGAGGATGAGGTAATCCGGTATCAGGGGGATATGCCGAGCATACGCTTCCGCTGGGAAATTCCGGCGGAGGACGGACTTGTTCCTTTTTATTATATTCTTGAAGTCTCGGACAATCCTGACTTGGAAAATCCTTTCCTGATCCTGCAAACCAGAACCGGCGGCGCGTCCGCTTCCGTTCCGGCGCCGGGCCTCTGGTACTGGCGGGTAACCCCCGTGTATACGGATTCTCCTGAACCTGAGTCTTCCCGGAGCGCCTCCGGTTCTTTCGTGGTGGAAGAAGGAACGCCGCCCGCGCCGCCTGAACTTTTTGTCCCGCCCCCTGAAGATACCGCCCTCAGAACGATCTTTCCCCCTGAGGGGTACATTGTGGCGGAAGCGCTTCTGCCGGATCTCCGTTTTACCTGGAAGGCTCCGCCCGGCGCGGCGCGGTTTCAGGTAAGCGGCCGGGAAGATTTTTCCCGGCTGGAAGCGGACGAAAGCGTTTCCGGCAAAACCTGGCAGCTGCGCCGTCTGGAAAGCGGTTCCTGGTACTGGCGGATCTCAGCCGGGGGCCGGGACTCCCCGGCCCGGCGTTTTATTGTGGCCCCTTCCCTCGCGGCGCCCGTTCCGGTTGATGGGGCCCAAAGCGGCATCGTAAGGCAAGGCGGGCGCGAAGAAGCGGTGTTCCGGTGGCAGCCGGCGGAAGAGGCCGACTACTACGAGTTCCGCTTCTACGAAGGGCAAAGCGGCAGGCTCCTGCGTTCCGAAACCCTCACCGGAAACTCGGCGCGCATTCCCCTGGAATCCTACGCCGACGGCCCTTACCGCTGGACCGTGCAGGCTTTTGTTCATCAGACCGCGGCTTCCACCCGGCGGGAAAGCCTTGCCGCCTCGACGCCCTTTGAGTTAAACAGAAGGTCCCCGGCGGAGACCACGCGGGTGCAGGCCGCGGCGCGGGCGGCAGAAGAAGCGCGGGCGCGGGCGGCGGCCCAGGCAACCAGGGAAGCCGCGGCACGGGCCCCCGCGCCGCTTACCGCGCCCCGCCTTGACTCCCCCGCCAACGGCTTCCTTTTTGACGCGGACAGGCTGCGGGGCATCACCGGCATTTCCTTTGGCTGGGCCGCGGTGGACGGGGCCGAAGCTTACAACGTCGCGCTTTTTTCCGCCGACGGCAAAACGCTCCTTTCCGGCCGGACAGCGGGGCCGTCCTGGTTTCTCCCGGATCTGTCAATCTTGAGCAAGGGGCAGTTCCGGTGGCAGGTTCGCGCCCTGCGTCAAGGGCCGGCGGGAGAGGAACAGGGCCCCGGCTCAGACAGCTTTTTTACCGTGGACATTCCCGAAGTGCGCCGGAACAGGCTTGAGGACATAGGAACTTTGTATGGCCGGTAGATATAATCCCCAAAATTCACCGCCAAGGCCGCAAAAAAGGCGCCAAGGCCGCAAAGATTTCCCCTGTGATTACACCGCCTTGCTTTTTGGCGCGGATCATGTTAATCTGGTATGGGTGGAGACATAAAACCATGAAAAACCGTCCGTTTTTCTTTTTCCCCAAGGCGGCCGCCTTCATGCTCCTTGTCTTTGCGGCCTGCGATAATGGGAACCTCCCGGTAAAAGACAAAATCGAATACTACCGTGCCCTTGTGTCTGTGGACACCTGGGAAGATCTCCGGCAAAAGGCGGAAGACGTTGAATCGGGATATGCGTTTTTCCTTTTAAACGACCTGGAAGCATCCGGCGATCCGGTGATTATTGACGGCAAACACATAACCGTAATGAGTGCGGGAACAAAAACCATAACGCGGGCCGCGGACTTTTGGAGATCGTTTTTCGAGGTCAAAAACGGCGGCAGCCTGACCGTTGGGGACAACCGGGGCTCTCTGGTACTGGACGGCAACAAGGCCGCTTTTCCGTCTTCTCCTTCCTATCCCGCTTCCCTTATTACCGTGCTGGAAGGAAACCTGGTTCTCAACAACAGTACGCTGCGGAACAATAAATGCAATGACATCGGCGGCGGGGTACGTTTTGAGGGCAGCGGTTCCTTTACCATGAACAACAGCGTCATAAGCGGCAATAGAGTCGGGAACACCACGGCACCACCACCACCACCACCACCACCACCACCATGTCCATTAGGCCAGGGAGGAGGGGTGTACTTTAAAAGTATTGGCGGCGGTTCCTTTACCATGAACAATAGTGTGATACTGGACAATGGTACAGATTACCAGGATATCGAAGAAGATTACGGCGGCTGTGGCGGCGGGGTATTTTTTCACTGTTTCTCCGGTAACGGTTCTTTTACCATGAACAACAGCGTCATCAGTGAAAATATCAATGAACATACTGACAGTCACTCCGGAACGCAAAGTACCGG
>JAIRSD010000162.1 GCA_031255615.1 Treponema sp. | reverse complement strand
ATCTTTGGGGATTTTTCCCCGGAGGTCCGGCAGCTTTCGATAGACGAGGCCTTTTTGGACATTACCGGGACCGGGGGAATCTTCGGCCCCCCGGAGGTCCTGGCGCGGAAACTGAAAACGGCGGTGCGGGAACAGACGGGGCTGACCCTTTCCGTGGGCCTGGCGTCGAACAAATATGTAGCGAAGGTTGCCAGCGGCATATCCAAGCCCGACGGACTGTATCATGTTCCCCCTGGCGGGGAAGAGGCTTTTATGCGCTCCCTGCCGGTGGAGAAAATTTGGGGGGCCGGTGGAAAGACCCGGGAGATCTTTCAGAAAAGGGGGCTTAAAACCTGCGAGGACATCCACCGCCTTTCCCTGCAGAACCTGGCGGTGATTTTTGGGGAATCCTTCGGGGCTTTTCTGTACCGGGCGGTCCGGGGGGAGGGGGCGGAAACCTTTGAAACCGAGCGGGGCTCCCGTTCCATGAGTACGGAGCGGACCTTTCCCTCCGATCTCTACGATAATTTTATTATTGAATCCGCCCTGCTGGATATTTCGGAAACCCTTATGTGGCGGCTCCTGAGGGAGGGCCGCCATGCCCGGACGGTTCAGGTGAAGATCCGCTACCGGGATTTTTCCACCGAACTGGGCCGGGAAAGCTCCCCCGAACCGGTGGTGTCCCTGAACGATCTCTACGCCAGGGTGCTGGCCCTGTTCAGGAAGAAATACCAGCCCGGCAGGGGGCTGCGGCTTATCGGGGCGGGGCTTATGAACCTGGAGGAGGGGCCCCGGCAGCAGGAACTTTTTAGTCCCGCTGCGGAAAAGGAGCGGAGGCTTGAAAAGGCCATCCTGGACATTAACAAGCGTTTTCCCAACGCCGCGCTGCGGCGTTTCCGGTCGCGGCTGTCGGATTGAGCCCTCCCCCTTTTCGGACGCGGAGGCCGCGGGGCGGGGCTTATCCTGTTTTTCGGCGTTGGCGCCGCCCCGTTCCGGAGAGTTTAACCGGGGGCGGTATTTTGAGGAGGCCGCAGTTCGCCGGGATTGGGGGCCGTTGTCTGGGGGGCGGAGCTTTTCCGCCGCCGCCGGTGTTTTTTGGGGGGGGCGGCGGTCTGCCCGCCTTCCGCCGGGCTGGAAGGAGAGGAACTGTTCCGGTGCCTTCCCCTGGGGGCTTTGCTGGAATTTTCCCGGTGTTCTCCGTCGGCTCGATCTTCCCGAAGCCGTATGGGGAAGCGGCTCCGCTTAATGGTGAAACCGTGTTCCGCGAAGATGAGGCGGATTCCATGATCCAGTTCCGCCCGGGGGGGATTCATGGGAAGCACGAAACGGCGGGCCGCGATGAAGGCGGTTCGGTAATTTTCCTGGGGATCCGGGTACTCCCAATCGATGGTGTTCTCCAAAAAGTCCCGGACCAGGGAGCCTACGGGCCAGCCCGGTTTTTCCTCCTCGGCGGCGGCGGCAAGGGTTGCGAGGTAGCGGCGGCGGAAGCCGGGATTCTCCTTGAATAGGTTCGCGGCGTTGGGCTGGAGGTAGCGGTAGAGTCCCATGGCGTCGAGCTGTTCGACGATCTTGTCCGCGGCGGGGGACCGGATGATTTTACCAATCTCCTCGGTAAGGCGGGACGGGGAAATTTGAGCCAGGAGCGGGGAATCCCGCCGGATCCGCCAGCGCAGGGACAGGGGCAGTCTGAAGCCCGCAGCGGCTCCGTATTTCACCGCCCGGATCATCCGCACGGGATCGTCGGTGAAGATGGCGGACAGGGGGATGATGGGGCAGATTCTCTTTTTCCTGATGTCCCCCATGCCTCCGACGTAATCCACGACAATTTGCTCTTGGGGGTCGTAGAAAAGGGCATTCAGGGTAAAGTCCCGCCGGAGGACATCCTCTTCGATGGTGCCGAAGGTATTGCTGGTATGCCCGTCTTTAAGGGAACGGAAGGTAGAGACCTCAAAGATATTCTTTCCCGCATATACGTGGACCAGCCGGAATCGGTTGCCGATGATCCGGGAATTGTGGAAGATCTTTTTGATCCGGCCGGGGCTGGCCTGGCTGGCAATGTCAAAATCCTTGGGCCGTTTCCCCAAAATGAGGTCCCGCACCGCGCCGCCCACGATATAGGTTTCATACCCTTCGTCCCGCAGGCGTCCGGTAATGCGAACGGCGTCAGGATCGACATCGGCGAGGACAATGCCGTGTTCGTCGCGGGTATACACCACCGCCTTTTTGACCGGTTTCCCGTCTTTGGTTGCAGAATAACGGATCCGCACTGATACTCTCCGTCTACACCGGAATATGTTTTAAAATCCAGGCCAGAAGATTCTCCGTTACTTCTTCCCGGTTGGTTTCATTAAGCGGTTCATGCCGGGCATCGGGATAAAGGACAAATTCCAAATTATCTATGCCCATGGCCCGGTAAGCGTCCGCCAGGGCGCTGGGGCTGGCCCCCATGTCCCCCACGGGGTCCGCGCTGCCGGAAAAAACATATATAGGCAGCCGCCGGTCAATCCGGTCCATCTGTTCCGACCGGTGGATATGTCCAAGAAGGCCGATAAGATCCCGGTAGAAACCGGAGGAACAGAAGATCCCGCAGAGGGGATCCGCAACGTACTTATCCACCTCCGCGTTGTCCCGGGAAAGCCAGTCGAAGGGGGTCCGGTTGGGACGGAAGGGCTTGTTGTAAGAGCCGTCGGCAATGGCCCGGGAAAGGGGGGAGTAACGCCGGCCCCCCGCAAGCCGGGAAAGAAAATCCATCACCGGGACGCCGGCCCGGATCTTAAATCCATCGGGCCCCCTGGTTCCCGATAGTATACAGCCGGAAAGCCTGATTCCCCCCTGCCCCCCGTGGGTTTCTATGTAATTTTGAACCAGGAAGGAACCCCAGGAATGGCCCAGCAAAAAAAGGGGCAGGCCGGGCTGTTGTTCCATAATAAACCGGTTCAGGGCCTCAATGTCCCCGGTAACCAGGGAAAAGCCATCCTGATCGGCGCAGTGCCCCGCAAGCCCCCCCCAGCCCGGATCGTTGACCGCCGGGTCCGCCGTGCGGCCGTGGCCCCGAAGATCCATGGCCCACACTTCTATGCCTTCGGCGTTGAGGCAGCGGGCAAGCCGCTCATAGCGGAGGGAATGTTCCGCCATGCCGTGCACCACCTGTAGAACAGCCCGGGGCTTCTCTAAGCCCGGTTTTGTGGAAACCCAGCGCCGGACAAAAAGGCGCCCCCCCTTGGCCGCGGGCAGCCATTCTGTAGAATCCGTCGGGCTATCCAGTCCTCGCATAAAAGAATTGTAACCTTTATTTGGCATTCTATCAATTACGTTTGTTTTTATGTAGGCTTGCTTTTGAATGGGGGGTTAGGGCGCTGGAAGATACGTTTGAGGCGGAGGTTGAGCGGATTGCCGCCGGGGGGGCGGGGCTTGCCCGTCCCGGGGGCCGGGTGTTCTTTGTCCCCTACACCGCACCGGGGGACCGGATACGGGCCCGGATAACAAGGGAGCATGCCGCCTGGGGAGAGGCGGCATTGGTGGAACTTATCGATGCCTCCCCCCGCCGGACCGCGCCCCGCTGCCCCCTTTATCCCGCCCCTGGCCCGGACGGGGGCCCCGCCTGCGGGGGCTGCACGCTGCAGCACCTGGACTACGGTTCCCAACTGGAGGCCAAGGGGGAAATCCTCCGGGAAGCCTTCGCCCGCATCGCCCATGCCCCCCTGGATGCCTGCGAGATCATCCCTTCTTCCCCATGGGAGTACCGCAACCGGGTCCAATTTCACCGGAGCGGCGGGCTGGAAGGCGGCGGGGGGAGGCCGGGTTTTAAATCCGCCCGGAGCGGCAGGGTGGTCCCCCTTGAAGACTGTCCGGTGGCGGATCCGGGAATTCGGCGCATCCTTACATCCGGGAAGCTGGAGGCCCCGCCCGGCAGGGATCGCTTTAATCTATACAGCCGGGGAGGGCTGGTCCTTCAGGAAGGGAAGCTAAGCCGGGGCAGGGTGCGGATCAGGGACCGGGAACTGGCGATGGACGCGGGGATTTTTTTCCAGAGCAACGGGGCCATGCTGGAACTTTTGATCGAGGAACTCCTGGGCTTGGCGGCGGAGGCCGACTGTTCCCTTCCCCTGGCGGATCTGTACTGCGGGGTGGGAACCTTCGCCAGTTTCCTGGGGGACCGTTTTTCCGGGGTCGAACTGTTGGAGGAAAACCCCGCCGCCCTGGATTTAGCCAGGGATAACGTCCGAAAGGACGCCCGGTTCTTCGCTCTCTCCGATAATGAATGGGTGAAGAAAAAAGAAGCCGCCGGATCCGCCGGCCGGGACGGCTACGGTCTTATTATCGCGGATCCCCCCCGGCGGGGTCTTTCCCCCGCCATGCGGCGTTGGCTTGCCCGCTGCCCCGCCCCCGTTCTTGCCTACCTGTCCTGCGATCCCGCCTCCCTGGCCAGGGATTACAGGGATCTGTCGGAGGGCTGGGAGCTTGCGGGACTAAAACTTTTCGATTTTTATCCACAGACCGCCCATATCGAGAGTCTGGCCCTGTTTCGGAACAGACATGGCCGTTAAGACCGGGAGCCGGCGGGGCTCCCTGATCGCGATCTTCTTCCTTTTCGCCCCCCTCCGCCCCCTGGGGGCCCTGGGCGATCCCCTGTGGAGGCTGGCCCTGGGGGGGACCGTCACCGCTCCTCCCGCGGCCCAGGCGGGTTCCGCGGCCGCTATCCTGGATTCCGGCAGTCTGAAGGCCTTTTCCACCTGGGGAAGGCCCCTGTGGACCTATGATTCCGGGGGCCGCCTCTCCCCCTTCCTCATCCGTTCCCCGGAGGGGCACAGCTACATCGCCCGGACCAACGGCATCCTGATCGCGGTGAACCGGGTGGGGCGGGAACTGTGGCGCCGGGATCTCCGGGCCCCCCTGTCCGGGCCGCCGGTCTGCGGCTGGGACGGGCGGCTGTTCATTCCCGCGGGGGACTCGATCTTCTGTTTTACCGCATCGGGATACCGGCTCTGGCAGCGGAAACTTGGTTCCCCCCTGGCGCTTTCTCCCGTCATTGACCAGGACGGGGGCGTCGTCATGGTCCTGGCAAGCGGGATACTGCTGCGGCTCGGCCCCTTTGGAGAAGCCCAGACTCTCTACCTCTCCGACCTGCCCCGGGCCGTCGTCCCCCTGGGATTCCCCGGCAGGGGCGGCCGGGTCCTCATCGTCTACCGCGGCGGCGGCATGGAATTCGCGGATTTCCGCTCCGCCGATTTTCACCGGGGCCCCCAGCCCCGGCCCCGGCTGGAGGGGCGCCCCCTGGCCGCCGCGGGCTGGGGGCTGGAAGCGGCGGTGCTGCTGGACACGGGCCGGATTCTGGGAATCGACTGCCTGACCGGGGAACAGCGGTGGTCCGCGGAAAGCCCGATCCGGGCGGGATCGGGGGAAAGGGTGTTGATCTACAACGAGTGGGGAATCTACATCCTTTCCCAGGCCGGGGCCGCCGGGTTTAGCGGGAAGGGGGAACCGCTCTGGCATCTGGATCTGGAGAGGGCCGGTTCGATCCCCGGCCTTGGAGATGATGGGGTCCTTTACTGCGGGGGGACCGACTGGATTCTCTACGCCTTTAGGATGGAGGACCGGGTCCGGCGCTTTCCGCTGTCCATATACGGCCCCAGCCCTCCGGGGAATTACGGCGCCGGTTCCCCCCCTCCCTCGTCATGGACCGGGAATCCCATGCGCTGGGAAGATCCGGTCCTGGATAAACAGCTTGCGATCATCGCGGAGGACATAGCCCAGGGCAGGGTAGGGGAACGGGAACTGGAATACGCCGCCTTCCTCATGGAGACCGCCGCCGCCGGACGAGACCCGGAACAGCCCCGCCGAACCCTGGTCCACATAGCGCGGCGGATCCGCTGCCTGGGGCTTCTGGCCCAGATCGGGTCCCGTGATACGATTCCCTTCCTGGTCCGTATCTTTGAAGGGGAACAGGAGTCCGCCATAAGGGCCGCCGCCGCCGCCGCCATCGCCGCCATCGGCCAGGACAAGGGGGGCGCCGCTTTACAGGCCCTTGCCGCCGCCGTCTCCGGGGGCAAGCCGCTGGAAGATCAGGTCCTGCTGGCCGCCGCCGCCGCCGCCGGATCCCTAAGCCGTTTTTCCGGCCCCCCCCTCAGCGAGGGGGGAATACGGATCCTCTCGATTCTCAGTTCCCCCGGCCGGTCCAACCGGGTCCGGGATTTGGCGAGGCGGGAACTTGAGAGCCTTATCAATTAGGTGTAACTTTGCTGTATGGGGTTTTTTCAACCTCGGTTTTTGGAAGGCAGGCGGAGCCTGTCAAACTGCCCTGGGTTTAAAGCCATTCCCAAAGCCGCCGGGTTTTGGGGTGGCGCATAAAGCAACTCCGCGGTAAGGCCGCGCAAAAAGAGGTCCGTGATGCGCCGATTCTCCTCCCTCCCTGGAAATTTTTTTATTTTTTTTATGATTCTTTTATGGGGTTTCCCCTGGACCTCTCCCTTGCCTGCCCAGGTAAACCAGGATGAATTGGAAGAACATCAGGCCCCCATCTCCTTTTTCAACTACGAAGGCCCCCAGGCCCGGATCGAGACCCGGGAGCAGATCTGGAACATCGGCTATGCCCTGGGCCAGGCGGTCCGGGGGGGGAACAATTCGCCGGGAACCAGGGACAGGTACTTTGCCGTCCATGTTGCGAACCCGGAGGAAGGCAAACTGGACGCCGATATTTTCGGCCTGGGCTACGATACGGGGGTGGATCACATCAGAAATCTTCGGCTTATCCTCCAGGGCTACCTGGAGGGGGCCTACGAATACGGCGCCCAGGACGCGGCCCTGCTGGCCGAATATGTAACTATTTACAACGCGGTCTACCGGGGAAACTGGGACTACATCAATTCCCGCTACAAGGATCCGGTGGTTGCCGGGCTGAACCCGGAACAGGCGGGCCTTTCCATCCGTTTTGACGAATGGCCGGGCAGGACTCTTATGATGATTCCCCTGGGAAGGGGGGGGGCCGGTTCCCTTTCCGCCCTGGATACCAGCGTTGTGGCGGACAGCAGGGTCGTAGAGGAACTGCAAAAGGATGAGGATCGGGGGGTTGAGCAGCGCCGGGATATGGTGGACCTTAAGGAGCGGGAGGCCGAGGAGGCGGAACAACTGGCCCAGGAACAGCGGCGGGAGGCGGATGAGGAACAGCGGCAGATAGACGAGGACCGGCGGCAGCTAGAGGAAGACCGGCGGCTGCTTGAGGAAGGCGGGGGGCAGGCGGCCCCGGATCGGTCCCAGACCGGGGAAGAAGGGACGGAGCAGCCTCCCGCGGACCAGGCTTCGGCGGGGCCGGGCCCCGAAGCGGAGGAGCTTGACCGGCGGGAGGAAGAACTTGACCGGCGGCAGGAGGCGGTGGACCAGACACGGGAAGACGCCCAGCGGAACGAGGAATTCGCCGACCAGAAACGGGAAGAGGCCCGGGAGGAACGGGAAAGCATCGCCGCCGATCAACAGGTCCTTATCGATCAGGGAAGCCCCCGGGAGGCGGAAGGGATGGTCGCCCTCCTGCTCAACGGCCCGGATTCCTCCCTGGGGCGTTTCGTCCGCATCGCTCAGGACGGAACGGAGCTATGGCGTTCCCCGATAAACACGGTGAACGTCCGGACCGTCTGTGAAATCAACGGCAGGCTCATCGCCATAGCGGGGGAAGACCGGGGGAGCGGGGCGATCAGGCTTATCGAAGTGGACAGCGGGACTCTGGAGTTGAGCGCCCAGGGGGACGACGACATCCATCCCCAGAGCCCCCTGTGGGTTAACGGGGCGGATCTCTACGCCATTACCGTGGCGGAGGGGGACGCCTACCTGGGCCGTTTCGATGTCGAACTTGAGCGGCAGGCCCGTTCCGCCGGGCCGATCCACCCCCTCGGGGCGCTGCTGTTCCGGGACGGCCTGATCTTTACCCAGCGGCCCAACGGTTCGGCCTTGATACTGGACGCCCGCACCCTGCGGGAACCGTAGGAAAACGGAAACCTTCCCCCGGCCCGCGCGCCGGAAGCCCTTGCCCGATTGCCGTCAAGGGGCCGGGGGCGGCGGAACACACCCGGCCGGAGGCCGGGTGTAGAGGGGGGTAGCGGAGTAGACCGGACTGAGCGGAGCGAGGGAGGACTACGGAGCGAGGGGGGAGGCTTCCCCCCCCTTAGATTCTCTCTATACACCGTATCCGGCGGATACGCCGCCTTCTATGGACGCGCCGTATCCCGCGGGCGCGTTACATCCCGTAGATATGGGTGAATTCGTGGAGCAGTTCCAGGGCCTTTTCCTTGCAGCCCCCGCAGACGGTGCCGATTTTGGTGGCCTGCTGGAGTTGCTCCCAGTTGCGGGCCCCGGCGTGGTAGGCCTTTTCTATGTCCTTGTCGGTTATCCCCAGGCAGCGGCAGATTTCGACGGCCTCCTCTTTCAGCATCCCCGCCCGGCCGGTCTTTTCCAGGTAGTCGTCGATGGCGGTGCGCAGGGCCTTGTCCCCCAGGACGGAACAGTGGATTTTGTAGTCCGGCAGGCCCCCCAGTTTTTCCACCAGGTCCTCGGGGCGGATGTTGTAGGCGTCCCGGATGTTCATGCCCTTGATGGTTTCCGACAGCATGCTGGTGCTGGCGATGGCGCTGGCGCAGCCGTAGGTTTTCCAGCGCACGTCGGTGATGATGTCGCCCCTGATCCGCAGCAGCATGAGCATCTGGTCCCCGCACTTGATGTTGCCGGTCTGGCCCCGGGCGTCCGCGGGGAACGAGGATTCGTCGTCGAAAAGCACGTTCCGGGGATTGGTAAAGTGGTCCTTGACGGTGTCCGAGTAGAGCCATTCGGTCATTGTTTACTCCTGGGGGGAATCGGCGCGGCCCGTTCCGGGGCTTGCCGCCTCCCGCGCCGGGCGGGAGCTTATGGTGGACATGGCCCGCAGCCGGGCGATGATGGGGGGCAGGGTCTCGATGATGTAATCAACGTCCCCTTCGCCGGTCCCCCAGCCGAGGCTGAACCGGATGGACCCGTGGGCCAGCTCCGGCCCCACGCCGGTGGCCATCAGGACGTGGGAAGGTTCCAGGCTTCCGGAGGCGCAGGCGGAGCCGGTGGACGCCTCTATCCCCATGATGTCCATGGAAAGGAGGATGGATTCCCCCTCCGCCCCGGGGAAGGACACGTTCAAGGTGTTGGGCAGCACGTCCCGGGGATGGCCGTTGATCCTGATGTCCGGCACCCCGGCCAGGAGCCCCTCCCGCAGCCGTTCCCGCAGGGCGGATAGTTTGCGGCCGTAGGCTTCCAGCTCCCCCGCCGCCAGTTCCGCGGCCTTGCCGAAGCCCAGGATCCCCATGTTGTTGTAGGTCCCCGCCCGCAGGCCGTCTTCCTGGTGGCCCCCGTGGATCAGGGGAAGCAGGGGGCAGCCCTTTCGGACGTACAGGGCCCCCACCCCCTTGGGGCCGTAGATCTTGTGGGCCGACATGGTAAGGTAGTCCACCCCCAGGTCCTTCACGTCCACCGGGATCTTCCCCACCGCCTGGACCGCGTCGGTATGGATATAGGCCCCCGCCTGCCGGGCGGCGGCGGCGATGGCTTTGAGATCCTGGATGGTGCCGATCTCGTTGTTGGCCATCATCACCGAAACCAGCAGGGT
The DNA here is from genome assembly GCA_031255615.1 of Treponema sp. The sequence goes on along the minus strand of JAIRSD010000162.1, from coordinate 857 downwards.
CTTCTCCCCCACCAGACCCCGCAGGACATCCATCTTGATCTTGCCGTACTCATCCACGGGGACAAAATGGACCGTAAAACCCAGGGACTTGAGGTAGGAGGCCGAATTCAACACGCAGGGATGCTCGATGGCGCTGGTAACGATCTCCCTCCGGGCCGGACTTCGATCCGAATCCTGGACCGCCCCCCCCTCCGGGCCGCGGACCAGGGAGAAGACGGTCTGGAACACCGTGTTGTTCGATTCCGAGCCCCCGGAGGTAAAGATAATCTCCCCCGCGCCGGCCCCCAGAAGCCGCGCCACCGAAGCCCGGGCCTCCTCTACCCGCGCGTGGGCCAGCCGGCCGGAACCGTGCATGCTGGAAGCGTTCCCAAAGATCTCAAAATCTTCGATCATGGCGGCCTTGACTTCCGCCTTAAGAGGCGTGGTGGCGTTGTAATCGACGTAAACCTTCCTGTCTGCCATGGGTCCCCTCCGGATCAGTTTTTCTGGTAGTCAACCGGATCCGCCGCCCAACCCTCCCGCGGCCCGCCGGATTCGGAACCTTTATTATTTACTAAAACACTCATCTTTTCAACGGCCCCAGACCCCGCCCGGGGAAACCGCCGACCTTAGCATCTAGTTTGCGCCAAAAATCGAAATTTGGGAACAGCCCCCAAAATATACTGCTTTCATCCTCCGAAGGCAATTCATATTTCTCCTATGTAAATACCAGGTTAATGCCCGTACTCCGCAATTTCTTTTTAAGACGGGCGCATCCCGGCCCGGCCTCCGGCCTGTCCGGGACCGGGCTATCCGCTCTAACAAAAACCCTGCGGGTTTTTATTCCGCTTCTATCCCTTGCGCGGGCGGAAAACGGC
>JAIRSD010000093.1 GCA_031255615.1 Treponema sp. | reverse complement strand
GCTCCGCCGCAAAAAACCGGGCTATCCGCTCCAATTCCCCGCCCCCTCCGGGGCCGGGGAATTCCGCTTCTATCCCTTGCGCGGGCGAAAAACGGCATCCTTGCCGTTTTTCGCCTTCGGAGTTGCTGCACTCCGCACAGCAACTCCAATATTGGAAACAGCCGGCCTCCTGCCGGCCTAAAGCAACGGCGTCCCTGCCGTTTTCGCCTTCCGAAAATCCGCATCCCCGCGGATTTTCGGCCCGGGGTTTTTGCCCCGCAAAAACCCCGGGAAATTACCCGCGCCGGCATCCCCGCGGGCGGGGAGTTTCGCGCTCCCCCGCGAAACTCCGCCAACACCAGAAGCCCCGCAAAGGGCGGCGGCAGGAAGCGTTTATTCTTTGTGTCCTGGCGAGCCATAGTTCGCCTGGCGATCCGTAGTGCGCCTCGGTGCGCCTTCGCGGTTAACATTCTTGTTCCCTGTCGTTCCGCCTGCCCGGTGATGCGGGGAAAGCAAGGTCCATTGCTCCGGCTAAACAACAGGATGTGCGGACGGAAAAAATAGGGTTGCCCAGAAATTTTCGTTTCTGGACAATAACCGCTTAAAGACGAAGAAAAACGTGGGTTTCCTCGGGAAACCCACGTTTTTCGCAAGACTTGTTCAATAACCAACCGGGTTATTGAACAAGTCCAATGAAGCTCCTTGCCCTAAAGGGCGAGGTATTGTGTAAGCGTTGAATTGTTTACGAGGTTCGTTCTGTAAGGAAGTTATTTAACTGTGGGGTCTACTACCAATTTTTTGTTGGCGTTGCTAATTCTAACCGCCCTGAAGGACGGGCTATGAGACCCCACTGCGAATAAAACGAAGAAACTTTAATTTTTCTTATCAATTTTTTCTCTTTGTATTTTTAACAATACCTCCGACTGCAGCAAAAGATAATCCTGTAATTGATCGTCGAGATTATTAAAAATCTCAATCAATCTTTCAAGTTTTATATTTGGCGGCGGACAGCTAAACGTTTCTCCAATGCCAAACTTTAACCATTCAATATTAACATTGAACCGTGAACTTATTAAATGGGCTATTCTGTCATTAACCTCCTGTTTCCCCAATTCTAAATCACCATAAAAACTTTGGCTTATAAATATCCTTTTTGCGAATTGCCGTTGGGAAATCCCCAGGGCGGTTCTAACCTCTTTAACCCTGCCGTTTATAGCATCCATATCCTAACCCCTAGAATAACAGGCCTTGGGGAATTACTCAACATTCTTATAGTCCCCAGACCGTATGAAAAAACAGACAGTTTTTATGTTTTACCCTTATTGACAGAATGGTAATCGGTGTGTACCATGAACGATAGACGGTCTATATTATGGAAAAATGGTCTATCTTTGGAAAACCTGAAGCCCTGTGCGGCTTTTCCTTAATTAGAACCCATTGTCATTGGGGATTTTGGGGGATCCGTGAAGGGGGATGGATATGAACGAAAAGGAAATAAAAATTGACCGTTTGAGTAAGAATTTTAAAGAGTTGGACAGAGAGGGTAAGGAGACCCTGCTAAGGATTGGGGAAAAGGTTTTCAGGGTATGCAACTTTGTAAATCGGGAGATTTCATCTTTAACAACAGAAAAAGATGAAATCAATCTTGAAACAGGGAACAAAAGTTAAACCCGGTAATTTTAAGTTCGGCCTTGACTTTGTAATTTTGAATTAAACTTCTGTATTGAAGTTTAAAATATGTTTGGCGATACATAAAACGCCAGGAGGGTTTCTTTATGGAAAAAAGAAACAAGTTTTTGTCGGGAATGTTGGCCCTTCTGCTGTCATTCGGATTGATTCTGGCGGGTTGCGACAACGGCAATAGCGGCGGTGGCGGCGGTGATGATGGAGGCAGCCGCGGCGGCGAATTATCCAAACTGCTTGGAACCTGGGTTGATGCCGACACGGGCTGCAAATGGGTGTTCGAAGACGAAGGACGCATAGGCATAACGGCTGCACCTTATGCCAGCATCGACGCACCTGGCAGCGCCGGCGTTTATGGAATAGAATCGTATGATGGTACTACTTTAAAGTTTAAAAACTACCCGACTTTCACCGCTAAGATTGAGGGCGATGTCTTGACTATATCTGGCCTTCTGAATGAGCTAATCAACTTTAACGGAACATTTACCAAGCAGGGCGCCAATGGAGACAATAACGGCGGCGGCAATGGCGGCAACGGTAATAACGACGGCGGCGACAAAGCACCCGAACTGATTGGGACTTGGGTAAAAGACAATGACAGCGGCGAAAAATTGGCGTTCATCCAAGAAGCTGATGGTATAATGATCCAATTTGGGATAGGAGAAACTATGGTAAAGCTGTCTAGAATAATAACGTATGATGGCACTACTGTAACTTTTGAGCGCGGCGCTTTCAAGGCCGCGATTGCCGGCAATGTTTTAACCATATCTGGCATTATCGGCAATGAGTATGAAGAAAAGCTCAACGGAAGATATATCAAACAGTAGCCAGCCGCTTAAAAACGAAGAAAAACATGGATTTCCCCGGGGAACCCGCGTTTTTCGCAAGACTTGTTCAATAACCCCACCGGGTTATTCGCAATGGGGTCTCTACTCCGCCCCTATAGAACGAACCTCGTAAATGATTCAACGCATACAGGATACCTCGCCCCTTGGGGCGAGGTATCCTGTACCTTGCTGCGCCTTCGCGGCCAACATTCTCGTTCCCGGCCTCATTCCGCTTGCCCGGCAATGCAGCCTCATCCGCGCAATCCGCGGACACCCTTTCCCGCCCGGAAAAATTCCCCCCCTCCCTCCAAAAAAACCGCCAAAAATCGAATCAGCCTGCGGGGCCGCGCCCATTATATACGCACGGGAAAAACAACCTTAAAGTCCGGCGCCGGGCCGCGCCCGGCGCCAAAGGAGGCCTCCATGAGGTTCACAAAAACATTCACCGGCGGAAAACGCCGCCCCCCCTCCGTCCAGGACCAGCCGTTTCCACGCGCCGCCCCGGGCGGAACCGCCCCGCTGCTGGCGGCGGCCCTGCTGGCCTGCGTTTTGGCGGCTGGATGCGCCGGTTCCGCCCTTCGGGAAAAAGCGGATTCCCGGATTGAAATTTGGGAGGGGATCGGCCAGGGCTGGGGAGGGGAAATCCGGGTACGGCTGCGGCTCAACGCCACCCTCATCCAGGAACTTGACATTGTTTCCCACCGCGAGGACCCTACCATCGGCGGGGAAGCCATGGCGGAACTTCGAGAACTGGTCCTGGACTACCAGAGCGCCGACCTGGACGCGGTCAGCGGCGCCACCGAATCCAGCGCCGGATTCCTGGCGGCGGTGGAAGACGCCCTCAACCAGGCCGTCTCCGGCCCGGCGCCTTAGACCGGCGGCGGGGCTGCGGGGCCGGGGAGGGGCGCCCCGGCTTTCATCTTCCGCCTTGCCGCCGCGTACCATAGATTCATCCAGATCCCCCGCAGGTTGGCGGAAATAACAACCCCTATCCATACCCCGTGGAGCCCCAGGCTGGTCCGGGACAGGACCCAGGCCAGCACCGGTTTCAGCGCGTTGGTGCTGATCACCACCACCGAGGGGGGTATGGTTCTGCCCCTGCCCTTAAAGGCCCCGGAACCGACCGCCTCAAGGTTCATCGCCAACTGGCAGAAGGTAAGGATCCGCAGGTACGAGGTTCCCAGGCCCAGGAGTTCCCGGTTCGGAAAAAACAGGGCGAAGACCCCCGGACCGGCAAACCAGATAAAGGCCATAACAAAGAGCCCCCAGCCCGCCATAATGACGGCGGAAAGTTTTATCACCGCCCGGATCCGATCCTCCCTGCCGGCCCCATAGTTTTGTCCGATAAATACCACCAGGGCGGAACCGAAACCCGCCCCGATAAGCCAGGACAGGGATTCCACCTGGGAGCCAACCCTGCTCACCGCCACGGCGTCCGCCCCAAACCCCGCCTCCACCCGGCTGGTAACCATCGAAAGGAAGCAGAAAAAAATATTTTCCAGCGCAATCGGCAGGGACCACCGGAGGATCCGCGCGATCTTCTCCCCCTCTATGGGGCCGAAGAGCCGGAAACCGGAAAAGGGCCTTATGCCCATACCCAGGTATCCCACAAACACGCTGATCAACACCAACACCTGGGAAATAACCGTGGCCAGCGCCGCCCCCGCCACCCCCCAATGCAGCACCAGAATAAAAAGAGGATCCAGAATCACATTGCCGACAATGCCTATGCCCATGGCGATAAAGGGAGTTCGGGAATCCCCCGCCGCGGTAAAGGCGCCCCCGATCACCGCCATGGCAAAATTCAGCGGCATAAAGGCGGCCACAATCGAAAGATACACCACCGCGTCCCGGGTAACCTGTTCCTCCTTAAAACGAAAGAACCCGATACAGGAATCCCGGAAGATCAGCAAAAAAGCGCCGTAAACCAGCCCCACCACCAGGGCAATCACCATGGAATTTTGGGAATAGCCCCGGGCCGCCTTCCCGTCCCCCCTGCCCAAAGACTGGCTTACCCCGATCTCCGTACCCATCCTCCCGATAAGAAGGAAACCCACGGACAACCACATATACATCCCCGCCGCCCCGGAAGCCGCCACCGCGTGGGGCCCCAGCTTGGCAAGCCAAAACATATCCGTCAGGTTGTAAAGCATCTGCATCAGATTGCTGGCCACAATCGGCGCCGCCAGCACGAGAAGTTTTTTTATGATTCCGCCGCTGGTCAGGTTATTGGCGTCGCCGCCGAGCTTCATATCACCCATGCTGTGCAGCATCATAGCGGACCCAGGGAGAGAATTCTTCCCCCCTCCGCGGGACCAGAGGACGAGGCCCCGAAGTCCATCGTAAAGGCGCAGGCGTATTCATCATCGTTTAATGCTGGGCGCATCCCCGGCGCGGGGCGCCGGGGACCGGGCTATCCGGGGCTCCGCTTCGCTCCGGCCCCGCCTGCGGCGTGGCTGCTCCGCACCCCTCCTATCCCTTGCGCGGGCGAAGGCCTCCGGCCTTCGCCTTCTGTTTGCGCTCCGCGCAAACGCGGGCAGGCTGCCCCCAGTGTGGAGTTCCGCGGCCCGCCGCGAAACTCCGGCCCCCCGGATCCTTCGACCTTACAAGCGCTGATAGGCTAAAAAACAGGACATGCGGATTAAAAAAAATTGACCGCTAAGGGCGGGGATTGGAGGCTTTTTTTCATTCCTTCGTGTTCCTGGCGAGCCGTAGCTCGCCTTGGTGCGCCTTCGCGGTTAACATTCCTGTTCCCGGTTCTTTCGCCTACCCGGTGATTTAGTGTAATCAAGGTACTATGCGTGCCGGATCGCGTTATGCTTCCACCTGCCGGTAAAAAGGTACGCGATGATTACCAGCAGCACCCCCGCGCTGGCCGCCGGCGCCCCCAATCCGACCCCCTTCAGACCCCAGCCCAGGGTGATGCCGAAGACGTAGCATACCGGCACCCGCAGGATCACGGAGGAGAGCAGGCTGTTCACCATGGTAAAAAAGGTGTGCCCCCCGCCGATGAGGAACCCGTTGATGCAGAATACGAAGGGAATAATCAGAAGATCCCAGGCGAAGGACCGGGCGTAGGCCACCCCGTCCCGGAGCATCCGGGGGTCGTCCCCAAAGAGCCGCAGGATCCCCTCGGGGAACAGCATGACCAGCACGAAAAAGGCCCAGGTGATAACCACGGAAAATACGATTCCAATCCGGCAGGCCCGCGCCGCCCGGTCTACCCGGCCCGCCCCGAAATTCTGGGCGCTCATGGCGGAGACGGAGGCGCTCATGGCCATGGTGGGCATAAAGGCGAAACTGTTGAATTTGCCGAAGGCCCCCACCGCGGCGGAGGCGCTTACCCCGCCCACAATGTTTACTATTGTGGTGATAAACAAAAAGGAAACGCTGGTCACGCTGTTCTGAATGCAGGTGGGCAGGCCGACCTTGAAGATCAGGACCAGTTGGTCCCGGTAAATCCGGAAGGACCGGGGCTTAAAGTCGAACTGGAACTCGTTCCGCACCATGTAAATCACGCAAAGCACCACGCAGAGGGCCTGGGAAATCACCGTGGCCAGGGCCGCTCCAAAGGCGTCCCAGTGGAACAGGGCCACGAAGATCAGGTCCAGCACGATGTTGGTGACGCAGGCGGCCAGGACAAAGTAAAAGGGCTGCCTGGAATTCCCCATCCCCCGCAGAATTCCCGCAAAGGCGTTGTAGGCAAAGATGAAGATCACCCCCGTTACCGTTACCGTCAGGTAGCGGTCGCTTTCCATATAAGACTCCGCCGGCGTGCGGATCAGGCGCAGCACCGCCCCCTTAAAGATCAACATGCCGCAGGTAATAACCGCCGCCATGATCACCAGCAGGGTGATAATCGTCGCCGTGCAGCGCGCCAGGGCCGCCTTGTTTCCCGCCCCCAGGTATTGGCCGATAAGGACCGTGGCCCCTATACACAGCCCAATGACCGTATTGGTCAGGATAAACGTAACCTGTCCGCCGATATTCACCCCGGACATACTTTCAGTCCCCGCGAAGTTCCCCACAATCAGCATGTCCGCCACATTGTACAGAGACTGGACGATATTCGACGCCAAAAAGGGAAGGGCGAAACGCACTAGCTGGGAAAGTACATTTCCCCGGGAAAGATCGTGTGAGATGTAAGCCATCGGATAATCATATCTTCATCGGGGAAGGGAGTCTTCCCCTTGCCCCGGGCCGTCCGGCGGGGATGACCCCTCCCGCCGCCGGTATTCGACATTCGGCCCATAATTTTCTAAATTGGGTCTGGCGGCGTTTGAAAGATGTCGATGATATTGATAGATATTTATCATACCTGTAAGCGTGAGGTTATCAACGGGGTTCGTTCTGTAAGGAAATTGGACTTGTTCTATAACCCGGCTGGTTATTGAACAAGCCGTGCGAACAACGCGGATTTCCCTTGCGAATAAAGGCGGGGTGCTATGAGACGGAGTCTGGGCGTTTATATTATCCATGCCGCCGCGGCTTTGTACCTGCTGGCGGACGGAATTCTCGGTCTTGGCGAACAGGGGCTGTGGCAGCGGATCAGGCTTGCCGCGGGCAGGGCGACGGGGAATGAGATTGTCGATACCCTGGTGCGGATCTTCGGAACCGGGGATCTTTCCAGAACCCTTATCATCCTTTTTTCGGTCCTCGCCGTCGCGGGGGGCCTTTTTTTGCTTCTTGAGCTTTTTGGATTCAGAATCCGGGTCGTGCATGTCGTCATTCTGCTGTTTATGGCGGTCTGGCTGGCCTTTATCGTTCTTTCCGACGTGATATACGCCTTCCGGGACACCCGGAACTTCGCCTTCCTCCCCTGGCTGAGAATTTTTGCCTCCCATGCGGCGGTTCTTGGGGCCCTGATCAACGCTTCCCGCAAATTTGGCGGTTAAGGCCCCGGGGATCGGCGGAAAACCGCCGGGAATCTCGGGTTCCCGCCAATCGGTTGACAGGTCCCGCCGGTTTATGTTACTATTTTTTGATTTTTTATAGAAATCGGTAAGGGGTAACGCCATGGCGTGGATTTTTTGGATAATCCTCCCTCTTACTGGGTTATTCTTGGGCTGGATCATAAGATGGCTGTATGCCAGATTTCAACTTACGGCATCGGAGCAGCGCGCCGAACGTATAAAACAGGATGCGATAAAGGATGCTGAGGCCCGGAAGAAGGAGATTCTTCTTGAGGCGAAAGAACAGATTATCCGTGATCGAAACCAGCAGGAGAGGGAGACTCGGGAACGCAGGGCCGAACTGCAGCGGTATGAACGCCGCGTTTTACAAAAAGAAGAGACCATAGATAGAAAAACCGCCCAAATTGAGCGGACGGAACAGAGCCTTGCGGACAAGGAAAAGGTCTTTGAGGAAAGGGAGGAGGCCCTTTCCAGGGAAGAAGAGAGGTACCGGGCCGAACTTGAGCGGATTTCGGGCTTAAGCGCCGAGGAAGCCAAGGCCCTTATTCTTCGGGACCTCGAAA
>JAIRSD010000144.1 GCA_031255615.1 Treponema sp. | reverse complement strand
GCCAGTCTTACTTCCTGGCCCCTGGGGCAGCCTATCTTGAGCGCGAAATTTGTGGGGCTTAAGAACTACGTTGATATGTTTAGCAGCAAGCTGTTTTGGAAAAGCCTGTCCAACACCTTCTTCTACATGATCGGCATTCCTATCGGCATCATCCTTGCCCTGTTTTTCGCCTCCCTGATGAACCGGGGTACGGCCTGGGAAAACCTGTTCCGGGTGATCTATTACGTGCCGGTAATCACCAGTACGGTGGCGGTAAGTTTTATCTTCCAGTATCTCTTTATGACCGACGGCGGGGTGATAAACGGCTTCCTTTCCACGATTGGGGTAAAGAATCCTCCCCGCTGGCTTATGGACCCCCACTACACCAAGTGGGTCATCATCATCCTGGCGGTCTGGAAGGGTTTGGGGGGGACCATCATTCTGTACATCGCGGGGATGCAGGGGATTTCCCCCGTCTATTACGAAGCCGCCCGCATCGACGGGGCCGGGGCGGTCTACACCTTTTTTCACATAACCCTGCCCCTGCTTATGCCGGTAACCTTCTATATGCTGGTCACCGGGGTAATCGGCGGCGCCCAAATCTATGTGGAACCACGGCTTATGTTTGTCGGCAACGGACCGGGGAACAGTACCTTTAGCACGGTGATCCACCTTTACGATCACACCTTCCGCAATTCCCGGGCAGGCTACGGTTCCGCGGTGGCGATTGTGCTGGGGATCATCGTGTTTATTCTGACGGCGGTTCAGATCACCGTTAACGGCTGGGGGAACAAGAATGAAAAAGCTTAAATTCGCCGCCGATGCGCTTATATTCGTTTTTCTGGCCTTTTGCTCGGTCATCATGCTTTACCCCTTCATCTGGATGATCTTTACTTCGTTGAAGCCGAAGATGCACATTTACCTGGGAGGGCTTCTGCCCCAGACCTGGGATTTTTCCAGCTATACTCAAATATGGCAGGAGATTCCCCTGCTCCGGGGCTTCCTCAATACCATCCTGTACGCGGTTCCCCCGGTGGCGGTGGGATCGCTGGTGTCCGTGGCGGCGGCCTTCGCCCTGGCGAAGATCCGCTTCCGGGGCAGAAACGCCGTTTTCCTTATCCTCCTGTCCATGATCATGATTCCCTTTCCCTCGATCATGATTCCCCAGTTTGTGCTCTTCAATAAGCTGCGGCTCCTCACCACCCCCTGGCCCCTGATACTGCCCAAGCTGACGGGAAACGTACTGATGATATTTTTTATCAAGCAGTATATGTCCAGCGTCCCCGATTCGGTAATCGAGGCGGCAAAAATAGACGGCTGCAATTATTTCCAGATATACAGCCGGATCATCCTGCATCTGGTGGGCCCCGCCCTGGCCGCCCACGGCGTACTCTGGTTTATCGGCGCCTGGAACGATTACCTGGGCCCCACCATCTTCATACGGAACCAGGTATGGGCGCCCGTCACCGTGCTTATCGCCCAGTTCAACGCCCAGTATACCGTTAATACCCACGTCCCCCGGATGATGGCGGGTTCTCTGGTGCTTTTGGCCCCGGTGCTGATCATCTACGGCATCTTCCAGAAGTGGATTATCGAGTCGGTAATGTTTTCCAGCGTAAAGGAATAGTATGTGGACAGCAGTAATATTGATATAAGGGGGGGAAGCCTCCCCCCTGGGGCGCACTTCGCAAAGCACCGTTGCGCCCCACTCCCCTCTGTCAGGGGTTCCACCCCTAAAACCCCGCAGAATCGCAGACCAGCGGCGCGGTTTTGTTCCGTAAAAGAACTTGTTGCCGCCGCCGCGCCGCTGGTATTCCTGTTCTGCTGCGCCTGCACCGGGCCGGGAAAGGAGGAAAAAATGCTCCCCTATTCGGGCTTCCGGCCGCTGGGGGACCGGACGATTATGGAAAACCCCTCCCTTTGGGGGGAACTCAACGTCCACGATCCCTCGGTTATCAGGGACGGCGCTTACTACTACGTTTTTTCCACCGACGCCTCCCTGGGGAATATCCACGGCCTGGGGATACAGATCCGCCGCTCAAAGGATCTTATTACCTGGGAATACCGGGGAACCGCCTTTCGGGACTTTGAAAAGGACGCCGCGGAACTTATCGCCTACGCGGGGCTTAATCCGCAAAACAAGGAGGGGCTTTGGGCCCCGGACATCATAAAAATCAACGGAACCTACCGGCTCTACGGGTCCGCCTCCACCTTCGGATCCCGGCGGTCCTGCATCTTCCTGGCGGAATCGAAAAAAATAGAAGGCCCCTATACCTACCGGGGCATGGTTGTGCAAAGCGCCGCCAATTCCGCCGGTCCTAACGCCATTGATCCCGCGCTGGTGTATTCAGAGGAGGGCCGCCTTTACCTGGCCTACGGTTCCTTTTTCGGAGGCCTCTACCTGGCGGAGCTTGACAAGAAAAGCGGATTCCTTAAAGAAGGGGAACCAGTCAAAATCGCCGGGGGGAATCACGCCGCCGTGGAAGGCTCGGTCATCATCTATTTCCCGGAGACCGGGTATTACTACCTCTTCGCCTCATACGGGTCCCTGTCCCGGAACTACAATATCAGGGTGGCCCGTTCCCGGCGGATAGAAGGCCCCTACCTGGACGCCCGGGGCCGGGACATGAACAGCCCGACCCTGGCCGGGGCGGGGAAGGTCGGGGTAAAGCTGATGGGGGGATTCCGCTTCGATCCTGATTCCGGCGGCCACAAGGCCCCCGGACACAACAGCGTCCTTATCGACGGGGAAGACCGGTTTATCCTTCACCACGTCCGCAGCTACGCCCTGCCGGACTACTGGTTCACCATGAATGTCCGGCGTTTCACCCTTAACCGTTTCGGCTGGCCCGTGGTTTCGCCCCTGCGCTACGGGGGCGAAGTCCTGGAGGCCGCCGCCCTCCCCGGCGGGGACTACCTCCTTATCGAACACGGCGAGTCCTCCGCCACAGCGAGCCCGCCTCCCCTTTCCCTGCGCCTTGAATCAGGGGCGATCTCCGGTTCCCGCCAGGGAAGCTACCGCCTGTACGATGACTTTCGTATGGAACTTACCCTGGACGGCGAGTCCTACGACGGCGTCGTTTTCCGCCAAACCGGCGCACAGGGACAGGAACGCTGGGCCTTTACCCTGATGAGCGAAGAAGGCCTCTGCATCTGGGGCCTCCGGGCGGAAGACTCCCTGGCGGATGATTTATAAATCATAAATTATGATATATAATGTTTTTATTGACAAGATACCCGGATTAAGATATACAGGATCTGCCATGGGGCGGTTTGCCTCATCGAATACTTTTCAAGGAGCGGGAAGATGAAATGTAAGAAGTTCTATGCTCCCCTGGCCCTTCTGGCCGCCGGGCTTTTAATGGCGGGATGCAGCAGGAGCACGGGTTCCCAGAC
>JAIRSD010000142.1 GCA_031255615.1 Treponema sp. | reverse complement strand
ATCGCCCAGGCAAGGTACATGGCCCCCATGCGGCGAATCCTGCCGGCGTTGTTCAAAATCCGCTTCCGGATTCCGTCAAAATAATCGCCCGGCTTTTCCTGAAAACTAATCACCGTGTTCTCGGTCACCACCAGGGCGATCTGCTCGAAATCCACCTCCCCTTCCCGGTTCCCCCATTCGGGCCCCACGGATTTCAGGAGGATAAAGAGGTACTCGTCAAATTCTTCTACCTTGGGGCGGTGTTCGACATCCAGAATATCCTCCACCGTCAAGGGATGGATGAGGAAAACCTCCGCCAAACGGTTTATCTCGGCGGCCCTGTCCAATCCGTCCATGTTGATCCAGGTAAGGCCCGCCGGGTTTTTATGCCGCAGCAACGCCTCCACGGTCTCTTCTTTTTTGATCCAGGCCCCCGCGGGATCGTAGCCGATGATGGAGAGTTCCATGTTACCGGGTTCCCGCGTATCTTTCATATTGATTGGTAAAATGCTCAATCTTCCAGGTTACCTTTTCCAGATGTTTCCGCATCTCCGCGATCTGGGCTTCCACATGCCGTTTATGTTCCCGCAGCAGTTCGCAGCGTTCTTTAAGGGTTTCCTCGCCCTTCACGCTGAGTTCGACAAAATTTTTTATCTGTTTAATGGACATTCCCGTATTTTTAAGGCAGCAGACAAGGGCCAGCCATTCAAGATCGCTCTCCGAATAACGGCGGATCCCGCTGCGGCTGCGGGCGACTCCGGGAAGGAGCCCCTCGTTTTCATAGTACCGCAGCACATGGGGCGGCAGGGAGCTTTTCTCCGAAACCTGCTTGATCGTATAGGAAGCGGGTTTTTCCGGGGAAACCTCGTCCTCGCGGGATCCGTCCGCCGTCTTTGCCGTCGCCGAATCGTCCAATTTCTTCCCTCCGCCGACCATAGTTTACATCTAACGTCAACGCATATTCAGGCTGTCCGGGAAAACTTCGGTTTCCGAACAAGACCCGCTTAAAAACGGCAAACCCGCGATCCGAAAAGGGGCCGCTAAAAAACGATCCACCGGCCTTAAAAAAGATCTATCGGCGGTTCTCCGGCCAATCTGGAGCGCCGGAGCGGATCAGGGCCTCCGCTTCCTCCAGGGAGATTCCCCGGTCCCGGGCCAAACGCGCCCGATCCTCGAATTCGATCTTGGTCCTTGCGGCGGCCCCGTCCAAGTACACGGTCTTGGCCCGGGCTTTGCCGAAGTCCCCGGCAAATTCTTCTTCCCGGCGTTCAAGGGAAACCCGGTCCACCGCGCTTTCCCGGAATCCGATGGTGGTGGAGTGGCGGAAGAAACATTCCCGCAGGGCCTCCAGTTTTTCATTCCGGCCCAGAACCGAAACCAGGGTCCCCGGCCGGGACTTCTTCATGGTAAGGGGGCTGAACGTTACATCCAGGGCCCCGGCTTCAAAGAGCCGTTCCATGAGGAAACCCAGGGCCTCGGCGGTCATATCGTCAATATTGCTTTCCAGAAGGGTTAGGGTTTCGTTTATCCAGCGGCCTTCCCCGGAGCGGGGAATCCCAGACGGCGGGGCGGATTCCTCCCGCCAGGAAACCCGCAGCACATTGGGCTTGTCCATTTTCCGGGTCCCGATTCCTACGCCGGTTTTAAGCTGCCGAAAGGCGGAGGGGCCGGTGATGAACCGGTCCACCGCGGCGGCAAGGATCGCCGCCCCCGTGGGGGTGGTCATCTCCTTGTTAAATCCTCCGGTCCTTACGGGGAGTCCCTGGACCAGGAGTTCCGTCGCCGGGGCGGGGACCGGAAGGATTCCGTGGGCGCATTTTACCGTGCCTCCCCCCAATTCAATTTCGGAACAGGTAACCTGTTCGGGTTTAAGGATGTCCAGGCAGATTGCCGCACCAACCACGTCAATAATCGAATCCAGGGCCCCCACCTCATGAAAGGCCACATCGTCCACCGGGGTTCCGTGGACCTGGGCCTCCGCCCGGGCAATACGGGAGAATATGTCCAGGGCCCGGCCTTTGGCCCCTTCGCTGAGGGCCGCCCCCTCGATGATTCCCCGTATCTCCTTCCAGGAATTGTGGGCATGATGCCTGTGCTCATGTTCATGGGAATGAGCATGGCTATGTTCGTGGTTGTGTGCGTGTTCATGGCTGTGTTCGTGGCCGGCCCCATGGTTGTGCTCGTGGGGATGTTCGTGGGCAGCCTCATGATTATGGGTATGTTCATGGTTATGGGTGTGTTCATGGGTGTGTTCATGGCTATGGGTGTGTTCATGGCGGGGCGGATCATCGTCCTGGGCGATATGATCCACGGTCCCCTCCAGTTCCACGACGGCATGGGTTCCGGTGATCCCGTTCCGCTGATCCCGGACAAAATCCAGCTTCCAGCCTTCCAGCCCCAACTTTTTCAGCTCCCCCCGGAGCAGATCGGGATCCACCCCCAGATCGACCAGGGCTCCCAGGGTCATATCGCCGGATATACCGGCAAAACAGTCGAAGTGCAGCGATTTCATGATGCCTCCCGTTGTTTGATCCGTTCTGCCAGGAGATCCAGCGCCCGGTCGATTATCCGGGCCAGGGGCATTTGTTCAAGACCGGCGATATAAAAATGTTCCTGCTGGAGGGGAAGAAGGATCCGCTCCCCCGGGGCTCCCAGAATCGCCTGGGCCATGGCGGGGCTTATTTCCCCCATCATGCTGTTTCCCACCACGATGCCGACGGGCCCCATGATATAGTCCCCCAGGGAAACGGAAACCAGAAAGGCGTTTTCGCCGCTGGCCCCCCGGTCCGCCCCGGCCTTGACCATCCGTTCGGCGGCTACCGCGTTTGCCCCCAGGGCGATTATTTCCCGATCCCCCCCGTTGTCCTCTTTGGCCCAGATCTCCTTTAGTCTGGTGATGAGCTGCACGCCGATGCCTCCGCCCATACCGTCGATAATCACGATGGTGGTTTTCACTTATCCTCCCAGCCGGTTAAAGCTATATCATTTCACCGGAGGGGTCAACGGCGGCGGTTCCCGGTTTAGCCCGGTCTGCCTGGGGGAGGGAATCCGGCGGCATTCTGCCGGCGACAGAATGCCGAGGCATGAAATGCCTCGGCGTATGCGACGCCGCCCCTGAGGCAAGCCAGGAAGGGCAGGAAACAGCGAAGGCGAAAGCCGCACCGCGGCTTTCGCGCCCGCGCAAGGGATAGGAGCGGAATAAAAACCCGCAGGGTTTTTGTTAGAGCGGATAGCCCGGTTTTTTTGCGGAGCAAAAAAATGCGCCCAAACTGCTCTTGATATGCGGCGTGTCCCCGCCTGGCATTGCTGTCCCGGTTTAGTCCCGGCCCCAAACCAGGCCGTCCGGGCCTTCCGCGTTTAGGGGCGGGAATAGTATTTTAGCGATTCTTCGTAATGATTGTTGTCAATTTCGGCCAGGCCTTTGCAGGAGAGAAAGGCGCGGATATGAAAGCAGAAATTGCAGCGGGAAGGATAGGATCCGGCGGGGACAAAGCCCTGGGCGGCGGCGAAATTGAGGAGCGCCGCGACGCCTCCTTCGTAGAGGGCCTCAAAGAGGGGGTACTTTCCCGCGGGGAGGCCTTCCACCGCCTCCGCCAGGGGCACCCTTAAGCCCGTACAGCCGGGGGGAATAAAATAGCCGTCCTGATCCACGTGGAAATGGCCGGTGCTCAGGAGTTCCCGGCAGGGGCCCCCCGTGGAATCAATGAGCTCCTTCGCGTTCCGGGGGGAACCGTACTCCTCCTCGATGTTTACCGCCCTGCCCCCGAAGCGGATCCCGTAGGCATGGGCGGTGCTGTTGATGTAGCCCTTTTTCAGACGCCGCTCCAGATCCTGCCGGGTATGGGCCGAGGTACTCTCCAGCCCCCCGAGGGAGTGGAGGAACTGCTGTTTCCACAGGAAATAGCCCATCCCCGCCTTTTCGCAGAGCCCGGCCAGCTTAACGGGGAGGCCGTAGGGAACGTACTCCGCGTGGAAGGGATCCAGGGAAATGCAGAGGGACCGCACCCCCGCGGCGATGAGGCGGCGGAGCATGCCGGGGGCTTCCTTGTTCCCCGCCCAAAAGCCGTTGGTCTCCACATAATCCAGCTCTATACCCGCCTTTCCCAGCGCCCCGACCGCCGTCAGGAGGCCCTCGAAATTCAGGAAGGGCTCCCCTCCCCCGATATGCACCGATCCGATGCCGCCCCGGCGGAGGAGGCCGCAGATCTCCTCCATGGTTTCCCCGCTGATGTAGCCCTCTCCCCTGGTGGGGGAACAGGCGTACAAACAGTGCCGGCAGGCGGCGTTGCAGCGGTAATTGACCATGATCCCGCCGTGGTGCAGGCGGCCCGTTTTAAGCACGACCGTCCTCCCCCATATCGGGCGGGGCGGCGGCGGTTCGGACTTCGGCCCCCAGGCCGGAATCGAAGCGCCCCCGCCGAAGGAAACGCCCCCGCCCGGCTTCGGCGTTAAAGACCCCGTTCCGCAGCAGCACCGTCCCCCTGGCGATCACCGTATCGACCGCGCCCCGCAATTCCATTCCTTCGTAGGGGGAATAATCCGCGTTCCCGTGGATTCCCTCCCGGCGGATGGTCCATTTTTTTGCCGGATCCATAAGAACCAGGTCCGCGTCCGAACCCTCCCGGATGACCCCCTTGCGGGGATACAGGCCGAAGAGCTTTGCCGGATTGGTGGAACAGAGTTCGACAAAGCGGCGCAGGGATATTCTCCCCTTCCCCACCCCCTCGGAAAAGAGG
The DNA here is from genome assembly GCA_031255615.1 of Treponema sp. The sequence goes on along the minus strand of JAIRSD010000142.1, from coordinate 5,823 downwards.
AGGGGGATCCGTTCCTCAATGCCCGGCGCCCCGTTGGGGCATTTGGTAAAATCGTCCTTCCCCAGAATCTTTTGGCTTTCAAAAAGGAAGGCGCAGTGATCGGTGGCGGCCGTATCAATATCGGCGGCCAGGGCCCGCCACAGAATCTCGTTGTCTGCCTTCGTCCTCAAGGGAGGAGAGATGACGTATTTAAGGCCGTCGGGTAAATCGTAGCGGCTGTCGTCAAGGAAAAGGTACTGGGGGCAGGTCTCCGCGTAGAGGTCCTTCTGCCCCCGTATTCGCCCCTGCCGCAGAAATTCCAGGGCCAGGGCGCTCGACAAATGGACAATGTAGAGGGGCGCGCCGGAAGCCAGCCGGGCCAGGAGAATCATCCGGTTCACCGCCTCCGCCTCGCATTCCGCCGGCCGGGAAAGGGCGTGGTAACGGGGAGCCCCCTTCCCCTCCGCGATAAAACGATCCCGCAGGACGCCGATTGCCCCGTCGTTCTCCGGATGAACGGTGGTCAAAATTCCCGCGGACCCGGCCTTTTCCAGGACCCTGAGGACCTCCCCGTCGTTGAGCTTGAAACCGTAGGTCAGATAGATCTTGCAGCTTGTGATCCCTTCTTCGGCCAGATCCTCCAGGGCGGCGATAACGCCGTCGTCCACATGCTGAACCACCCCGTGGAAGCCGTAGTCAATCACCGCCTTGCCCCGGGCAAGATCGTGGTATTTCCTTATTTGGTGGTCCAGGGGGCAGCCCGGCGGCCCGAAACCCGGATGGTCGATAAGAGTGGTGGTCCCCCCCCAAACGGCGGCCCTGGTGCCGCTGTAGAAATCGTCGCTCACAACGGCGCTGCCCGTGTCCAGGCAGATATGGGTATGGGCGTCAACGCCGCCGGGGATAAGAACCTTCCCCCTTCCGTCGATCACCTCCCAGTCAGGCCGGATCGGGCCGATGGCATGGGCGTCCCCCCCGCGCGGATCGGCTTCCCCGTCGGACCCCCGGACCGGCCCCACACGGCGTATGAGTTCCCCTTCCACCAGGACGTCTCGAACCGCCTCTCCTTCCGGCGCCGCCACCAGAGCTCCGGTAATAAGCAAGGTCTTATTCATTAGAAGAAAACCATAACTTGAAGCAACTGGAATGTCAAACCGGGGCGGTACAGCAAATCTCAATTTAGAATATGCCCCGCATCGAGTATGGGTTGGGCGCATCCCCGCCTGCGGCGGGGACCGGGCTATCCGCTCTAACAAAAACCCTGCGGGTTTTTGTTCCGCTTCTATCCCTTGCGCGGGCGGAAGCCGCGCCGGGCGCGGCTTCCGCCTCTTCAAAAACGGCGTCCCTGCCGTTTTTGAAGTTCCAAATTGCCGCTCCCCGCCAAAATTCAGGGCATGGAACGGAACAGCCGGCCTCCCTGCCGGCGGGCTTCGCTGCTCCCGCCGTTTTGGGCGGCCGGCGGCGGATCCCGGCCGGGAACAGGGCCGCCGAATCCCTTAGGCCTTTAATCCGCTGGTAGAGATGCCCTGCACAAAATAACGCTGGAAAAAGAGGAAAAAAAGCACCACCGGGGTTACAAAAATCAGCGCCGCCGCCATGAGCAAGGCCCAGTCCACCGAATAGAGGCTTAAAAACTGCTGCATCCCCAGGGACAGGGTAAGTTTATCCGGCCTGCTGATGTAGATAAGGGGGGCAAGGTAATCGCTCCAGGCATCAATAAAGGAATAGATGCCGATGGTGGTCAGCACCGGCTTGCACAGGGGCAGGGCGATAAACAGGTACCGCTGAAATTCATTGGCGCCGTCTATACGGGCGGCTTCCATCAGGGAATTGGGGAGGCCCGCAAAAAACTGCCGCATCATGATGATATAAAAGGCCTTGCCAAAGTACATGGGCAGGATAAGGGGCACATAGGTATTGGTAAGATGCAGCCGTGAGTAGATCCGGTAGAGGGGTATCATGGTTACGGTAAAGGGGATCATCATGGTGGCCATGAGCAGCCCCGAGATGATCTTGCTCCCCTTCCAGGGTATTTTAGCCAGGGAATAGGCGGCCATGGGGTTTACGATAAGCTGCCCGATAATAGAAAGCACGGTGATAAAGGCGGTGTTCCGCATGTACCGCCAATAGGGTATGGCGGCGACGGCGTTGGGAAAGTTGTCAAATACCACCCGCCGGGGGAAGAGTCTGACCGGCAGGGTAAAGGCATCCTGGTTGGTCTTAAAGGCGGTGGTGATCATAATCAAAAAGGGGGAAAAGAAAATCAGCCCCAGCACCGCAACAAGGATAAAAAACAGGAAGGACTTTAGGGCGATTGTTGTTTGCGGCCCGCCCGGCAAAAGGGCTGTCATCATTCCACCCCCGCGTTAGCGGTAACGCCCTTGCTGGCCTTGGTCATGATCCGGGCGAGCAGGGCCACCACGATGAAAAGAAGCCATGCCATGGCCGAGGCCTTCCCCATTTTGAGGTATACAAAGGCGTTGTGAAAAATATACAGGGGGTACATCAGAATAGAATTTCCCGGCCCCCCGCTGGCATAACCCGCCCCGGCGCCGGCGCCGGTACTGGCGTTGGTGATGATGTAGACCTGCTGAAAATACTGGAAGGCGTTAATAAGATTCAGAATAGCCTGGTAAACCAGCACATGGGCAATGGAAGGCAGGGTAATATAAATAAATTTCCTGATGGTCCCCACCCCGTCCATGTCCGCCGATTCATAGTAACTTACCGGCACCTCTTCCAGGGCGGCCATGCAGATAAGCATGGCGGTTCCGGTGCACCAGGTCCCCATAAGAAGGAGGGCCGCCTTGGTGTAGCGCATATCCATAAGCCAGGCGGGACCCTGAATCCCGAACCACCGCAGCACCGTATTGATATACCCATAGGTAGGATCAAACATCCATATCCATACCATGGTCGCCGCGATGGTCGGAATGATGGAGGGCAGGAAAAACAGGGTCCGCACCAGCCCCCGGAGGGGAATTTTTTTTGTCGCCACCGCCCCCAGCAGCAGCGCAGCCAGCAAATTAACGGGAGTGGAAACAAAGGCGATAAACAGGGTATTCGTAAGGCTCTTGAACACCAGGGGATCGCTCCATACGGCCCGGTAATTCTCCAGCCCTACCCAGCGGGGAGAAGTTACCGGATTAAAGACCGTAAAGCTGTAGTACAGCGACGCCGCCAGGGGATAGATGCTAAAACAGACAAAACCGATGATCCAGGGAAGGGCGAATAAAAAACCGTTGCGGTTATTCCGCCAGGCTTCCAATGAACGCATATTTTTCATATCTTCCTCCCCGGATCACGCCGTCCGCTTACTTCAGGTTCCCGGCCCGTTCCGCCAGATCCGCCATGGCCGCGGCGGGGCTCCGCTGCCCCGAGTACACATAGTCCAGATGCTCGTTCAGCATGGAAATATACTCGTTAAGATCGGCAATCTGGGCGTACTGGATCCCCTTCTCCAGTTTAAGGGCCTCGATAAATTCGGGGAAACCCGGCTTGGACAGAATATCCGGGTCGGTATACAGGGACTTAAGGGCCGGCAGATTGCCGGTGCCCAGGTCAATGATTTTCGCCCCCGCCGGGCCGGTAAGCCATTTGGCAAAATCCCAGGCGCCGTCTTTCCTGGCCGCGGTAACGGGTATAAAGATGGAGTTCGTCTCGAAACGGCTGGTTCCCCGAACCGCCGGGCGGGCCCTGGGGCCGGGAATAAGGGTGATGCCGTAATTAACAGGGGAATTAAAATTCTTCATCATCGTGGGCAGCCAGGAACCGTCCAGCCGGAAAAGCTGTTTACCCGCGAAAAACATATCCTTTTCGGTGTAGCGGTTCGTATTGGCGGTGGCTACAAAGGCCTGGACCCTGTCTATCCCGTAAAGGTTCCGGTAACGCATGTTGTAGGTAAGGCTTTCGATAATCCCCCCGTCCTGGGGGGTAAGACTCTTCCCGTCTTCAGACCACCAGCGGCCGCCGAAGGCGTAGATCAGTTCCTGCCGGGCCGAGGCCAAAGGGAAAAGAGGGTAGCCCAGGATGTCAATGTTTCCATTACTGTCCAGCTTGGTGGCGGCGACCGCCATATCGTACATCTCTTCCACGGTCGCGGGGGGCTCGGAGAAACCGGCGGCGTTGAGGAGATCCTTGTTGTAGAACAACTGGATGGTATAACCGGTCAGGGGCAGGGCGAAAAGCTCTCCGTTAATGGTATTGGCCTCCACCGCCTTATCGGAATAGATGCCAAGATCAAATTTCTCCCGGTCGATGAAGGGCTTAAAACTGGCCACCAGGCCGTTGGCCTGATAAGACACGAGCTGGGAATTGGAACCCTGCACCAGATCCGGGGCTTCGTTGCCGGACATGGCGACAATCAACTTCTGCTGATCGTTGACGCTCAAGCCCTCTACCCGGTAGGTGCTTTGGGACCCGTTATAGGCGGCGATAGCCTGTTCATACACTTTTGCCTCATCCCCGGTATTGTTGTACCAGAAACTGATCACCTGCGGGCCTCCGGCGTCCTTCGGCTGGCGGGATCCGGCGCCGTACAGGTTGAGGCTTGCCGCCAATACCGCCAGCGTCAAAAAACAAAGGGATCTTTTCATATATCCTCCTCAAAAAAAATAACCCTCGAATCTAAATTTTTGTAAGGTTATCACCCAATATATCATGGCGTTTGTGAATAAAGCAATGAAAGATGACAATTTTTTTGATTTCTACTGATATAGCAAAGTTTTTATCTTTTCTATGCGGGGAAGGCCAAAAAAATAGTAAGGCGGACCGGCTTTAAGGGCCTGCGGCAGGGGGGCGGGGGAGAATCCCTCCCCGGGACCGCGCTCCAAAGCCAACTGGTTTTCAGGGAATCCGTTAAGGTGGGAACTCAGGCTTCTTCCCGGAAATAGGGGAGGCCCAGGGAGGCGGGGCTCTGGTACTTTTTCCCTTTCCGGCGGGTGATGAAAACCAGAACCAGAATGGTCGCCAAATAGGGCAGCATGTCAAGAATCTGCGGGGACGCGGTGATTTTAAAACCGGAAAACCCAATCTCCATGCCCTGAAATTTGAAGCCGACCCCCTTCAGAGCGCCGAACAGGTAGGCCGCGAAAACCGCCCGCAGGGGATTCCAGGTGCTAAAGATGATCAGGGCCACCGCTATCCAGCCCGCCCCGGCGGTGATGTTCTCCTGCCAGCGGGGGACAAATACCAGCGAAAGATAGGCCCCCCCCAGGCCGCAGAGAAAGCCCCCCGCTACAATGTGGACATACTTATAGAGGATGACGGGAATCCCCGAGGCGTCGGCCACCGAGGGGTTCTCCCCCACGGCCCTGGCGTTAAGCCCCAGGCGGGTAAAAGAAAAATAGCAATACAGGAGGACCGCCAGAACCATCCCCGCCAGGACATAGGGGCTGTGGTCAAAGAAGATCTCCCCCAGGAAAGGGATCCGGTGCAGCAGGGGAACTTTGAAAGGAGCGAAGGCCTGGGCGACGGATTCCGGCAGGGCCTTGCCGGCAAGGTCCTTCCCCAAAAAGCCGGAAACCCCGGTTCCGAAGATCGTAAGGATAAGGCCGGTAACCACCTGGTTCCCCCGGAGGCCCACGGTGATGATCCCGTAGATAAGGGCCCCCGCCGCCCCGGCGGTTCCGGCGGCCAGGATCGCCGCCAGGGGGCTGCCGCTGGAAAGGGCCGCGGAAAAACCCACCGAGGCCCCCAGGAGCATCATCCCCTCGATACCCAGGTTCATGTTGCCGATTCGTTCACAGAGGATTCCCCCCAGCACCGCAAAGAGGATGTGGGTTCCCATCTGAATCGCCGTGTGCAGGAACGCTATCATGGGGCCTCGCTTTCCGCCGGACCGGA
>JAIRSD010000098.1 GCA_031255615.1 Treponema sp. | reverse complement strand
CACGCCGCCCGGGGGCGCAAGCGTCCGCACACCATGGCCCGGACGCTGCCCGGCAAGAAGCGCAAGGCCGCCCTTACGGGGGAACCGGATCTGGAAACGACGGAGAGCGACGATTTGGGGCTTACGGAGGAATAGGGGAGGGGGGCTTATCCGTCCTTGCCAGGGAAAGCCCTTCAGGACCCGGAGGGTTCCCAGCTTAATCAACTCTTGCAGCGCCGTCTTCGCTTCTCCTGCGGACCAGCGGAACTGCTCCGCCCGCCCCAAAAGCTCCGCCGCCTCCTCCGGGGTGTAGGAGCGGGGGTGCCGCCGGAAGAATTGGAGAAGGCTTTCTTCTTCCCGCAGTTCCCTCCGGGCCTCGCCTTCACAGACATCGCAGCAGTTTTCCGGCGGGCTTTCCCCGCTTCCCTGGTAGTCCAGCAGGGCGAGCAGCTTTTCCCTCCGGCAGGCGCCGGTGTCGTCGGCGTAGTCCAGAAGATCCCTGATTCGTTTAACCGCCTTTTCGTCCCTGGCCCGCCTTAGCTGCCCCTTGTCCGCGGGCCCCCAAAGGAGGTAGGCCCGGGAGAGTTTTCCGTCCCGCCCGGCCCGGCCGGATTCCTGCAAGTAGGCCTCCACGGAAGGGGGGCAGTCCCGGTGAATCACGGTGCGGATGTCCGCTTTATCTACTCCCATGCCATAGGCGCAGGTCGCGGTCAGCACCGCCCGGGGGTTGGAAAAGAACCATGTTTCCACCGCGGTCTTTTCTTCCCGGGAAAGCCCGGCGTGGTAAAAACGGATCTGGCTTCCCAGTTCCGATTCCGCGAAACCGGCGGCCAGGTACCGGGCCAGCCTTTCCGCGCCCCCCCGGGTTGAGCAAAACACGATGGCCGGAAGCTCGTTCCGGGCGATAAGGTCCCGCACCGCCAGATCCCGGACGATGCAGCCCTGGGCTGCGTAACGGATGTTGCTTCGGTCCGGGTTGCCGATGATCCGGTGGGCCCCCCGGTCCTCGAAAATGTAGGATTCTATCTTTTCCAACACCGGCGCGCTGGCGGTGGCGGTAAAGGCCGTGACCAGGGGCCGGCGGGGCCCTTCGCCGGATTCCCGGGCGGGGCCGGATCCGCAGGCGCGGATAATTTCCCCAATCCTCAGGTAGCTGGGCCGAAAACTTTCCCCCCATTCGCTGACGCAGTGGGCCTCGTCGATCACCACATGGGCGATGCCGAGGCTTCCGAGCCTGTCCATAACCTTGGGACTGAGCAACACTTCCGGGTTGGCAATGATGAAACGGCTTTTCCCGGATCCGAGTTTTTCCCAGATTCCCCGCCGTTCCTCATCGCTTTGGCCCCCCCGCAGGAGGACCGGATCAAAACCCCGATCCCGGAGCCGCCGCTCCAGATCCGCCATGAGGGAAAGGATGGGATAGAGTACCAGGGTGGGGCCGGGGAGGAGCATGGCGGGAAGCTGAAAGCAAAGGGACTTTCCCGCCCCGGTAGGGAGGATGACGATCTGGTTTCCCGCCGTATCCCGGTCGTCCCCCGGCAGCGCGAGGGTCTGGGAGGCCTCAAGGATATTGCTGATCACCAGCCGCTGGTAGGGAAAAAGGTAGGGGAGGCCGAAGAGTTCCTTGACCTTGTCCCCCAGGAAATCGCCGGAAAAATCCGGTCCGGGCGTTTCCGCGGCCCGGAGGTTTTCTGTTTGTTCCATACCCTATAAGGGGCGCGGATCCGCGGGGATGCTTGAGTTTTGCCCGAATTTTTGTGCAGATTCGCGGCCTCTGCCGGTCCGGGGGGAAACAATGGTTGGGCGGGGCGAAAGATTGACGGAAGACCGGCGGCGGGCCGGGGTATAGCGCGGGAGGGCGGCGGCAGGGACAGTGCGGCTTCGGCGCGGCTGTGTAGGCCCCCCCCGCCCGTCTTGAAAGCACCCTTCCCAGCGGCCCTGCCGGTCTTCCCAGGGGGATTTAAAAGTTTTGTATACGGCCCCGCGGAAAGGACGCCGATTCCAGGCCGGTTTAAGCCTGTCCCCGGTTATTCATCTTCCCGCACTATTAGGCTGAGTAGACTAAAAGATCTGATATGTGGATATAAAGAATTGACCATGAAGGCGAAGGAGCCGCACGAAAGGCGGAGGGAGCGCATATTCATTCCTTCGTGTTCCTGGCGAGCCGTTGCCCGCCTTGGCGCCCCCTCGTGGTTTACCTTCCTGTCCCCGGTTCTTTCGCTTGTCCGGTGATTTTGTGTAAGCAACTCACGAGAGTTATTAGCGGAAGCATCAGTTTCCGCCAGCAACAACCGCTCGAAAACGAAGAAAACATGAATTTTCTTGGGGAATCCGCGTTTTTCGCAAGACCTGCTCAATAATCAACCGGATTATTGAACAAATCCATTGAACAAGTTTGCCGTATCCGCCGGCCTGGTATGCCCCACGGCTTCCCGTCCGGCCCGCCGGTTGAATCCGGAATATTTACTTGTCTTTAAATTCCAAATATCGCAGGCCGGAATCAATATCAAGAAAGAATCTTTTGGAAAAATCAATAGCAATATTTCTTGACAAGAAATGAAGCATAACTATTATTACCAAATAAGTCAAATTTTGTTTCCACGCGCCCAGCATCTGGCATGGAATTATCGTCAGAGAGACAATGATCGCGAGACCCGAGAATAAAAAGGCCGTCTCAAAACACTGAAAGAATTCACTGTAATATAAAAATCTATATACACTGCCGTTTACCTCCCTTGAAACACGGATTGCCTGCGGCCAGATTTCATCAACCGCCTCATGAAACGTTTTTGACTCTTCTATCCACTTGTATGCGGGGATATGCGGCTGTTTTTTTGTTTTTATCAACACTTCTATTGTTGTATCGTCCCTGAAACAATACTTTATTATTTTCATATACAAGGGAACTTTATATTTTTTCCCCTTCTTTTCCCTCTTTGTTTTATTATTCCAGTACATGGGTACATAATGCATGAATCCAAAATACCTAATCCCGTGGACGAACATTCCCAGCATATATGATATAAAAAATATCATTATTTCCCATGGTATAAAAGTGAATATTTTCGAAATTAATTCGGTTTCAATGCTGTTTATGTTAATAAAGATAAATATTTCAGTGAATATTGTCCTGCCCACGCTGAACTTGCCGAATTTAGGACAGTCTTATAAGGTGTAAACATAAAGCCCCTGGAGGGAAAAGATGGGCAAAAGGAAAAGGTTTACACCGAAAGAAAAGGTAAAA
>JAIRSD010000074.1 GCA_031255615.1 Treponema sp. | reverse complement strand
TTCTCATACTATACTCCTTCCAAAATTTCCTCAATGTGATTTTATTATAACCGCCGCAATAGATTATGTCAATATGTTTGTTTTTACACAATAAATTTTAGGACAAATTGCGCATAACTGATTTTTAGTCCAGGCGGCCTTTCAGTACCTTGTTTACACTAAACCACCGGATAAACGAAGGAACCGGGAGCAAGAGTGTTAACCACGAAGGCGCACCAAGGCGAGCTGCGGCTCGCCAGGAACACGAAGGAATGAAAAAATGCTTCCAATCCCGGTCTTTGTGCGCCTTCTTCGCCTTCGTGGTAAATTTCTTTCGTCCATATATCTGATTTCTTAGGCTAAGCGGCCTGTTAATACCTTTTAAAAACTCCATTACATCGTCGAGAAGTTAAGGATACGGGGCTTGGGAAGAAATAAGTGGGGGTAGCGGAAAACCCGCGGAGCGGGGTTGAAGCGAGGGGGAGCAGCGTCAAAAAATGTTTTTCATGGGGCAGGGGAATCTTGTTTTTGGAATCCCTGTGCTCCCCCTTTATGGCTTGTTGATGGTGATTGGTTTTAACCCGAATCTTCGGTATAAACATAGGGTTCTTCGGGTTCCGAAGGGGGGCGGTTAAAATATTTTGGGGGGAAATGATGCACAAAGTTTTCGTGTTCTGTTTGTTGTGCCTGGCCTTTACGCTGCACGCGGCGCCGAACCGGGACGCGCGGAAATCGGGGGCCGCGAAAACGGTGGTCTTCACCGACTCGGCGGGGAGGCCGGTGGAGGTCCCCGCGGTTATTACCCGTGCGGCGCCTTCGGGTTCCCTGGCGCAGATGTTTCTGCTGGCCGTCGCGCCGGAGCTGCTCTGCGCCGTTTCCGGCCCCTACACGGCGGACCAGGCCGCGTTCATTCCCGAATATGTGAAGACCCTGCCGGTGCTGGGTCAGTTTTACGGTTCCCGGGATCTTAATCCCGAGGTGGCGGCGGGTATCGCGCCGGACATCGTGATCGACGTGGGGGAACCGAAGGACAGCATCGCCGAGGACATGGACGGTATCAGCCGGGCCATCGCCGTCCCCGCCGTGCATATCACCGCCACCCTCCGAAGCGCGCCGGAGGCCTTCCGCAGTCTGGGGCGGCTCCTGGGGAGGGAGGCCAAGGGGGAGGCCCTGGCAAGGTTCTGCGAAAGGGCGTTGGCGGAAAGCGAGGCGGCCATGAGAGGGGCTGCGCGGCGGCCGTCAATCCTGTACTGTCTGGGGCCGTCGGGGACCAACGTGCTTGCCGCCGGTTCCTTCCACGCCGAAGTGCTGGACTGGCTGGCGGTCAACGCGGCGGTGGTGGACAACCCTTCCTCCCGGAGCAGCGGCAGCGAAACGGATATGGAACAGATTCTCCTCTGGGACCCGGATGTTATTCTGTTTGCCCCCGACAGCGTCTATGCCGCCGCCGGATCGGACCGGCTTTGGTCGGAACTCCGGGCTGTCAGGGAGGGCGATTATTTCCGGGTGCCCCTGGGGCCCTACAACTGGATGGGCGCCCCCCCTTCGATCAACCGCTATCTGGGGATGCTGTGGCTGGGTACGCTGCTCTACGATGCGGAGTACGATCTCTACACGGAAACGGCGGAATATTACCGCCTGTTCTACGGCTTTGATCTCAGCCGGGAACAGTTTAACGCCCTGACCGCGGGAAGCCTGCGGTGAGTTCTTCGGCGAAGGAGAAAGCAGCCGCTCCGGCGGGGATACCGGGTCTGAGGTTTTCCGTTTTGCCGGTGCTGGCGTTGGCGCTGGCCCTTTCCTTTCTCTTTTCCCTGTCTTTCGGACGCTATCCCATTCCCGTCGCCGCGATTCTTGCGCGTATAGCCGGCGTTCCTTTTGAGTCTACCAGAATGGAGGCGATCTTCTTCAACGTGCGGCTGCCCCGGATCCTCCTGGCCTGTCTGGTGGGCTGCTCCCTGGCTGCCGCGGGGGCTTCCTACCAGGGGGTGTTTCAGAATCCCCTGGCCGCCCCCGATATTCTGGGCGCTTCAAGCGGGGCCGCCGCAGGGGCAACCCTGGCCATACTGCTGCGGCTGCCCGGTTTTCTGATCACCCTCTTTGCCTTTTGCACCAGCCTTCTCACTATCGCTATCGTCCTGCCCCTGGGAAGCCGGGCCCGGGGAAGGCGGGTGGTGGGACTTATCCTGGCGGGCCTGATGGTGTCTTCGATCTGGAATGCGGCGGTTTCCTACATGAAGCTGACCGCGGACCCGAGCAGCCAGCTCCCCGAAATCACCTACTGGCTTATGGGCTCCCTGGCAAAAGCAAAGCCGGAGGACATCCGCTTCGCGCTGCCCCTCATGGCCCTGGGCGCGCTGCCGCTTATCATATTCCGCTGGCGGATCAACCTTCTTACCCTGCGGGAAGAGGAAGCCCAATCCATGGGGATAAACGTCCGGGTCCTGCGGGCGGTCGTCATCGTCGGCTCAACCCTGCTTACCGCCTCGGCGGTTTCGGTGAGCGGCGTCATCGGATGGGCGGGCCTGGTTATCCCCCACATCACCCGCCGCCTGGTGGGAAACGATTACCGGATCCTCATGCCCGCTTCCATGCTGACCGGCGCGTTGTTCCTGCTCCTGATCGACAACATTTCCCGCAACCTCTTTGCCACCGAAATTCCCCTGGGCATCCTTACTTCCCTGGTGGGGGCGCCCTTCTTTCTCTGGCTCCT
>JAIRSD010000013.1 GCA_031255615.1 Treponema sp. | reverse complement strand
GGAAAACCCATCCTTACCGTGGAGATGAGTCTGGGCCAGTTGGTGGAAGACGTAAAGCTGTCGATCCTGGAAGCCGGGACGGGTCCGGCTTCCGTCCCGGTCCGTCCGGCGGTGCATCTTCTGGGCCACTCCGGCGGGGTCATCCCCACGGAGGAAGAGGTCTTTGCGGCGGCCAAAAAAATTCTGGAGAACAAATCATGAGCGAAAAAAAACTCTACGGACACCCTGAAAGCCTTTACAGGGTCCCCACGAAATATTGCGGCGGCTGCGGCCACGGGGTGATCCACCGGATCATCACCGCCCTGATAGACGAGATGGGGCTGCGGACCAGGACGATCATCACCAACCCCGTGGGCTGCGCCATCTGGGCGGACCTGTACTTCGACTTCGATTCCGTCCAGCCTCCCCACGGCCGGACCCCGGCGGCGGCCACCGGGATCAAGCGGATCCTGCCGGACCACCTGGTGATCTGCTACCAGGGGGACGGGGACATGGCGGCCATCGGCACGGCGGAGATGATCCACGCCGCCAACCGGGGGGAAAAATTCACCACGATCTTCGTGAACAACGCCATCTACGGCATGACCGGCGGCCAGATGGCCCCCACCACCCTGATAGGCCAAAAGGCCGCCACCGCACCGGCGGGCAGGGACCCGGTGGAGGCGGGTATGGGGTACCCCATCCGGGTTTCCGAACTTTTAGCCGCCCTGGACGGAAGCCGCTATATCGCCCGGGGGGCGGTGAACACCCCGGTGAACGTCCGCAGGCTGAAGGGTTACATCAAAAAAGCCTTCCAGGCCCAAATGGCGGGCATCGGCTTTACCATGGTGGAGGTCCTTTCCCAGTGCCCCACCAACTGGGGCATGGAGCCCGTTCAGTCCGTGGAATGGCTGGAGCAGAACATGATCCCCGTGTTCCCCCTGGGGGAGATAAAGAACACCCTGGACGCGCCGGCAACCGTCCAGGAGGCCGTTTCATACGCCGGGCGGACCGCCGCCGTAACAGAGGGGGCGGTATGACCGAAAAATCGTTTTTCGCCGGATTCGGCGGCCAGGGCATCGTGTCCCTGGGGCAAATTTGGGTCTACTGCGCCATGAAGGAGGGGAAAAACGTTACCTTCTTTCCCTTTTACGGTGCGGAAAAGCGGGGGGGCGTCGCCCGGGCCTCGGTTATCGTGTCCGATGAGGAAATTGCCAGCCCCCTGGTTACGGTCCCCGATTCCGCCCTGGTGATGAACGGAGATTCCCTCCCCATCTGCGAGGGGATCCTCAAACCCGGGGGCATCCTGGTGATAAACTCCACCCTGGTCAAGGACGAAGCCCGGCGCTCCGGTATCCGGGTCGTTAAACTGGAGGCCACCGCCCTAGCGGAAGGAATCGGCAATGTCCGCTTCGCCAACATGGTGGCCCTGGGGGCCATGGCCCGTCTTACCGGCGCACTGGCCCTGGGGGAAATCGAAGGGATTCTTACGAACTTTTTCAGCCCCGACAAACACAAATTCATCCCCAGGAACGTGGAAGCTATCAAGGCGGGTTACAACGCGGTGTAGAACCGCCCGGTGTTCCGCCCGCGCCGTGACGGGGAAAGGTTTCCCGAATCTCTCCGGGGGCTGTCCGGATCCTTGATTTTGGACGGTCCCCTTACATTAGAGTTGTTCAGAAACTGAAGTTTCTGAACAACAACCGTTTAAAAACGATTATCGAACAAAACGGCGGGGGGGACCGGAGATTCCCCGGCGCCGAAGGGGATACCATGATTTATCTTACGGGTTTTCACGCCATCGAGGAGCGCATTAAATCGGGAAAGCCCCACGGCCCTATCCTGCTTGCCAAAGCGGGGCCCCGGGCGCGGGAGATCCTGTCCCTGGCCTCCGCATACAAGGTCCGGGTAGACCGGGTGGGGACTCACAGTCTGGACGGTCTGGCCCCGGATCACCGGGGCATCGCCCTGGAGCTGCCGGACGACGGGCCCCAGGCTGATATGAGTCTGGGCGAGTTTATCGAAACCCTGGGGGAAAGGAAGAATGTGTTGGTCCTTATCTTGGACAATATTACGGATCCCCATAACTACGGGGCCATCCTCCGTTCCTGCGACCAGTTCGGCGTAGACCTGGTGGTAAGCCGAAACCGGCGCAACGCCAAATACGCGGAGATCATCTCCAAAACCAGCGCCGGCGCCGTGGACTGGGTCCCCGCCGCGGAAACGGCAAACTTGGTCCGGGCCGCGGAGGATCTGAAGGAGGCGGGATTCTGGATCTACGGCGCCGAGACGGAAGGCGACCCCGCCCCTGGGGTGGATCTCCGGGGCCGCACGGCCCTGGTGCTGGGCGGCGAGGGGGACGGCATATCCCGGCTTTTGGCGGAACACTGCGACCGCATGATCTCCATCCCCACCGCCGGCCGCATCGATTCCCTTAATGTCTCCGTGGCGGCGGGGGTGCTCCTCTACGAGGCAACGCGGCAGCGCCGCAAACAGGCCCCCGCAAAGGGGCGGGGGAGCCCGGCGGATCTTTAAAGATCGCCCTAAAAAACGGCTTTCCCCCGGAAAATCATCCTGGAGTCGGGATTCCGCGGATCCACCTCGAGCGTAAAATTTTCGCCGTCAAAGCTGATGACCGCGTCTACAATCATATCATTGTCGCGAATAAGCCTGGTCAATGTGTGCTCGATGACGCCGTCCCCCATGATCCGCATACTTGGGTTGATGTGAACAGTGCAGTTAAGTCTTACGGCGCGTTTCGACGGACGCTTTTCCAGGCGGGAAACTATTTTTTGAATACTTTTTTGGGGATCCACAAACAGGGTATAGGACTCTGAATCCCCAATGGTAAGATACCAGCCGAATAATTCCTTTTCCCCCTCCCGCGGTGTAAAGGATACGACCGCGGGGGTTTCCCGTAAAGACCGCGGATCCACGAATACGCCGGAGGCCTTTGCGGGCAGCCCCGCCATGGTCCAATAATCCGTGATATTTTCGGAAAACCAGGCCGGTATAACCGCCTGTTCGTTCCGGCCAATCTGTTCGGCAAGTTTCGTGAGTACGCGGATTCTTAGATCCAGAAGGGTGATGATTTTTTCGTAGATCCAAATTTGGGTGTCGGAGACCGTGTTGACGTACGCGAAATTGACCAGCACTATTTCCTGTCCGAATTTTGTTATGGTGCGGAACTTCGGCACATCAATGAAGCGCAGGGGGGTAATGCGTATCATGCCGTCCAGCGGCAGGTAACCGGCGTTTATGCCGAAGGCGAGCAGCTTGGCATTTTCCTGGGCCGCCACCTTTGCCTTTAGCTCCTTCCTGAGTTTCTTGTTCAGCTCGATTTTACGGCGCAGATCCTCCTGTTGAAGGCCGCCGATTGGGGAATCCCCGCCGATATTCAATTCCGGGGAATTAAAGGCAGACAGTTCATCGGCAAAGCCGATATACCATGTCCGCTGGAAATCCAGGAAGTCGTCCGCCATTGTCTTGTCGGTAAGGAACAGCACGGAATTGGTATCGTTCTTGTCCAATAAAAAGATGTAATTATTTCCGGCCCCCAAAATATATTGAAAAAGCGCCTTGTCATGTTTCTCATAGTTTTTATAAAGGCAGCTTCTAAATTCCGCGGAAAGACCGTCAAAGGCCCCGGGGTCGATGTCCAGTGTGGTAAAAAACATCTTGGGCGCCTTGGTTCTTCCCGGAAGGTAGTCTCTTTTTTGGTAGGTCCATAATTCCACCGGATGCAGCGTCAAAACGCAGGTTTCGTCCCCCCTGGTAATTCTGAATTCACAGGATCCTTCCAGTATATTAAAATTCGGAATTTCATATACGCACTCGGGATCCCTTTCGCCGCCATTCCAGCGGTAGCCCCGGAAGGAAGCATCCAAAGACGCGGAACGCTTCCCCGTCTCCGGGCCGCTCCGCAACAGGGCGCCGGGGGGAAAATACAGGGGAACCTTTTTAAATTCCCACTGATGGTCGAGAATAGCCTTTGACCAGTAGCCGGTCTCCCCTTCCCCGTTAACACCCGCCACACGCAGCTCCCGGGCTCCGTTTCCCTGGCCGTTCTGCAATATGGTGATAAAACGGCTGATTGCCGCCCGCCCCTCAAGCGGAATGGCGGGCTGCCGCCGCCAGTCTTCCGGCGGCAATCCCCATTCGGTAAGGTTCGAAAAGTAGTTTGTTCCAGGCAGGGGAGACTTGTAGGGGATATAGGTATATTTAAAAAATATGGGATCGCAGCCGACAATGTCGAAATCGGCGATTCGGGTGTACATTTCCCCGGCATCGTTCATCACCAGCATGGTAGAGGCGCTTGCCGAAAGGGCTATGGACTTAAAGGCGCCCCGCTCGGGCCCCAGGTAATTCCGGCTAAAATCGCTTGGCAGGCCGGAATCCGCGTAGCATATTTCCTGCCCGTCCTCAAGCAGCAGATAGATGGTGGCAATTTCCATGGTCCCATTGTGGTGCTGATTGCCGAAGGGATCTTCATAATACAAAACATGGGTATTTCGTTTTCCAAGGGACCAGGCGGCATTGTTCCTGGTGCGCCCGTCAAGCAAGAGCTGCTCCTCAACGGGCCAGCCCTGTCTGTCAAGCCATACGTTATTCCGGCGGACGATGATCGGATCAAAACAAAAGCGGTAAAATCTGCCGTTGTCGGAGAGGGCGATCAGTTCGTCGGCATCGGCGGATATGTTGACAATCTTCTTTGGTCTGGAAAAATTGAAGGTCAAATAATCGTGCGGAAGCCCGGTTTTTCCGAAGAGCGTCCATTCCGCCGGTTTTTTTGTTTTATCAATGCTTTTGTACCAGATTCGTCCGTCCCTTATGATATAGTAATGGTAAGTGTTGAACGTTTGCGTCCGTGTTTTTATATATACTTCCTCGGGAAAGACGCCGTTTATATCCTCCTCCGGCGATTCCGGCAGGGAATTATCGAGGCCAACCGGCGTTTCCAGGGAACGGCAGTTTATAAACAGCGCCAATACGGAAAAAAATAAAAATTGCGTCTTTTTGAAACCTACAGCCATAACATAACCCTTGAGGCCGCCCTGAAATATTGGTTTTAGGCGGCTATAAATTTAAGGAAAACGGCGGATCCTTGACCGCTTTCCCCGATCCAACCGAGTCTTGGCAAAGACCCCCGCTGTTTTTTATCTTTCCAGCGCCCTGTTCAGGGTGCTTTGGTCGTTCCGCAGTTGAGGATTATCGGGGAATTCCCCCAGCGCTTCTTCCAGGATCTGCCGGGCCAGGGTGTAGTCCCTTTTGTTAAAGGCCGTGGCAAAGCGGTTGTGGAAATTGGTAAAGCGCCAGCGGTTGATATGATTCCTGATTTCCCGGACCCTGGCGGGGGGCAGCGTATCTTCGGATTCCGCCGCGTCAATCCGCAGCAGGAGGGCGGCGGCCTCGCTGTCCTGCCGGATCCCGTTTACCAGGGCTGTAAACTCCGCGTCAAGGATCAGAGATTCAAGACGGCGTTGTTCCGCGCCGCCGTGCAGGGATTCCGCGTCCGCGAGAAAGCGGCGGGCCTGATCGAAGCGCCCCGACCGGCATAGTTTGGCGACCCGGTTGGAGACGAGGGCGTCAATGTACTCCTGCCAGCGCGTGTCGGTTTCGGCGCCGGCGTAGGCGGATTTCGCGTAGCCGGCCCAGGCCAGTCCTTCCTCCTCTTTCCCGCCGTTAAGGAGGGAGGCCCCATAGTTGAGGATCCGGTCGTTCAGGTGTTGTTGGGGATCCGGGAAAAAACTGGAGAGGGCGGGGTCCTCTCTCCCCGCCAGCAGGACCGCCTGGTTCAGGGCCAGGGGCACCGCCTCGGCGTAGCGGTTCCGGCCTTCCAGTTCCGCGATGCGGTTATGGAAAATGAGGGAAACCAATTCCAGGGGGCTGATGCTGGTGCGGTCCCGGTAGTTCCGGGCCGGGACGTAGGCAAAACCGGTGAGCTTCCCAAACTGGTCGTGGAATTCCCGGCGGTTGCCGGGATCAAAACCGTAGGCGTTGGTGGTCTCCACATCCCAGGACTCTTGATCTCCCAGCACGGTGGCAAAGGCATGATCCCTGGCGGCCACCCCCCGGACCGTCAGGCCCTGGGATTGGGCGAGGATAAGGTAGAGGATCGCCGAGGATACGCAGTTGTATCTGCCGGTGGTTAAAAGGGTATCCAGCCGGGTTTGGAGGGCCGCATAGGACCGGAGGAATTTTTTGTGCATGTAGGAAAGGATATAATCTCCCCGGACCTTGGGGTCCGGTTCCGCCCGGATTTCGGCGTCCAGTTCCTCCACCGCCTGGCGGAGGACGCGCCGGGGATCCCCGGAGTTCCGGGAATTGGCGGACGCCCCCACGGTCGATGCCCAGAGGGCTATCTCCGCCAGGTCTTCCCAGGAATAGCCGGATTCCCCCCGCCGGGCGTATTCAGCCGCCAGGGGATCGGGCTGCAGGGAGGGGAAATTCCCCTGCGGGTGCTGTGCGCCCAGGACCTGGGGAAAGAGGGCCAATCCAAGAAGCATCCCAAGGGCCTTCAATTTATCCATGATGGTTAAGCATAACCGGGACCAATAGCCGAATCAATGGACTTGCCGGCAGACTGCTTAGTCTAAAAAATCAGATGAAAATTTACCACCAGGGCGAGAGATGCGCAGGAAGGGCGGGGACTGAAGGCGTTTTTTCATTCCTTCGTGTTCCTGGCGAGCCGTAGCTCGCCTTGCTGCGCCTTTGCGGTTAAGATTCTTGTTCCCGGTTCTTTCGCTTATCCGGTGGATTAGTGTGAACATGATACTGGATTTGTTCAATAATCCGGTTGGTTATTGAACAAGTCTTGCGAAAAACATGGGTTTCCTGAGGAAACCCATGTTTTTCTTCTTTTTTTTTAAGCGGTTGTTGTTCAGAAACTGAAGTTTCTGAACAACTCTACTGGCAACGCGGCGGGGGCGCGGGGGATTGCGGAACGCGGCGGCGCGGGCAACATTCTTGTTTTTGCGGAGCAAAAACTCATGGGGCGAAAAGGAGCGGGGCACAGCCAGAGCGGCAGCCGCGCCGGACGGCGCGGCTGCCGCCCGCGCAAGGGATAGGAGGGGTGCGGAGCAGACCCGGCGCACCGCGCCGGGGCCGGAGGCGAAGCCGGAGCCCCGGATAGCCCGGTCCCCGCCGGACCGAAGGGCCGGCGGGGATGCGCCCAAAAGAAGGGCCCTATGGCGGCTGGGCTGCACAGGCTTTTTCCCGTATGCGTTTTACACTAGAATTGTTCCATGTTGAATAACGGCGGGGATGATCTGATTATCATCGGCGCGGGGCCGGCGGGTCTGACGGCGGCGCAGTACGGGGCCCGGGCGAATCTGCGGACCCTGGTTCTTGAGCGGCTGGCTCCCGGCGGGCAGGCTTTGAATATCAATGTGCTGGAAAACTATCCTGGTAATGTGGCGCTGCGGGACGCGGAGGGGAAGTCGATTGCCCCTCCCCGGAGGGGTTATGAATTTGCCGGGGATCTCCACCGGCAGGCGGAGGATTTCGGCGCCCGTTTTCTGACGGGGGAGGCGGCGGCTTTGACCCGGGAGGGGGAGCTTTTTGCCGCGGCGCTGGAGGGGGGCGGGACGCTGCGGGCCCCGGCGGTGATTTTGGCTACCGGCGCGGTCCACCGGACGCTGGGGGTCCCCGGGGAGGCGGAATTTACGGGCCGGGGGGTTTCCTACTGCGCGACCTGCGACGGTCCTTTTTTCCGGGACAAAAAAATCGTGGTGGTGGGGGGCGGGGACGCCGCCTGCGACGAGGCCCAGTATCTGTCCCGGCTTTCCAGCCGGGTGCTGCTGCTGCACCGGCGGGATCGTTTTCGGGCGCAGAAAGGTCTGGCGGAGCGGGTGCTGAACAATCCGCATATCGAAGTCCGGTTCAACACGATTGTCAGGGAGATCCGGGGGGGGGAGACGGTGGAGTCCCTGGTGCTGGAGCAGAGCGACAATATGGGCCGGGGCACGGGGAAGATCTACACGGAGGAAGCGGCGGGGGTTTTTATCTTCGCGGGGACTCTGCCCCAAAACAGCCTGGCCCAGGGAGCGGCGAAGGACGAGGCCGGTTACGTCGTTACGAATCAGCGGATGGAAAGTTCCGTTCCCGGCCTTTTCGCCGTTGGGGATCTCCGGTCCAGCCCCTTTCGCCAGGTGGTGGTCGCCGCCGCGGAGGGGGCGGTGGCGGCCCATTGCGCCGCCGAGTACATCGACGCCCTTTACGGGGGGCGGAAGGACGGCGGAATCCGGAACGGCGGCGGAACGGGGGGCCGGGAGGGGCCGGGAGCGGGGGCCTGTGGCTAAATTCCGGCGTTTCGCCGGGGGGAACATCCGCGTCCGCCGGGGGCTCCTCGCCATCCTGCCGGTTTTTATCGGGATTACCGTGTTTCTCTCCCCCCTGGGTTTTGAGGGTTCTAAGCCGGCGGACCGGCGGGGCCCGGCGGCGGAGCCGGGGGCCCCGGACAGCCGGGAGCTTTCGGCGGCGCGGTATCTTTTGGGGAGCGGGGATCCCCCGGAAAACCGGGATATGCCGGCGGCCCGGAATCTTCCCGGCAGCCGGAATCCTCCGGAGAACCGGGGCCCTTCGGAGAACCGGAAGATCCCGGAGGACCGGAACCTTGAATATAAGGAACAGGCCACGGCCCTGCTGGCCCGGATGAACGACGAGGAGGCCCTGGCCCAAACTTTCATGCTGGGCTGGGTGGGGGCGGAGCCTTCCCCCCTGATCATGGACTGGATACGGGATCGCCATATCGGGGGGGTAAAGATCTTCGGCTGGAATACCGAGGACACCACTAAACTCGCCAGGACCGTAGGGGAACTGCAAAGGGCCAGTCTGGAGGGGAAATACGGCCTGCCCCTCCTGGTCGCCACCGATCAGGAGGGGGGCTGGATCCGCCATGTGAAGGGGGCCACCAGCGAAACGCCGGGCAACATGGCCATCGGCGCTTCGGGCTACCCCCAGGATGCTTACCGGGCGGGCTACTATATCGGCAGGGAGCTGGCGGCCCTGGGAATCAACATGAACTTTGCCCCCACGGTGGACCTTTTTACCAACCGGGATTCCTCCCTCATCGGCCCCCGGGCTTTCAGCAGCGATCCAACCCAGGCGGGGATTCTGGGGGCCGCCTTTATGAAGGGCCAGATGACGGCGGGGATCATTCCCACGGCGAAGCACTACCCCGGCCACGGGGACACGGACCTGGATTCCCACGGGGTGCTGCCCCAGATAAACACCCCCTTCGAGGTCCTGTGGGAGCGGGAACTGGTCCCCTACCGGATTCTGTTCCGGGAGGGCCTTCCCGCAGTGATGAGCGGACACCTGGCCTTTCCCCGAACCAAGTCCGCCGCCGCCCCCGCGTCCCTGTCCCCCTACTTCCTCCAGGAAATCCTCCGGGATCAGATGGGCTTTCACGGCCTGGTGATCACCGACGACCTGATGATGAACGGGGCCACCGCCTATGCGGGAAGCCTTTCCATGGCGGCCAAACAGGCCCTGCTGGCGGGGAATGATATTGTAATGCTTTCCAGGACCCCCAGCCTTACCGAACCAATATGGACCGCCCTGGCCCAGGCCATGAAGGAGGAGCCGGAATTCCGGGATCGGGTATGGGACGCCGCCCGGCGGGTGCTGGAGGTAAAATTCCGCTACCTACAGGAGGAATCCTACCTGCCGGCCCTGGATAAACTGGACAGCGAACTCCCCAACCAGGAGGGGGCGGCCTTCTTCCTGGACCTGGCGGTGCGGAGCGTCACCATGCTGCGGGGGGAGATCCTTCCGCGGGGCGGCGGGGGGCGGATACTCCTGGCCGGCCAGTACGAAGATTTTTTCCGGGCCGGCAAGGCCGCCTACCCGGAGGCGGTCAATTACTGGTACTCCGAAGAAAGGGGAATCCCCGACTTCCTCTGGTTCATCCGCAATATCGATACCCTTGTCTTCTGCCTTTCAAACAGGGAGGGACTGCAATTCCTGCGGAGCATCGAGAAGCTCGGCAAACGGGTCATCGTCCTTTCGGTGCTGAATCCCGTGTACCTGGAAAGCGTCCCCTGGGTAGACGGGGCCGTCGCGGTGTACAGCTACGCCCCCGAATCCTTTACCGCGGCCTTTTCCGTCCTGTCAGGCAGGATCCCCCCGGGGGGCAGGCCGCCCTATGAGTGATTCTCCAGGGGATAAACGCCGGACAGGTTCCGCCGTAGAAACCGGGGCCGTGAATAGCGGCGCCGGGCCCATAAATGCCAGCGGTGAGGCCGGGGCCGGCGGCCCCGCCGCCCTTTCGCGGTGGAAACGGCTGGGGCGGCGGCATTTTGGGAAGGCGGAAGAATTGCTGCGCCGCTGGGAACCCTACTGCGTGTCCGCCTGCGCCCGGTTCCTCGCCATGGATCGCTTCGACGACTGCCTCTGGGGGCTTTGGAACGCCCAAAGCTCCGCCGAGGCCCTGCTCCTCTCCAGCAAACAGACCCTCCTTCCCTTTTTTCCCCCCATTGACCGCGCCGCCCAAATCGACCCCTCCCGTTCCATGCTGCGCTTCCTTCGAAAAGGCCGCTTCCATGCCGTCCAGGGCCTGCGGAAGGACATCCTCGTCCTGGAGGAAATCATGGCGGGGCTGGGAAGGGAAAGCGCCGACATGATTGACTACAACCTGATGACCCTGGATTGGCGCCCCGCCGCAGAGACGCTGCGGACCGGCCCGCCGGGACTTACCATCAGAACGCCGGAATTCCGGGAAATAGAAAACATCCTTCCCCTCCAGGCCGCTTACGAACAGGAAGAGGTGCTGCCCCAAGGTTCCAGCTTCAACATGGCCGCCTGTAGATTGAACCTGGAACATATCTTCAAAGACCACCGGATCCTCGTCGCCGAACTGGACAGACAAATCGTCGCCAAGGCAAACACCAGCGCCCTCTCCTTTACCCACGCCCAAATCGGCGGAGTCTTCGTCCGGCCCGAATACCGAGGCCGGGGCATCGCCCGCAGACTCTGCGCCGAACTAGCCTGGACGCTCAAAAATTCCGGCTGGAATCTCAGCCTGTTTGTAAAAAAACGAAACCGCAGCGCCCAAAAAGCCTACCACGCCGTCGGCTTTCGACCCATCGCCGACTACCGGATCAGCTATTACTAACGCCGAAGCCGCGGCCCGCCCGGACAGAGAACGCGATTCCCCGCCGCTATAAGCCAGGGGCGGAGATCGAATAGCGGGAACTCCTTTTGGGCGCATCCCCGCCTGCGGCGGGGACCGGGCTATCCGGGGCTCCGCTATCGCTCCGGCCCCGCCTGCGGCGTGGCTGCTCCGCACCCCTCCTATCCCTTGCGCGGGTTGGCTGGGGGAGTTTCGCTCCGCGAAACTCCGGCAACACCAACGTGGCTGCGCGGAAAAGCCCCTTCGAGGGAGGATGCGGCTGCGCTTAAGGAAAGCGGCGGCAGACGCGGCGGGGGGCGGCGCTCCCTAAAACAGCCGGAACTGGGGATCCCGTTTTATCCGCCGCCCCTCCGCCGCCAGGGGCACAAGGCCCTCCAGTTCCCCCAGAAAACGGCTGGGGCCGCCGGACAGAGTCCGGCCCCGGAAGCTCCGCGACCGGGCCCAGGACAGGTACAGCCCCTGCCGCGCCCTGGTCATGGCCACGTAGAGAATCCGCCGTTCCTCCTCCGCCGGGAAAGAAC
>JAIRSD010000139.1 GCA_031255615.1 Treponema sp. | reverse complement strand
AAGGCGAGCTGCGGCTCGCCAGGAACACGAAGGAATGAATATATGCTTCCAATCTCCAGTCTTTGTGCGCCTTCCTCGCCCTGGTGGTAAATTTCTTCGGGCTGTATGTTCGGTTTTTTAGGTTAAGCAAACCTGCTGCTGCCTTGGGGGTTCATCAAGGCGTCATCGGCGGGACCAATATATCCTGCGTTTTGGTGTTGGCGGCGTTTCGCGAAGCGAAACGCCGCGTGGATGGCAGGCAGGATGCCGACTGTTTCCAATTCCTGGGGTTTTTGCGAAGCAAAAACCCCAGGCCCAAGAATGGCAGGATGCGCCGGCATGGAGGCCGGCTGTGTTCAATGTTGGAGTTGGTGCGCGAAGCGCATCAACTCCGCAAGGCGAAAATCCGCAGGGATGCGGATTTTCGCCCGCGCAAGGGATAGGAAGGGTGCGAAGCAGCCACGCCGCAGGCGGGGCCGGAGCGAAGCGGAGCCCTGGATAGCCCGGTTTTTTGCGGCGGAGCCGCAAAAAATGCGCCCAACATACACTCGATATGCGGCCTTGTTTTAAACTGCCGAAACCGGATCGTATGCGCGAAACTCAGGACTGGCGCACGGTGATCTCCAGCGCGGCCCCGGCGAGGCCGGGAGAGGCGGCTTTGAGGACCATGCGTTCTTTGCCGGTTCCGGCCTGGATGATCGCCGCCGCCTTGCCCGCGAAGAGACGGCGGACCGGGTAGGCGTCGGCGCTGTGGTCCGCGGGGTCGCCGTTGCCGAGGCCCAGGATTCTGCCGTTTCCGGTTAGTTCAAAAGCAACGCTGTTGTCCGCGGTGGGTACGGGGTTTCCCGCGCCGTCCAGTACGGAGGCGGAAACTACCGCGGCTCCGCCGGCCCGCAGCCAGGGTTCTGCCCAGCCTTCGGGCGCGAGGGCCAGGGTCGTCGGGGTTCCGGCGGTTTTGTGAATTTCCCGGGCGGCTTCCTTTCCGTCCCGGTAGGCCGTCGCTTCCAGGACCCCCGGCGTATAGGGGAGTTCCCATTCCGTCCAGTCGGGGCCGCAGATTTTTCGTCCGGCGGAACGGCCGTTTACCACGATCTCCGCTTCCTGGCAGTTGGTAAAAACCCGGAGCCGCAGAATTTCTCCTTCTCTGCCGGGCCAGGTCCAGTGGGGCATCACGTGGATTAGCGGCGGGGCGGTCCAGCGGGCTTTGTAGTAATAGTAATAATCCTTGGGGAAGCCGCAGGTGTCCATGATGCCGAATTGGGAGCTGATGGCCGGCCAGGGGAATGGAGAGGGTTCGCCCCGGTAGTCGAAGCCGGTCCATACAAACACGCCGCCGGTGTAGGGGTTGGCGGCGTAAAAGCCCAGGGCCTCTTCGGGCCGGGCGGTGCCTCCCGCTCCGATAGGATCTTTGGCGTTTTTGCCGGGGGTTATCATGGAAAAGCGGGAGCCGAAGTTGTTGTTTTGGCAGCGTTCCCAGTCGTCGGCGTAGGCGCCCCGGGTGGAAAAATACGAGACGGTTTCGGAATTTAAATAACAGCCCCCGGGGTAGGCGGCCTTGAGTTTGGAAAAATTATCCCCCATCATGGCGGACTCCGGATAATTCAGCCCCAGGACATCAAAGATCTTGAAGTATTCGGGATTCATCTCTCCCCCCGGCGGGACCAATTCCGCCGACACCACCGGGCGGGTCCTGTCCAGCCGGCGCAGTTCTCCGGCCAGGCGCCGCAGCATCCGGGCCGCCGGAGGGCTGCCGCCGATCATTTCCTCATTGCAGAGGGACCAGAGGACGACGCTGGGGTGGTTGCGGTCCCGCTTAACCAGATCCCGCAGATCCCCAAGGCGCAGTTCGCTGCTTTCAAGCAGGCGGTTTTCATCCATCACCAGCATGCCCAGGCGGTCGCAGATATCCAGCAGCGAGGGATCCGCCGGGTGGTGGGCGCTGCGGTAGGCGTTGCTGCCCATCTCAAGGAGTTTTCGTATCTTATACTCCTGGATGTCTCCGGGAAGGGCGGTCCCGATTCCCGCAAAATCCTGGTGGACGCAGGTTCCCTTTAACGGTACGGGCTTGCCGTTGAGCAGGAAGCCTTCGGCGGTATAGGCCGCGGTGCGGACGCCGAAGGTGGTTTCGTATTCGTCAACGGCGACTCCATCTTCGTTGATGGAGGAAAGGGCCCTGTACAACACCGGCGTTTCCGGCGACCACAGCCGGGGTTCCGGCAGGGTGATTTTTTGGGTAAGAGTTAGGCTGCCCAGGGGTTCAATGCTGAAGGGCTCGGCGGCGCTTCCCGCCTTATTGCCCCGGTCGTCAAGAAAAACCGTGTCCAGCCGGGCGGACCGGGTTTTGTGGCTCCGGTTTACCAGGGTGGTTTCGGCAATCATCAGGGCGGAGCCGTCCTCCAGTTTGTCCAAATGGATATAGGTGCCCCAGGTGTCCACATGGAGGGTATCGGTTTTTAGCAGATACACATCCCGGTAAATTCCCGCCCCCTCATACCACCAGCCCTCGTCCCCGGTGGTGGTATCCACCCGGACCAGGAGGACGTTGTCTCCCTCGTCCCCGTAATTCGCCAGATCCGTAAGGTCAAAGCCAAAGCTGGTATAACCGCTGTAATGATCCCCCAGGAAACAGCCGTTAAACCAGACCGATGCGGAGCGGCACACGCCGTTGAATTCCACCCGGATATACTTTCCTTCGTCCTCCCGGGCGAGGGGAAAGACCTTACGGTAATAGCCCACCCCGTTTTCCTTGGCCCCGGCCATAAAAACATCGGGGTTCCGGGTATATTCCAGTTCCGTCTTCCAATCGTGGGGAAGCTGCACCGTCCGATAGAGCGCCGTGGATGCCTTGGTGTCAGTTCCAAAGAGCGACCCCAGCGGAGAGTCCCCGTCTTTCGGGACGCCGGATAAAAGGCTGAGGAAGAATTTCCCCGCGGGTCCCAGCTTTACCGCCTCCCCCCGCTCGCCGGGGAGGGCGCTGGTAAGGCCGCCCAGACTTCCCGATTTATTAACGGTTTTATGGATCGGCCCCGTTTCGCCGTAGTAAAACTGCCAGTCCGCGTTAAAAGATTCCCTTGTTCTCATGCTTGATCCCCCCGGGTTTTTTGGGCCGCTTCCCGGCGCTGCCGCAGTTCCGCGGCGATCTCTGCGTACTTTTCATCGTTAAAATCGTTAAAAAGCATGGGGATAATCCCCAAGAGGAATCCAAGGCCGGTAACGAGGGTCATAATAATATGGAAGGTCCGCATGGTTTCCAAAGGCTGGGCGGTGTTGGGCTGGTAACGGACCATGGTGAGCACCATGCCGCTTAGACCGCCGCCTATGGCCATGCTAACCTTTGCCAGAAAGGTTTGGGAGGAACTGACAAGCCCTTCCCGCCGCTGTCCGGTCTTCCATTCCGCGTATTCGATGGTATTGGCGATCATGCTGGAAACCAGCACCATCAGCAAGCCGGTGGGAATAGAAGTAAGAAAAAACATAACCATGGCGGCGTTCACATTATTGTAGCCCACAAAGAAGAAAATAAAGTTACTGACGGCGCCCCAGACGCAGGTAAAGATAAACAGGCCCTTTTGTCCCAATTTTTTTGTAAGCAGGGGAGTAAGTACCACGCCCAGAATCATGGCGGGCAGGGAGATCAGGTTGAACAGCGCCACCATTTCCAGGGAACCAATATTGTACTGTACCCAGTAGACAAGCATGTTCGTCCGGAGAAAGGTTAGGCCAAAGGCAATAAACATGGAAAAGAGAATTAACAAAAGCGGTTTGTTTTGAGTAATAACCCTGACCGCCTCGGAAAAGCTGAATTTTTCCACCGGGGGCGGGGTAACGTGTTCCCGGATAAGTTTGAATCCGCAGAGATAAAAGATCGCCCCCAGGACGCCGATCACCAGGGCGGTGATAAAGTAGCCCCGGGCCATGTCGCCGCCCCCCAAAGCGATAACAAGGGGGATCGCGATAATCCCCACAACAAGGGAACTGACGGTCGTGCTGGTGCGGGAAATAGTGTAGATCGCGGTACGTTTACCCACGTCCTGGGTCATGGCCGCCGGGAGGGTCCAGTAGGGGATGTCAACCGCCGTAAAGGCCATGCTCATAAGCACATAGGTAATTGAGGCGTAGACGATCTTTCCCGCCGGGGAAAGATCGGGGGCGCTGAAATTCAGGGCCAGAAAGATGATGATCGGAACAGCCATAAAGAGAAGCCAGGGGCGGTAACGCCCCCA
>JAIRSD010000272.1 GCA_031255615.1 Treponema sp. | reverse complement strand
AGTACTGGCGGCGATTCCGGTTTCTTCGTCTATTATATGAACGCGGCCCGATGGGTAATTGTCCGGCCCTTTCCAGGGCCTGTTCCGGGGTTTCCCCTTCCTGCATAAGGCGGCGCGTTTAGGCGGATCGAGGGGCAAAGCGGCGGGTTTTTATTGTGCGGAGATGCCGCGCGGAGCGCGGCATCTCCAGGCCCGCAGGGAGCATCCCCTGGATTTTCGCGGAGCGAAAATCCGGAAGGCATCGCCCGCGCAAGGGATAGGAGGGGTGCGGAGCAGCCCCGGCGCGCAGCGCCGGGGCCGGAGGCGAAGCCGGAGCCCCGGATAGCCCGGTTTTTTGCGGCTCCGCCGCAAAAAATGCGCCCAAATTCTGAATGATCCGGTAGGGATTCTTCACTGCCCGGTAGATCCGGGCGGGCGGTATTGGACGGCGGGGGAGGGGAGAACTTTAATCGATCCCTTCCCTCTGCTATGCTGGGCGGGTATGGCAGAGGAACAGAAATTTACGGTGTCGGAGCTTACCGACCTTATCCGGCGGAAGCTGGAGGGCGCCTTTCCCCGGGTGCTGGTGGAGGGGGAGATCTCCAACTGCCGTCCCGCGTCGTCGGGGCATCTTTACTTTACGTTGAAGGATGCGGACGCGGTGATTCAGGCGGTTATGTTCCGGTCGAAGCAGCGGGGGCTGGGTTTCGAGCCCCGGGACGGTATGCTGGTGCGGGTCCGGGGGAATGTTTCGGTTTACCCCCAGCGGGGGAGCTACCAGATTATCTGCGAGGATATGGAGCTTGCCGGTACGGGGAACATTCTGGCGATGCTGGAAAAGCGGAAGCGGAAGCTGGCCGCCGAGGGGCTTTTCGACGAGGGCCGGAAGCGGCCTATTCCCCGTTTTCCCGAAACCGTGGGGGTGGTGAGTTCTCCCTCCGGAGCGGCGGTTCGGGATATCCTCAATATCATAAGGCGGCGGGCCGGAGGGGTGCGGGTGATTATTCTGCCTACGCTGGTCCAGGGGGCCGGGGCGGCGGAGGGGATTGCGGCCCGGATCGTCCAGGCGAACCGCTGGAATCTGGCGGACGTGCTTATCGTGGGCCGGGGCGGGGGTTCCCTGGAGGACCTGCTCGCCTTTTCCGAGGAATCGGTGGTCCGGGCGGTGGCGGAATCGGGGATCCCGGTGATTAGCGCCGTGGGCCACGAGATAGACTGGGCCCTCTGCGACTTTGCCGCGGATCTGCGGGCCCCCACTCCCTCGGCGGCGGCGGAGCTGGTGAGTGAAAACCGGGAGGAGGCCCTTCTGTGGGTCCGGGAAATCGTCGGGGTGCTGGGGGGGAGTCTGAGGAACAAAATAGAGCGGATCCGGCTTTTGGCGAAGCCCTTTAGCCTTCGGGACCTGGAATACCGTTTCCGGGGGATGCTGCAGCCCCGGCTTCTCCGTTTCGACGACGCGCGGGAGAATCTGACGGAGGGTCTCCGGGAGAAGGCCGCGGGTCTGCGCCGCCGTCTGGAACTTGTCCGGGCGGCCATGGAGGCGGCAAGCCCCCTGGCGATTCTGGAGCGGGGTTTTTCGGCGACCACAAACCGGCGGACCGGGAAGCTGCTGCGCCGGGCGGACGAGGCAAGGGCCGGGGACCCGCTGCATATCCGGCTCTGGAAGGGCAGTATCGCCGCGACAGCGGAGGAGGAATGATGAAGAAGGCAACGGGAAAAAAAGAAACGGGGTTGAAGCATTTTGAGGAACGGCTGGAACGGCTGGAAAGCCTGGGTGAAAAGATCCGCCAGGCCGACGTACCCCTGGAGGAGGCTATCAAGGCCTTTGAGGAAGGGATCAAGATCGCCAAGACTCTGGAAAAGGATCTGGAAAAGGTGGAAAGCCGGATAGAAATACTGCTGAACGACGCGGGGGCCCTGGAACATGAAGAAGCGGAATTGGAACTTTTTGACGAGGAAAGCTGATGGCCGCCGCTGACGCCGCGGAATCGCCGGTCCTCATGTCCGATGGAACCCTGGAGGGGAAACGCAGAATAGCGGTGCTGCCCCCGGAGGAGGCCCGGAAAATCGCCGCCGGGGAAGTGGTGGATCGCCCCGCCGCCCTGGTCCGTGAATTTTTGGACAACGCCATCGACGCCGGGGGGAAGCGGATCGAGGTGTTTATCGACGCCGGAGGCCGCCGCCGGGTAGAGGTGGACGACGACGGGGAAGGGATGGACCGGGAAGACCTGGAACTCTGCATCCTTACCCACGCCACGAGCAAGATCCGCTCCCTGGAGGATCTCAATTCGATAAGGACCCTGGGATTCCGGGGGGAGGCCCTGGCCGCCGCGGCGGCGGTGTCGGCCCTGGAAATTGTCAGCAGCGGCGGCAGGGAAGCCTGGAAGCTCCTGGCGGGCCCCGGCGGAAGCCGGCCCCTCCGCATCGAACCGGGAATCCGAAACCGGGGTTCCAGCGTCCGGGCCCTGGGGCTTTTCGATACCATCCCCGCCCGGAAACGTTTCCTAAAACGGGAGGGAAGCGAAGCCCTCCTCTGCCGCCAGGCCTTTATCGACAAGGCCCTGGCCTTTCCGGAAATAGACTTCCGCTTTACCCAGGACGGGGTCCTTAAGCTATCCCTGCCCCAGGCGGGAAGCTGCAAGGAGCGGTTCGCCGCGGCCCTGTTCGGCGCTTCCCCGCCGGGGGGGGCGGATGTTCTCCACGAGATCTACGCCCTGGGGGAGGGGTTCCGGGCGACCCTGGTGGTCGGGGGGCCGGAACTCTGCCGGAACGACCGGCGGCAGCAGTTTGTCTTTGCCAACCGGCGGCGGATCCAGGACTACAGCCTGCTCCAGGCTTTGGAGTACGGGGTCCAGGGCTGGTTCCCCAACGGTCTGCACCCCGTGGGGGCCCTGTATATCGACATTGATCCGGCCCTGGCGGATTTTAACATCCACCCCGCCAAGCGGGAGGCCCGCTTTAGCGATCCCGGGGCCCTGCACCACATGGTGACCACGGCGCTCCGGGAATTTTTCCGGGCCTCCGTCCGCGGCGGGGTTCCCCGGGAGGGGCCCGTGTTTCCCGTGTTCGACCGGGAACCCCATTTTTCCAGCCGGGATGCTCCGGGAGCGGGGGCCTATGCCCCGGCGGCTGAACGCCTTGCCCTGGAGGCCCTGCTGGCCAATCCCCCGGACTTCGCCCCCCTGCCGGGGCGGGGGAATTCCGCCGCCCCGCTGGCCGTCGCCGAGGGGGAAGCCCCCTACGGGGCGGAGTACTCCGGGGGCCCGGCGGATAAAGCCCCGGGGGGGAGCGGATTCCCGGCCCCCTCTACCGCCGGGCCGGGGGGGCTTCGCTTTATCGGCAGGGCCTTCGGACTCTTCCTTTTGGCGGAAAAGGATGAAAGGCTTTACCTCATCGATCAGCATGCCGCCCACGAGCGGATCCTCTACGACCGTTTCCTTTCCTCCCCTATCGCCCGGCAGGAGCTTCTGGTTCCCATAAATTTTGAGGCGGAGGATCTTCCGGAGGACCGGTTCCTGCGGGCCAGGGGGGAAGAACTGGCAAAGCTGGGGATAGTGATTGAGGAGGGGGAGAAGGGCCGCTGGCAGATCACCGCCCTGCCGGAGGGCTGGCGGCTTTCCGACGGCGAAACCCTGGAGGCCCTTCGGGACCTGCGGAGCGCGGGGGAAGACATGGCCGAGCGATGGGCCGCTACCCTTTCCTGCCGCCGGGCGGTGAAGGACGGGGACTATCTGGACGATCTGACCGCCTCCGCCTTGGTGGAGGCCGCCCTGGCCCTCCCCATCCCCCGCTGCCCCCACGGCCGGCCCATCTGGGTGGAAATCAGCAGGGCGGAGCTTTACCGGGGGGTAAAGCGGAGCTAGGGCCTTGGTTATACTACATCACCGGATAAGAGAAGCGGTCGGGAACCGGAATGTTAACCATGAAGGGACGCCAAGGCGAGCTGCGGCTCGCCAGGTACACGAAGGCATGAATATGCGCTCCCTGTCCCCGCCTTTCGTGCGCTTTTCTCGCCTCTGGGGTAAATTTCTTACATCCACCTATCTGATTTTTTAGGCCAAGCGGCCTGCCGGCGCCGCGATGCCGGCGGCCTGGGGGGCAAGTTTTTAATGTACCTGCCCATAATGCTTTTCCAGAACATTATAGGTTTCATCCCCTTTATATATCTTTACAATAACCACACCGGCCTTTAGTAAAGAAAAAGAAAACAATGCCAGGATCAGCAATAGAAGCATCTTTCTGTTTCGTTTAAGCATCTCGGGCGGATCGATCTGGCAAAGGGCGTTTAAAAGGGCTATAACCAAAAAAATAGTTACCGGGTAGAACACCCTTTCTATAAATACAGGGCTTAGCACCATTGAGTATGCGCTTATGATTCCCGCCACCAGGTATAGAAAAGAGAATATGTTGATGCGTCTTTTTTGATGAATCAACAATTCAAATCCCGCAATGACGGAAAGGCCGGTCAATAACAAGCCATATTTAATAAAAATGTTTGTAGTATACAAAAACCGGATTAACAGCCTTGTAAAAAAACCATATTCCTTGATCAATTCATAGCTGTTTAATCTTGCGTAATTCCCCGGGGCCGCAAGGAGAATAACAAAACCGGCCAGAAAACCGATCATTCCCAATATTTCAAAGGGCGCGAAAGTTTCCTTGTGCATGACCTTTGCGGCGGCATAGACAAGCAAAAGGAAAAATACCGCCGCCGCGGCATTTTCATAGGTCAATCCCGCGATCAAGCCAAGTATACAATACAATATCGAAAATAAAATATTGATCCGGTATTTTTTATTTATACTCCTCTTGCGCAAGGGAACAAGGAATAAGAGTATTATTATCGTTGGCCATACGTAGAAACAGCTTCCGGTGAGCCATAAGAAATTCTCTCCCCATGACGGGACAAAATACCACAGAAAAATATTGACAGCACCGTAAAGGAGAATATTTATCTTTCTTTCACCCGTTATATGAAAACACATAAGCAATATTAAAACTATATAAGCTATCGAATTGGCGACATTAAAAAACAGTTTGTCGAGAGATACAAACAGTTGCGTTAAGATTACGGGCACAATCCTTCCGCCCCTGAACCCGGATTCGTATTCCCCTGTATAATAATGATAAACCGACAGCATAATATCCGCCGGTGATTGTACTTTTTGCGATGTCCCGGATATATACTCCCAGATAAAATCATCGGCCATCTTTGGCGTAAGGATGTTCATTGCCAGAAATACCAGCAGGGTTAATATAATAAACGCCGCGTTTATTCTGAAATCCGGTTTTTCCATGACTCTACTCCTTCCTTTTGAACACAACAGCCTTTGAAAGAAAAAAATTGACCCCCATTCCCGCCGCGATGCCGCAGGCCTGGGCGATGAATTTGTAAGGCGGGCTAAAGTTTTTGATGATAAAAGCCATTACCGCGATGTTTGCCGCAAGCCCCAAAAGGGACGCGCACAAAAACAGCGCCCATTGTTTGATTGACGGCGGTATTTTCCGGTCCTTTACGGCAAATGACCATCTGTGATTGATGATGTAGTTCTGAGTCCCCGCGGCAAGAAAACAGAACAGGCTTACCGGTATTTCCGGCAGCCCCACCATATCGGCGCACAGGAAAAAGATAACCAGGTTTGTTATTGTGCCGATTCCGCCGGTCAATGAAAATTTTATAAACTGCGTGAAGGCACCGCCGCTTCCAGCGATGCTTTTAACTTTCCAGACATTGATCATCGCTTCAAACGCTATCTTTTTTGACATTTTTGATTTTCCGCGTTTCCTGTCGGGGAACATGATCGGGGTTTCTTTTATCGAACAGCCCGCGATAAAGGCGCGGTATTTCATCTCAACCTGAAACAAATAACCCTTTGAAATAATGTTTTGAATCCCGATTTTTTCCAGCGTTGATCTTGTCCACATATTAAAGCCGCCGGTTAAGTCTTTTACGGGGCAGCCAAGCACGATACGGGAATAGAGGGAACCGCCCTTTGAGACAAGGTTTCGCAGCGCGGACCAGCCTTCAACCCCGCCGCCCGGAATATTCCGCGAGCCGATTACAACATCGCAGGTTTGTATTTCCTCAAGCATTCCGGGAATGTATGCCGGATTATGGGAAAAATCCGCGTCCATTTCGAGGAAAATGTCGTAATTCCGCGCAAGCCCCCACGCAAACGCGGCCACATACGCCGCCGCAAGCCCCTGCTTTCCGGGGCGGTTCAAGAGATGCAATGTTTCGGGATATTGTTTCCGCATGCGTTCAACTATACGCGCGGTTCCGTCGGGGGAATTATCATCAATAACAAGCAGATGCGTTTCCGGCGGCGCGTTCTCAAAAACGGTGGAAATAAAGGGCTCTATATTTTCGGCCTCATTGTAGGTAGGAACACAAACCAGTAAACTGCGGGAATTCGGGAAACCCTGCGAGCTTTGCCCGTTGCCCCCTCTGTCAAAGTCTAACGCGGCATCATCATAGGGTTCTCGCATATCGTAAGAATATTTATATATACTTAAAAAAGTCAATAGAGCTGTTCAGAAACTGGAGTTTCTGAACAGCAACCGCCTAAAAACGAAGAAAAACGTGGATTTTCTCGGGAAACCCGTGTTTTTCGCGGGGCTTGTTCAATAACCAACCGGATTACTGAAAAAGCCCAATGCCTCCGCGTTTTGGCGCGGCGGTTCTCGGTTTGTCCCTGCTCGTCTCGTGCCGGGGACATGCCGCCAGGATGCTGGCGGGATACCAATGGCATCCCGCCGGCATCCCGGACCAAAAGGCCGCGTCTTTTGGTTTTCGGCGGAGCGATAGCAGAGCCCTGGCAACCCGCGGCTGCCTTGACAGCCCGGTCCCCGGCCCGCGGGCCAGGGACGCGCCCAACAGCCCCTCAATATCCGGCGTTTTTCAAACCGGGCGGCGCCGCCCCAAAGCATAATCCGCTTGACAGATAAACGGGCAGCGGGTAATCTAATATAGTTAGCTATAACTAACTATATTATTTTTGGAGGACGGGATGACAAAGAAAAGACCGGTAATTTTTGCTGCGGCCCTTTGCGCCGCGGTATCCGCCTTTGCCGCCGGAAAAAAAGACGACGCCGCGGCTTATTTTCCGAACCCTGCCGAAGGCAGCGCAGTCGGCGTAATGAGCGCAGCGGGCGCAATGGGCGGAGCGGCCCTTCGCGCGCGGCCGGGAGGCTGGGAGGATGTTGACGGCCTTTCCAGCGCCAGCATTTTACGGGTGGACCGGAGTAAATTCGGCTATATCGACAGGAACGGTATGGACGGATACCGCGTTAAAATAGTCGATGTAAGCGATCCCGAAAAAACTTTCCGCGAGGGGCTTGTCGGCGGGACTGGGCGGAATGCGGCCATGTGGGCCGCCGGGAGCGGCGGGGAGATCATTCTGGTGGAAGCGGACGAGTTGGGCCGCCAGGATTATACGGGGTACAATATTATTGTGTACGATCAGGATCTGCGGATCATCCAAAGTTTCCCCTACGGGAATCAGGCCGGCCTTGCGGAGGCCCATAGGGCGCGTCCCCTGAACCACCGCGAGCCTATCATTGCCCTGACGGACAAGTACGCCATTGCCGGCTGGCAGGACAAATCCCCGGTCGACTCCGATCCCGCGCCGAATTTCATCAGCATCTATGCCCGCGAGGACGGCAAGGCCGGCCATATTCCGGTCTCCGGCGACACGGTTCATTTGAACATCGGCAATTTAACGGGTCTTGCCGCCCAGGGCGATTATATTATCCTGGGCGGCAGCGCGGGAACCAGGGTGCTCAGGATAGACCCGTCTGGAACAAGCATTGCCGCCGCCGTGGTTGATTCCATCCCCCCGCAGACTCCGGGCTCCCACTGGATACAGGATAACCGGAACTATGTGCTGGAATCAGTCGAGGGGAACGGTGCGGTGCGGGTATGGAAGTGGAACGGGGCCGACGCGCCTTCCCTGACGGGTGTTGTGAAC
>JAIRSD010000264.1 GCA_031255615.1 Treponema sp. | reverse complement strand
ACATCCTGGTGGTCCCCGAAGATGGAGAGGGAACTGGTCGCCAGGGCCCGGGCGGCGATATGGAACACCGTGGAAGTCAGCTCCCCGGCGATCTTATACATATTGGGAATCATCAACAGCAAGCCCTGGGAGGCGGTGAAGGTGGTGGTCAGGGCCCCGGTGGTCAAGGCCCCGTGAACCGCCCCCGCGGCCCCCGCCTCGCTCTGCATCTCCACAACCTGGGGGATCGTGCCCCACAGGTTCTTCCGGCCCTGGGCGGAAAATTCATCGGAAAGCTCCCCCATGGGGCTGGAGGGGGTAATCGGGTAAATCGCGATTACCTCACTCAGCGCGTGGGCCACGTGGGCCGCGGCGTTGTTGCCGTCAATCATTACCATGTTTTTATCAGCCATTATGGTTCCTCATTAGATTGGTTTTATTCATTTTAAGTCGCCGGAGGGAATCTTTCAAGGACAGGTTAAGCGGTGTATAAGGATTTCGGCTTGAAAAGCAAGCGGCGCGGCGCGGGCCGCTTCAATAAGGGGGATTCCGCGGAATACCGCGGTGTTCCGCGGGCGGCGGGGGGTTAGGGCGGGCGGCATCCTTCGCGGCGAAGGCGGCGCCGGCAGGGAGGCCGGCTGCTTCCGCCCCATTCCTACGGGTTTCGGCGGGAAGCGAAAACACGGAGGGCCGGGAAAACGGCAGGGATGCGCCGGCACGGAGGCCGGCTGTTCCCATTCCCTGGGGTTTTTGCGGGGCAAAAACCCCAGGCTCAAAAACGGCAGGGAGGCCGTTTTTGAGCCGCGCAAGGGATAGACGCGGAATTCCCCGCCCCCGGCGGGGGCGGGGAATTGGAGCGGATAGCCCGGTTTTTGGCGCGGAGCGCCAAAAATGCGCCCCAACCACACTCGCTATGGGGCATCTTTTAAACTGAGAATAACTGCCGCCCATGGATTAGAAGGACATTGAAAGGGCCGCCTCAATTTTATCGCGGAAATCCCGCTCGCCGATTTCGCCTTTGAGGTAATCGGTAATAAACAGCCGTATTACCGGTGGAAAGGCCTTCCAATACCGTTCCGGCCAGGACCCAAGTTCGGCCCGCAGCTCCCGGTCTTCCCCGCTTTCCATGGTCCCCTGGGAAAAGGCTACGAACTGGCCGATCATGGAACGGAGAAGATCCTCCGGCAAGGCCGAAGCCTTGGCCTGCGGGGCGGGGGCTTTTTCCGGAATCCACGCCTTTGTCAGTTCCTCTATCTGCTCATCGGTCAGTTCCGGGGCTTCCTGCTTGACGATCCGGACCGCCATGTCCCGAATCGACGCTTTCAGCCCCTTGATCGCCCCGCTTATATCCACCTTGGCGGAAAGCTCCCGGGCCATCTTGTGGGGATCCGGCAGGTTCACCACCCCGCCGAACATGGCAAGGTCCCGCCGCCGACGCAGCACCGCGGCGGCCACTATCTCTATCGCCTCT
Organism: Treponema sp.; assembly: GCA_031255615.1. The sequence continues at coordinate 11,013 of JAIRSD010000264.1, read as the reverse complement.
TCATCGCAGCGGTTCAGAATATAATCCAAAACCCCTGCCAGTTCAGGATTGACCATGGCGGCAACGCAGCTCCCCAACTGCAATTCCGGTTGCAAAACCAACACAGCGCGGTTTTTGCGCCCCCTTCCACCGGCGCGGCCCCTGTCCGCGCATGCGCCGCCCTTTTCCCGGTCCGGCATTGCTTCGCAGTGGGGTCTCCCGCCGCTTGCGCGGGAGCTTCGTTTTTTAAGCGGTTGTTGTTCAGAAACTGAAGTTTTTGAACAACTCTATTAAAGGCGCTTCAACGTTTTTCAGGTCGAAGGGCTTTCTGTTCAAAGAACTTCCCCGAATTCAGCGTCCGCGATTTTCAAATTCGGCATTACTGTAGCTCCAAAACCTTTCGTGTACAAGGCCGGAATTTTCCGGCATACTCATCGCACAATGAAACTCACCATCCTCGGTTCCGGTACTTCCCACGGAATCCCCATGGTAGGCTGCGATTGCCCGGTTTGCCGCTCTACCGACAAACGGGACCAGCGGTTCCGGGCGTCCCTTTATATCCAGGGGTCCCAGGGAGAACAGGTGATCATAGATACGGGGCCCGAATTCCGCCTTCAGGCAATACGGGCGGGCATACAACGGCTGGACGCGGTCTTTCTTACCCATTCCCACGCGGATCATATCCACGGCATAGACGATGTCCGCCCCTTCAGCCGGGAAGCCCCCCTCCCCGTTTACGGCAACAGGGAAACCATAGAAGAATTCCAGCAGCGTTTTTCTTATGTATTCAAGGAAACCCAGCGGGGAGGAGGCAAACCCCAACTGCTCCCCATCATGACGACGGTTCCGGGGGAGCCGGTCGCCGTCGGCGGCATCCTGTTCAGCCCCATCCCGGTAAAACACGGGACCCTGGACATTCTGGGCTGGCGCATCGACGAAATTACCGGGGATTCCATAGACCGGGGGGCCGCCGCCGTGTACCTGACCGATACCAGCGAAATTCCCCCCTCCTCCCGGATTTTCATCGGCAGCCCCCGGGTCTTTATCATCGGGGCCCTAAGGACAAGACCCCACGCCACCCACTTCACCTTTGAGCAGGCCCTGGACGCGGCCGCGGCAAGCGGGGCCCGCCGGATCCTGCTTACCCACATCTGCCATGACTACTCCCACCGGGAGATCGAGGAATATTGCCGGAATTATCAGAGGGAACATAACCTTGCCGGGTGCAGCATGGGGCCGGCCTTTGACGGCCTGGAGTTGATCCCCTAGCCTGCCCGCAACCTATACTTTTTTGGTAATTATATCGCTTCTAAGACAGCGGGTGCATATCTTCAGGGTAATCGGCGTCCCCTCAATCTCGGTCTTTACCTTCACCAGATTGGGTTTCCAGGTCCGCCGGGTCCGGTTCTTGGCATGACTTACCTTGTTGCCGGTAATCGTGTGCTTTCCGCAGATATCGCAGGTCCGTGACATATCAATCCTTCCTTACAAAATCCAGGCCCGACAGCCCGCCAAAGACTTTACAAACCCCGCCAAGCGTCAAGGGCCTCTTATTCTACCGGAGGCCGGAAAAAATGTAAAGCGGCGTTCCGCGTCCTTTCCCGGTTGGAATGGATACGGCGGGCCGGATGTCGAGTTTCTTTCGGGCGCATTTTTTGCGGCGTTCCGTCTGCGGCGGCCCGCAAAAACCGGGCCGACAAGGCGGGCGTAGGCTGCCAGGGCTGCGCTCCGGCCCCGGCGGGATCCTGCTCCCCCTCAGGGGTACTTCCGCTTGAACCCTTCCACCCGGGCGGAGGCGGTCGTTGTAAGGGGGGATCGGTCGCCCCGGACCAGGTATTGAAAGCCAATTCCCGCCACCATGGCGCCGTTATCGCCGCAGAACTCCAAGGGAGGAAAGACGCAGCGGAGGCCGTTCTGGGCGGCAAGCCGGGAACGGAGCAGGGAATTGGCCGCCACCCCGCCCCCGGCCACGATGGTCGTAAGCCCCGTATCGGCGGCGGCCCGCAAAAGGCTGCGGAGCAGAATTTCCACGGCGGCTTTCTGGAAGGAGGCGGCAATATCGGCCCCTTCCGGGGATTCCCCGCGACGGCCCCCTTCCGGCCCCGCCGCCCGGAACTGTTCCAGTTGGTTGATCACCGCGGTCTTCAGCCCCGAATAGGACATATCGTAAGGGTGCTGCCCCTTGTGGAGCTTGGGCAGGGGGAAACGAAAGGCCTCCGGATTCCCCTTCCGGGCAAGTGCGTCAATCGCCGCCCCGCCGGGGTAGCCGAAGCCGTAATATTTGGAAACCTTGTCAAAGGCCTCCCCCACCGCGTCGTCAATGGTGGCCCCCAGGACGGTAATATGATCAAAATCGTCCACCCGGCAGATGATGCTATGGCCCCCGGAAACCAGGAGCCCCAAAAAAGGATAACCGGGGGCCGGGGAAGCCGGAAGATCCAGGCCCGCCGCCGGAATTGCCAGCCGGCAGGCATAGAGATGGGCCAGCATGTGGTTCACCGCGATAAAAGGCAAAGCCCTGGCCCAGGCGAAGGCTTTGGCAAAATTCAGGCCCACCAAAAGGGCCCCCAGCAAACCGGGCCGGGATGTGGCCGCCACCCCGTCTACGTCTCCGGGGCCGATGCCCGCCCTGTCCAGGGCTTCCTTTGCCACCCCGTAGATCCATTCGATATGTTTCCGGCTTGCTATTTCAGGAACCACCCCGTTATACGCCGCGTGGAAGGGGATTTGGGTGGCCACGACGTTGGAAAGGACCTTCCCCCCGTCTTCCACCACCGCGGCGGCGCATTCATCGCAGGATGTTTCTATACCCAGAACTTTCATTATTCCCAACAATGTTTTTAGGCGGTTGCTGCCGGCGGAAACCGAGGTTTCCGCCGGCAACGTTCATACAAAAAACCGGCGGGGCTCGCGCTGCCGGTCCCCGGCAGCGCCCGGTTTAGCCCCGGCCCCTCTCACAGTGGGGGCCGCCGGCAGGGTGCATCACCAAAACGCCTGCGCGTTTTGGTGATGCGGAGTTTAGGCTCCGCATAAACTCCGCGCCGCGGACTCCGCGCAAGGGATAGGAGGGGTGCGGAGCAGCCACGCCAGAGGCGGGGCCGGAGGCGAAGCCGCAGCCCCGGATAGCCCGGTCCTCGGCGAAGCCGGGGATGCGCCCAACATACCTTCACTATGCGGCGTTTTCTCAACTGAGAGCGGCGACGGCAAACCGCGCTGTTTTTGTGAAACCGGAATGGCTGGAAACTTCACAGCGCATCTTGATACACGCAGCTCCGCAATTCCTCCGCGCGGCTGCGGATTTTTTTAAGGGCCTTCATCTCTATCTGCCGTACCGTTTCCGGGGAAATTCCCATCTTTATACCGATGGTCTTCAGGGTCCGATCCTTGCAGCCGTTAAGCTGGTAGCGGTACATAAGGATTCGCCTTTCCCGGTCCTTAAGCATGGACAGGAATCGGATGGTGTCGGCCCGGGCGCTTTTTCTGAGCAAGGCCCTTTCGGGGTTGTAGGTATAATCTTCGTGGGTATCTTCAATGGCGGCGGATTCGTCCTGGGGGCCGTCGTTTTCCAGGGAAATCATCCCCCTGCCGGCCTCGATGATCTGATTCAGCTCCTCCTCGGGGATTCGCAGATATTCGGCAATCTCCCCGGTCCGGGGCTGGCGCATCAGGGTTTGGCTTAAGGATTGGTGGGCCTTCTGTATTTTGCGGAGCAGCATTTCCTTGCGGTGGGGCAGCCGGATGGCCCGCTGTTTTTCGAAGACATAGCGGGAAATAGCCTGGCGGATCCACCAACTGGCATAGGTTGAAAAACGGATATGCCGGGAATAATCATACTTTTCGACCGCCCGGATAAGGCCCATATTCCCTTCCTGGATAATATCTATGAGGGGGATGGTTCCCAGCCGGTAACCGCGGGCGATTTTAACGACCAGTCGTAAGTTGGCTTCGATGAGTCTGCGGCGGGCCTCCGAATCTCCGTGCTGAATCCTTCTGGACAATTCCAGGGACTCTTCAAAACTCAGCAGGGGAATCGCCTTAATCTGGTTAAAGTAAGACTCCAACACGCTAAATTCCCGGGTTTCTTCTTTCGTATTTCTTTTTGCCGTCATGGTTACCTCCGGACATGCTTTCCAGCGGGTCCAGTATAGTATAGCAATTATCGTGCCAAAATCCGCAGATTACGGACGAAACATCGTAATTCGTTATAATACAAAGAGTTACGCCACGGGGTAATTTTTTCATACCCTGATAATATCGACCGTTTGTCTATAATATCAGACACAGGGGCATATCAAGCGTATAGAAAAAATAACAGGGGTATGGTAAGATAATGGGGTGGTTTATGGTATTAGCGCCCGGGAATGGGGGAAGAACGTGTATTATTCCGTTAGCTGGTCCCCCCTTGCGAAGGCGGATCGTTGGACCATCAACGCCAGGGTCCCTTCCGTGGGGGGAGTCTACGAAATCTACTGGATGGACGAGCGGCGGCATCTGCGGATGCTCAGCGTGGGGGATACCCGCTACGGGGGTCTGCGGACGGAACTCCGCCGCCTTACGGATCCTGAACTGACCGCCCGGGGGCCGGTCAGGCGGATTCTGGAGGATAACGAAATATGGTTCCGTTACGCCCCTACCGATTCGTCGCCCGTTATGTCCGACGTGGTCTGGTTTTTCCGAAAAACATACTTCCCGGAGAACGCGGGGGTTTCCCACTCGGGCCGTTATCACAAAATTTTCCTACAGGAATCGCAGCCGGACAAACTTCTATGGGTTGAATAGATCGTATGATTGAGTATGTAACGCCAGGCAATATCGACGACAGGATTTTGGCGAGGGGGGCGGAGATTCTAAACAGGGGAGGCCTTTTAGCCCTGCCCACCGATACAAGCTGGGCCCTGACCTGCTCCCTTAAATCAAAGGCGGGGATAAAAAAACTGAAGGCCCTGTCCGGAGAGCGGGACGAACGGCGTTTTACCCTGTTGTGCGCCGATATTTCCCAGTTTGGGGAACTGTGCAGCATGGACAACACCCGTTTCCGGCTTATCAAGCGGCTTTCTCCGGGACCCTATACCTTTATCCTTAAAACCCTTGCGGGTACGGAGAAGATCCTCGATATACGCCGCCGGGAGGTGGGGATCAGGATTCCCGACCATCCCATCCCCCTGGCCCTGATTAAAACTCTGGCCTTTCCCTTGTATTCAATAACCGCAAAGCAAAGCATGACAGCCGCCGGAAACGGGGAGGGCGGCCGGGGCGCAAGGGATGCGGACGCCGCGGCGGATACGGTCCTGGAAATTCCCGAAGAAGATCTCTTTGAGGCGGATTGGGAGCTGGAAGACATTGAGGGGCTGGACCTTATCATCTCCGGGGATGAGGAGCAGACTCGCATCTTTTCCACTGTTCTGGATATTACCGGCGATGAGGTGCAGGTCCTTCGTCAAGGGGCGGGGCAATGGCCGGTATAAAAAAACACTGGCTGCGGATGGTATTGCGCCGCCGGGTCTTTGTGATAAGCATCCTGTTGATTCAGATCGGTTTTCTTATTTTTTTAATTGTCGGATCCAGCATCACCTTTCAACACCTGAGCTGGGCCTTGAATGTGTTAAGCGTTACCGTATGCGTCTATATTCTTAATAAAAATGAAAAACCTGCCTATAAGCTGACCTGGATTTTCCTCATCCTGATGATACCCATATTCGGGGGCGTCCTGTATGTCATCTTTCTTATCCAGTCCAATCCCCGAAAACTCCGCCGCAATATCGAACAGATGAACCAGCAAAGCAAAGATTATTTCCACCTCCCCGGAAACAGTCTTCCCGCGCTGGTTGAGGAAGACCGGGATTTTCTTCCCCATGCCCGTTATCTGCAAAACCATGCGGGATTTCCGGTCTACGGCCATACCCAGACCGAATATCTCCCCTCCGGGGAGGCTTTTTTTAAACGGGCCCTTGAAGAACTGGAAAAGGCGCAGCGTTACATCTTTTTGGAATTCTTTATCCTGAAACCCGGACACATGCTGGATTCCATCCTGGAAATTCTGGAACGGAAGGCCGGGGCGGGGGTCGATGTGAGGCTTATGTACGACGATCTTGGGTGCTTTGTGTCGCTGCCCCCCGATTTCGCGCGGCAGCTCACGGACAGGGGTATTAAGTGCAGCGTCTTTAATTCTTTTCGGCCTATACTTTCAACCCTGCAAAACAACCGGGACCACCGCAAACTTATCTGCATTGACGGGAAGATCGCCTTTACCGGGGGAACGAATTTGGCGGATGAATACATCAACCTGGAGGAACGTTTCGGCCACTGGAAGGATACCGCCATCATTCTGCGGGGGGAAGGGGCATGGTCTTTAACCCTTATTTTTCTCCAAATGTGGAATTTACAACCCGGACAGCAGGATAACTACCCCGCCCTATACCCCTGGAAGGACAACCCCTGCACGGTGGAGTCCGACGGCTTTGTGCAGCCCTACGCGGACAGCCCTATTGACGATGAAAATGTGGGGGAGCATGTTTACATCCAGATTATCAACAACGCCAAAGACTATGTGTACATCAATACTCCTTATCTGGTGGTGGACGACAACCTGATCTCCGCCCTTTCCCTGGCGGCAAAAAGCGGTGTAGACGTGCGGATCATTACCCCCCACCGCTGGGACAAGAAAATCGTCGCCATTATTTCCCGGTCCTACTACCGGCAGCTTATTAGCGCCGGGGTCAAGGTTTACGAATACACCAAGGGCTTTAACCACTCCAAGACCTTTGTATCCGATGACCGGGTGGCCACGGTGGGCACCACAAACCTGGATTACCGCAGCCTTTATCTTCACTTTGAATGCGGGGTGCTGTTATACCGCAGCCGCACCGTCCAATCGGTAAAGGAGGATTTTCTGGCCACCCTGCCCCGCTGCCGCGAAATTACCCTGGCGGACTGCGCCCGCAATGTGTTTCAGCGGGTGATCCCGGATATACTGCGAATCTTCGCGCCCCTGATGTAGGACGGCCCCGGCAACGCCGACACCAACAAAACAGCGCAATCGGCGCGGAGTCTACCGGCATGACGCGGCCCCTGTCCGCTCCAATAACGGGGCCCCCTTGGGATTCCCCGTTATTCCATTCCGTGGACATCCGCGCATATTCCACACCAACCGCGCCGCTTTTTTTCCCGGTCCGTTTGTATGTGGAGTCTGTCCATACCGTAGTAGGCTGATTATCCTAAAAGACCGGATAATATGAATGTAAGAAATTTACCGTAAAGAAAAAAACGCAGGGCGGGGACAGGAAGCGCTTATACATTCCTTCGTGTTCCTTTGTGCCCCTTCGTGGTTAACATTTTTATTCCCGGTTCTTTCGCTTATCCGGTGGTTTAGTGTAATCAAGATACCAAGGGCCGCCGCCGCGCCGCTTAACGGGGGCCGGCCTGTTACAGCGGGCAACGTTGGGGCGCCGCCGCGTTAGGATGCCGGAGCCTTAGGGCGCGGTAAGCTCCACCAGCCCCCGGGGACGGATGGACATGATAAACACGGGGTCTGGGCCGGACCCGGCGTAACCCAGAGCCCGGTGCATCCAGGCCGTATAAGCCGCCGCCTCTTCCTGGGGCAGGAAGACCTGGATAACCCCGGCAAAGCCGCCGCCGTGCACCCGGCAAGCCGCCCGCCGCTCCGGGATATTCAAACGGCGTTCCCGGAAAAAGGCTTCCGTAAGGGCAAGGCAGACGGGGATACGCTGTTCCGCCAGACTCCCCGGCAAGGTTACGTTTTGCAGGAACCGGTAGGAAGAATCCCCGGACTCCTGAATCAGGTTCAGGAACCGGGGGAAGTCGTTTTCCTTGAGGGCCCGGATTTCCTCCTCCACCCGGCTATTCTCCTGGATAAAGTGGAAGGCCCGCAGGACCGCGCGGTCGCCGCATTTGGCCCGCAGGACGGGGAGATGGGAGGCGAGGTCCTCAAGCTCAAGGCCCCGCAGGACCTCCCGGCCAAAAAAGGCGGCGACGCTTTTCATCTCGCCGGGGATGGCCGAATATTCGCCGCTCAGTCCGGCGTGGCTGCCGCCGGTATCCACCAGGGCCAGGACGCTGCGCCGGGAGGCGAAGTCGAAGGGTATCCTTTCCAGCAGCGGGGCGGAGGGCCTTTCGAAGTCGATGGCCGCCATTCCCCCCGCCCCGCAAGCCATTTGATCCAAAAGGCCGGAATCTTTGCCCCAGTATTTGTTTTCCCCGTACTGGCCCATGGCCGCCAGCTTTTCCACCGGCAGTTTTCCCCCGTTGTACAGGACATTGAGGATTCCGCAGACGAGCATTTCGAAGGCCGCCGAGGAACTGAGGCCCGAACCGGGAAGGACTCGGCTTTCGACGCAGGCGGAAAATCCGCCCACCCGGAAGGGGGCGCCCCCGGTAAGGGAAGGATCCCTAAAGCCCGCGGCGATGCCCCGGACCAGGGCGGCGGAACCCTTTTCCCCGGGCCGGGGGGAAAGGTCCCCCCCTATATCAATGCTGTAATCCTCGCCGTAACTTTCGTCGTGGATGCTGATTCGGTTGTCGCCGGTCCTGGCGGCGGCGGCGGCGCAGTCCAACTGTATGCTGGCGCCCAGGACCTTGCCGTGGTTGTGGTCCGTGTGGTTCCCCCCAATCTCGCTTCGTCCGGGGGAGCTGAATAGCCTCAAGGCCCCCTGACCGAAGCGGTTTCCGAATTGCGCCGCCAGACCGATATAGCGATCCCGCTGGGCCTCGCAGATCCCCTGCCCGGCGCCGTATAATTCGGAAAAAAGACGGCGAACCGCCGGGGTCTCAAGAAAACCCGCCAAGGCGGCGGGGGATACCCCCTCCGGGGCCCCGGAATTTTCCCCTGTCACCGGTATACCTCCCAACTGCTGCGGATGATGGTATCAATGCCGGAATGTTCGGCCCGCCAGTTCATACGTTCATGGGCGAGCTCCGCGGAGGCGGTAAGCGCTGCGGGATCCCCCGGCCGCCGCCCGACGATCCGCGCGGGGATCTCCCTCCCCGTGATCCGCCGGGCCGCCTCGATCACTTCCAGCACCGACGCCCCCGTTCCGGTTCCAAGATTCACGGCAAGGCTCCGGCGGTTCCCGGCAAGGTAGTCCAGGGCCAGTGCGTGGGCCCGGGCAAGGTCGCTGACATGGATGTAGTCCCGGACGCAGGTGCCGTCCGGGGTCTGGTAATCATTGCCGAAGACCTGCACTTCCCGCCGGATCCCCGCAGCGGTTTCCATGATGATGGGGACAAGGTTGGCGGGGTTCAGCTCCCGGCCCTTGATCCGGCCCTTTATGTCGTAGCCGGCGGCGTTGAAATAGCGGAGAGCGACGAAGCGGATGTCCCGCAGCCGGTCATACCAGCCCAGGAATCGTTCAATTTCCAATTTGGTAAAACCGTAGTAATTTTCTGGATCGGTGGGATGTTTTTCGTCAATCGGAACATAGGCCGGTTCCCCGTAGACCGCGGCGCTGGAAGAAAAAACAATGTTTTTTATCCCCGCCTCCGACGCGGCGTTCAGAATATTGATGGTACCGGTTATATTGTTCAGCGAGTATTTTTCCGGGGCGGTCATGGATTCCCCCGCGGCCTTAAAGGCGGCGAGGTGGATAAGGGCGTCGAAATTCCCCCCCATGGCCCGGCGCAGGGCCTGGTAATCCATGATATCCCCATGGATAAAGCCCGCCTCCGGGAAAAGGTTCTCCCGGAGGCCGGAGGAAAGGTTGTCAAAGACCGCGGCCCGGCAGCCCTTGTCGAGCAGTTCCCTGGCCACATGGCTCCCGATATAGCCCGCGCCGCCGATAACCAACACGTTCATCAGCCGTTCCCTCCATTAGCCCCAAAGCGGCGAGGGGTACACCCCGGCCCCGCTCAACTCGGCGGTCCGCTTTTGGGCGGCCTCCCGATCTTCCTGGTAGGTGACCCCGAACCATTCGGAATTGGCGTTCAGGGCGCGGACCTTCAGGATCTTGTTCCCGATGAACCAATCCACCGCGAGGGGGATATAGCACTCGCTTTTGGGATCCCTGCCGGAATTCTTAAGAAATTCGTCAAAATAGCCCCGCAGTTCCGGGATAATCCGGGGCGGGAAGCCCCAAAAGTTCATTGACACCGGCGTATCGGGGGCAAGTTCCCGCCTTTCCCCGCCGGCCCCGGTGTTAAAGATGCCCTCCCCCCGCTTTTCGATGGATTTCAATTCCTCCACCCGCCGCAGCAGGCCGCCCTCAATCGCGCAGACCCCCCGGCTGACGGTCCCCCTGGGGCTCAAGGTCTTCTCCAGGCCGTAGGGAACGATGGCCCCCTCGTCAAGATCCTCCGCGCCCAGGAAGTCCCCCATAACCTGAAAGGCCTCCCTGCCGTAGAAATCATCGGCGTTAATCACCGTAAAGGGGGCGTCGATAAGGGGGGCCGCGCAGAGCAGGGCGTGGGCGGTGCCCCAGGGCTTGGTCCTCCCCGCCCTGCGGGACTCCTCCGCCAGTTCCGGGGGTATCAGGGCCTCGGGCTCCTGGAAGGCAAGCTCGCAGGCAAAACCGCTCCCCATCCGGCCGAGAACCAGATGCCTGAAATCTTCCTCGAAATCCCGGCGGATGATAAACACGATCTTCTTAAAACCCGAACGGAGGGCATCGTAGACCGAGTAATCCAGCAGAGCTTCCCCCGCGGCCCCGATAGGATCCATCTGCTTCAGACCGCCGTAGCGGCTCCCCATACCCGCAGCCAGTATGACCAATATCGGACCAGCCATAATCGCCTCCTTACCAAAAAACCAAATGGGCCCCGGACGGCCTCCGTCCCCAAGGCGGGCCTGGGGACAGGGTACTTTAAAACAGGGGTTTTGCGTAGCCTTTCGGTGCGGTTCCGCGGCGCTTCTCCATTTGGCCCCCGGTTCGTCCCGCATTGGGGGATGATGCCTTTGAGCTGCCGGGCCGGCGGGGAGGCCGGCGGGGAGGCCGGCGGGGAGGCCGGCGGGGAGGCCGGCGGGGAGGCCGGCGGGGAGGCCGGCGGGGAGGCCGGCGGGGAGGCCGGCGGGGAGGCCGGCGGGGA
>JAIRSD010000035.1 GCA_031255615.1 Treponema sp. | reverse complement strand
AGAGAGTATAGCATATTTAGGTATGTTTTGGATACTTTTCCGACAGCCTCAACAGGACTGTTTACGCTTCGGGCCTAAAGGCCCCCAGCCTCCGCAACGGCTAGGTCATTCGCTACGCTCATTCCCACGCCGTTGCTCCGGCACAGTTTGTCGGCCCTGCAAATGCTGCGCATTTGCTTATCCGGGCCGTTAAACCATCGTAAACAGCCGGAACGATAAGCGAAAGAACTGGGAATGAGAATGTTAACCACGAAGGCGAACTATGGCTCGCCAGAACATGAATGAAAAGGAATGTTAACCACTAAGGCGCACCAAGGCGAGCTACAGCTCGCCAGGAACACGAAGGAATGTATATGCGCTTCCTGTCCCTGCCCTTCGTGCGCCGTAGTGGTGAATTTTTTCCATCCGCATATCTGTTTTTTTAGGATAAGCAGCCTGCCGGTTAAAAGCAAATCGGCGATGCCTTCCGGTCCGCGGCAATCATGGTTGCCGCGGGGGAAATGGGTAACATCGGACGCGGCGGCGGCGCCTGCGGTAGCGTATTTTGTAATATCCGTCCATAATCGGGTATGCCGCGCGGCGATTCTCGGTTGAGGAAACGCCGCGTATCGAGTGAAATTTGGGCGCATTTTTTGCGGCTGTCCGTCTGCGGCGGGCCGCAAAGAACCGGGCTATCAAGGCAACCGCAGCCCTCCTGTCCCTTGCGCCTTCCGTGGTTTGGTGTTCCGCGCCAAAACGCAAGGAACGTATCCGCGCTGCGAGAGGGATCGGAAGTAAACAGGGAACCGCCGCATGCTGCGGACTCGGATCACGGACAGAGGCCGGTGACGGCGGATATTTCGTTTGGTATAACATGAGGAAGGACCATGCTTAGTTATCGTCACGGCTTTCACGCGGGGAACCAGGCGGATGTGCTAAAGCATGGGGTTCTGATCTTCTGCCTGGACTACCTGGCCCAAAAGCCCAAACCCTTTCTCTATGTTGATACCCATGCGGGGGCGGGATTCTACCGCCTGGATCTGGGCTTTGGGGCCCTGAACCGGGAATGGGCCCGGGGTATCGGGACCCTGCTTCCCGCCGCGGCGGAAAATCCGCGGCGGCCGCAGGAGGACTGCGGCGGCCGCATGATCCCGCGGTATCTGGAAATCGCCGGGAAATTTTTCCAATCTCCGGCGGGGCCGGGCTACCCCGGTTCCCCCCTGGCGGCGGCGGAATTACTGCGGCCCCAGGACCGGGCCTGCTGTTTCGAGCTGCACCCCGCGGATTTCGCCGCCCTAAGGGGCTGCCTGGGGACGGACCGGCGTTTCCGGCTGCGGAAAGAAGACGGCCTGGAGGGGCTTAAATCCCTGCTGCCCCCGGAATCCCGCCGGGCCCTTATCCTGGTGGATCCTGCCTACGAATTAAAGGAAGATTACCAAAGAATCATTTCCGTCCTGCAAGACGGCCTGCGCCGCTTTTCCCAGGGGCTTTACCTTATCTGGTATCCCCTGCTTCCGAAAAAGGGGACGCCGGAATACGGGGAAAGGCTTATGGACCTGTACCGGGGAAGACGCTGCCGGGCGGAACTCCGTTTTGCTCCCCTCCGAGCCGGCGCCGGCAAGGGCCGGGGGCCCCGGATGTACGGCTGCGGGCTCGTCCTTTACAATCCCCCCTGGACCTTGCGGCCGGAGCTTGAGGGATCCCTGCCGGTTTTGGCGGAGAAGCTGGGAAACGGCGGGGGAGGCTGGGAACTGGACTGGGAGGAACCGGCTGCGTGAGGAAACCGGTGCATACGAGAAAGCGCCGCTGTCACCGGCCTGGGCATACATGCCGGCCCATGCCGCGTTTTTCTGAGTTTGCGCCCGCGCAAGGGATAGGAGCGGAACAAAAACCCGCAGGGTTTTTGTTAGAGCGGATAGCCCGGTCCCCGCCGCAGGCGGGGATGCGCCCAAAAGAGACTCGGCATCCGGCCTGGCATGCTTTCTGAACCGGGAATCGCTGATGGCGCAACGCGGACGCTTGACACAAAAAGCATCCGGGGGGACCATGGGCTATGATTACCCAATGCGGCTTGCAGGTCCGCACCTACGAGTGCGACGGTTACGGCCATGTGAACAACGCCAACTACCTGAACTATTTGGAATACGGTCGCTACGAGTTCCTGAGGGACGTGGGTTTTGATTATCCCGCCGCCGTTAAGGCCGGTTACGGTGTCTATGTGGTCCGCGTCGAGATCGACTATCGGCGGCCGGCCCTGCCGGATGACAATCTTGTCATCAAGTCCTGGCCTGTCAAGAAGGGCGCGGCGAGCGGGATCATCGCCCAGGAGATTTGGAGGGGGGAGGATCTTCTGGTGGAAGCCAAGGTAACCTGGGCCTTTGTCGAGTCCCGGGGCATGCCGGTCAAGATCCCCCCGGAATTCAACATGCCCGGCCTGAGGCCGGAGAAATGAAGCCGCTCCAAAAGCCCCCGCCAGGCCGGCGGGGAAGATTCATCTGATGATCCGATCTTCGGAAGATATTGTTACAACGGAAATATAATTTCAAAAAAATATTGTGTTTTTTTTAGATTGGCTGCATAATTAGAGTCTGTCCATAATGTAGACACATTATGGACAGACTCTAATTACTAAATTACTTATGAAAAATATCAACAAGACAATCGCCGATAAATATAAGAAAATTGAATATAAAAATTATGAGGATGAATATTTGCATAATATTATTTTAAGGCTAGGTGATAATCCGCATGAAAATATAAAAAATGTATTTTTATCGTGCCTGAATT
>JAIRSD010000193.1 GCA_031255615.1 Treponema sp. | reverse complement strand
GGTTTTTTGCGGCAGCAAAAAATGCGCCCAAAAGAGACTTGATATTCGGCATTTCCAGATTCTCAGATCTTTGGATTTTCCCTTGACAATGGCGGCCCGCCGTGGCAGGATGTTCCGGTATATTTCAAAGGAAGTGGGGTGAAAATCCTCCGCTATCCCGTAACTGTAATTGGGAAGATCCGCCACAAGCGGTCACTGGGCTGCCGCGCCTTGGTTGGCAGGCGCCTGGGAAGACCGGCGGGGAAGGGCCCATGAGTCAGGAGACTTTGGTATACGCGGGCCCGTAGGGGCCTTGTCATTTTCCGGGCTTCGAGGATTGAGCCGGGGGGAATTGTCTCGTTTTGTCTTTTTAGTATTTTTCCTCGCGGCCATATCTTTGGAAAGGGGTATGTCATGTGTTCTCCCATTTTTTTCCGCAGGAAAGGTGTTTTTACGGGGAAAGTCTTTTCCCTCTTTTTCCTGTTCTGCCTTGTTACGGGCGCGGCTTTCTTTTCCGGCTGCAGGACGGAGGCCGACGGGCCCGCGTTTCTTGAAGGAACCTGGATCGATCCTGACAGCTTTGACAGCTATGTGATAAAAGACGGAATCCTTCGTTATGATGACGGGTTCGACGGGGGAGAATATGATATGGATATGGCCGGCAAAATAGAGGAACACAGTGATTTTTCCGCTCCGGCGGGAATCATCTATGTAACATATACGTCCCCCGATTCTTTGGCCGGTAAATGCATAGCCCTTTACTGGAAAGGATTAACCGGAACCCAGGTAGATATATCGATAGCCATAAATAATAGCGATTATAGTAATCCTGCTGTCGATACTATTGATGCGGCCCGGGAGAAGTTCAGCCTGGATAATGTCGGGGACTGGATCAGTTATTGGGGCGGGCCGTACCAAAAACAGTAATTATGCGGGACTTTCCCCGGGCGGGGGCTTTCTTTCCGGCCCTTGCCTTCGCCCTGTCGGCCCTCCGCCTCGCCGTTTTCGCTCTCCGCTCTTTGGGATTTTTCGCGGCGCTGCCGCTGCCGCTGCTGTGCCTCGCCGCCTCCCTCCCGGCCCAGGAAGCGGAGGATTCTTCCTCCGGCCCCTTCCCCGGCGGCGGTTACCTGGATGTGGAGGGCGTTACCGTTACCGCCAGCCCGGAGACCACTCAGCAGATGAAGGTCCTCAGCCGGGAGGACATTGAAGCCGCCCACGCCCCGGATCTGGCGGTCCTTTTGCGGGAAACCTTGAATCTGGGAATGACCCGCTACGGCCCCTACGGGAACCAGACGGACATCAGCCTGCGGGGTTTCGATTCGGAGCGGATCGCCTTCCTGATGAATGGGGTCCCCGTCAATTCCCCCGGTTCCGGGGGAATTGAGCTTTCCGCCATCGATCTGAACAGCGTGGATCGAATCGAGGTGATCCACGGCGGCTCCGATTCAAAGTATAATGTTGCCGGGGCCCTGGGCGGGGTTATCAATATCATCACGGTTAAACGGCGGAAACCGGGCCTGTGGCTGGGGGGCAGTTTTTCGAACACCGCCGCCCTGCCGGGGGACTATGACAAGCCCGGCGCGGGCGGCCAAAGGGCCAAGTGGCAGGACCTGGCGGATACCCAGAACATCGCCCTTTCCCTAGGCCTGGGGACGGAAAAGAATTCCTGGTCCGCGGGGTTTTTCGCCAACCGGGCGGGGAATCATTTCCTTTTCACGGATTACTACGGCAGAACCCTCCGCCGGGAGGGGAACGAGGTGTGGGACGCCGGGGGCTCCCTTTCCCTTGTCCGGGACCTGGGGCCTTGCACCATTATCGCCGGGGGGGATCTGTATTACGGCGATAAACGGATTCCCTCCTCGGGGATCTCTGCGGCGGGCGAGCGGCAGCGCATCTTTTCCGGCAGCCAGAACCTGATGCTGGAGGCCCCCCTGGCCTTCCGGGAGGACCTTTCCGCCGAAGCCTCCCTTACCCATGCCTGGCAGGGTCTGGAATACGGGGACGCTTCCCGGCACGGCATCTATACCCTTACCGCGATAAACCGCTGGAGCTGGCAGGGCCCTCATGGCCTCGGTCTCAGGCTGGGCTGGGACTACCGCTACAGCCGCATCGACTCCACCGATATGGGCCTGCATGACCGGCAGGACGGCGGCCTCTACCTTACCGCGGAGTACCAGCCCCTGGAACAGGTCCTGATTATTCCCTCGATTAAAGCGGTGTTTAGCGGCGGCAGGGCCGCCCCCGTTACGCCGGTCCCCAAACTCGGCCTCCTCTGGACCCCTACCCCCTCCCTCACCCTCAAGAATAACTATTTCCGCGGATTCAAACTCCCCGATTTCGAGGACCTGTACTGGAACGGGGGCGGCATGCGGGGAAACCCGGATCTGAAACCGGAGGACGGCTGGGGCCTGGACCTAGGGGCTGCCTGGAAACCGACGGCCCGGATCAGCCTGGAGGGAACTTTTTTTTCCCAGTGGACCGCCGACTCTATCCACTGGTACGGTTCCGGGGGGCAGCGGCGTCCGGAAAATGTGGGGAAGGCCGTTTTTTTCGGCCTGGACCTCGGCCCCCGCATCGAAATTCCCCTTGGCTCCCCGGCGGGAAGGGCCGGCCTTTTTGAGAAGCTCCTCCTCTCCCTTTCCTACAAACCTCTGCTGAGCTACCTCCTAAGCTACGGCTACGATTATTCCTCGAATAAGCGGATTCCCTACATGCCTTCGCA
>JAIRSD010000185.1 GCA_031255615.1 Treponema sp. | reverse complement strand
GCGGATGCGTTCCTTGAGTTTTGGTGCGGAGCGCCAAAACCCAGAAAGAGAAAAACGGCAGGGATGCCGCCGGCACGGAGGCCGGCTGTTTCCATTTCCTTGAGTTTTGGTGCGGAGCGCCAAAACTCAGAAGGCGCGAAACGGCAGGGACGCCGTTTCGCGCCCGCGCAAGGGATAGAAGCGGAATTCCCCGCCCCCGGAGGGGGCGGGGAATTGGAGCGGATAGCCCGGTTTTTTTGCGGCGGAGCCGCAAAAAAATGCGCCCTGCTTTCACTCAAAACACGGAGTCTTTCGAATCGGGAACCGCCGGTTTCCCGGCCCTTTTCCATGGCCTTTTTCCTTGACAAACGCCGGAAAAGATTTATATTTAAAGAAATTTCTTGTGGGAGGCTGTTCCGAAACGCCGGCTTTTGACTATTGAGCTTTGCTTGTCCGGCTTCCGCCGGTTGATCCGGGTTTTGGACGGGCCCTGTAAACATTCTTTTCAGCGCGGGGATTTTCATCGTTTGTGTGCGGCCGGTCCGGCAAGGGGGCGCTTTGACGCGGGATAGCGATGTTTTGGTGGTGGGCGCCTGCACGGCGGGGCTGTACTTCGCGGGGCTTATGGCCCGGCAGGGATACCGGGTGCTGGTTTGCGACCGCTCTTCGGAAGAAAATCTTGGCCGGCGTTACGATATTATTCATATCCGGCAGGAAAATTTCAGCCGTTTTGGAATTCCCGAACCGAAAGCGGGGGACCCGGATTACGTTACGCTTTTTCATCAGAGTGTGCACCGTTCCGCCCTGGACAAATGGCCGAAGAATCATTATTCCGAGGTCCTGGTGCTCCGCCGCGGAGGTCTGATGAAGCGGCTCCTTGTATGGGCCCGCGAACAGGGGGCGCACATTCTTCTGGAGACTGAATTTACCGCTCCCCTCTTTGACGCGGGGGGCAGGCTGTCCGGGGGCCTCTTTGGGGGGAAGGACGGGGAACTTCGGATAAACGCCCGGCTGACGGCGGACGCTTCGGGAATCGGCGCGGCGGTTCGTACCGCGCTTCCCGATAATTACGGGGTGGAGAATTTTGTTACCGGCCCCAGGGATCAGTTCTATGTGGTATTGCGCTATGTAAAACTTGTAAACCCCGATGAAAAGGTGGCATGCACCTGGAGCTGGCCTTACTATAAAACCTGGATCGCCCCCCAGCTCAAGAGCGGCGGCGCCATATACGGCGTGGGGGCCAATCTTTCATTTGATTACGCCAACCGCTGTTGGGAACGTTTTGCGGGGCGGGTATCCCTTCCGGCCTGGGAGCTTGAGTATATTGAACAGAGCAGCACCCCTTACCGGCGGCCTCCCTACAGTTTCGCCGCCGACGGCTTTGTTGCGCTGGGGGACGCCGCCTGCATCACCAATCCCATGTCGGGGGAGGGGGTTCCCTATGCGTGGCTCCTCTGTTCCATCGCCGCCGAGGAATTCGGCGGGGCCATGCGGGACGGCGCATACCCGGTGCGGGAAAAGGTGTGGCCGGTAAACCGCCGCTATTTCCAGGCCCAGGGCGCTTCCTTCGCCCGGATTCTGGCCACCCTTCCCGGTGCGGTTGACTGCGCCCCGGAAGAAAACGATTATGAGTTTGAACAGGGCATTATCTTTGAGGACGACAACGAAAAAAACAGGGGTAATCTGATCCTCAAGCTGCTGAAAGGGCTGTTTTCCGGGCGGCTTTCCTTTGGAACTCTGAAGGGCCTTATCGCTGCGGCGGCAGCCGGAATCAGGATATACAGGCATTACATGAACTTCCCGGAACAGCCCGGAGGCTTCGAAGGCTGGGTAAAAAAGGCGGAGGCCCTCTGGGGAAAAACCTGCAAAGTCGCCGATCTGGCGGAAAAAGATATGGCCCGCGGAGGGGGCGAATCGTGAAAACCCGGCTGCTTGTCGTCAGTTTTGACGCGGTGGGAGACCGGGTCTTTGACCGTGTCGCCGCCATGCCGAACACCGCCGCCTTTTTGCGAAGCGCCGCCCTGGTTAGGGATGTCTCAAGCATTTTTCTTACCAACACCTATCCGATCCACGCATCGGTGGTGACCGGTCTTCCCCAGGCGGAACACGGGCTTATCTCCAACACATCGGCTTTCCCGGAGCGGTATCCCGAATGGCATTACCGCGCCTCGCTTATCAGGAAAAAAACGCTCTGGCAGGCGGCGGCGGAACAGGGGCTCTCCGTGGCGGCCGTTCTCTGGCCCGCCACCGGCGGCGCGGCGGAAATCAAATGGAACATACCGGAAATGGTTCCCCGGCCGGGAGATAACCAACTGTTCCTCAACCTGAAAAACGGGAGCAAGCTGACACAGCTCCGCCTCTGGCTGCGCTACCGCCACCTGCTTGAGGGCATCGCCCAGCCGGCCCGGGATCGTTTCGCCGCCGCCTGCATGGCGGATATTCTGCACCGCGGGCCCGGCCTGGCCCTGATGCACTTTACCGCTTACGATGGCCTCTGCCATCAGCACGGGGAAGACTTCGACATTCTGGACAAAGCCCTGGCCGTTATGGACGAGGGGCTGGGAAAACTGCTGGAAGCGGCGGGGGAGGAAACGCCGGTGATCCTGTTTTCCGATCATGCCCAGCTTCCCGTGGAACATACCGTTCTACCCAATGAGAGACTGGTGGACATGGGCCTACTCCTCCGGGATGAGGCGGGCGCGTACCGGCCCGGTGAAAGCGGCTGTTTTATTGAGTGCTGCGGCGGCGCGGCGTTCCTCCATCCGGGGAAGCTGCAAAACATCGAGCCTTTGCGTCGGAAACTGGAAGAGAGTCCCGGCTTTAACCGCTGGCTCAGCGCGGAGGAAATGCGCGCCTGCGACCGGGGAGAACTGCCCGCGGGTTTTTGCCCCCTGCCGGGCTATCAATATGAAGCGTGGAACTCGGGGGAAAAGGGCCAGCACGGCTACCCCGCTGATTACGAAGACTACAAGGTGTTTTACGCCGTCCG
>JAIRSD010000177.1 GCA_031255615.1 Treponema sp. | reverse complement strand
GCGGGGTTGAGGAATTCCGCTTCTATCCCTTGCGCGGCGCAGGAAAACGGCCTCCCTGCCGTTTTCCTGCGCTTCGCTTATAGATCCCATTTCGCCCCAGACGCATAGAACGTATCCGTCCCCCGCCGGCCTCCTGCCGGCGGTGTTCATGCTGCCGGCATTCCCGCCGCCGGCATATCTTCGGCGCCCCCGCCCGGGGCGCGCGGCGCTGAACCGGGGGCCGCCCCGTTTTTCCGGCCCGGCGGCCGGACTCCCTCAGCGGCCGTGGAGGAGAATCATCATTATCCCCAGGTAGAAGATCGCGGATCCCGCGCAGATATACCGGGGAAAGGAGCGGCGGAGACTCCGGGCCGCGAAGGCGGGGACCAGGGCCGGCATGTAGAAGGGGTAGTGGCTCAGGTGGTAAAAGGCCGTTCCCATAAGAACAAGCATGCAGATCCAAAGGCCCGTCAGGGCGGGGATTTTCCGTATCCGCCGGAAGGGGGCCGGGCCCGGAGCGGGGCCGGGCAGGAAGATGAGGCCGCCGGCGAAAAGCAGCCCCAGGAGCAGAAAGCCCAGGGCCAGAGGCAGTTCGGGGATGACGAAAAGATTCCCCAGGACCCGGAAGACAAGGTAGTTCCGTTCCTGATTCCCGCCCCCCTGTTCCGCCGGGCCCAAAGTCCGGGCGTAGCGGCGGAAAAATTCCCCCCACCGGGCGGCGTCCGGGGCCGGTTCCTCCCTCCCGGCCCGGTTCCATCCCTCCCGCGGGCGGACCAGGACCCGGCCGCCGGGGTTTTCCGGCTTCCCGGAGCGGGAGCCGGAGGCGATAAAGAGGGCCCCAAAGGGCCAGGGGAGCTTGAGGGTTTCGCAGATCCGGAGGATGGGAAGCATCTGCCCCAGGGGGGGCGCCTCCGCGAAGCGGAATACCAGCGCCCCCTCTTTTTCCGCCGGAATGTCCAAATAAAAAATGATCCGCCGGCTCCGGTCCCCCTGAACCGGGGACGGGTCTTCCGCGGCCTCCAGGCCGTCCAGCATATTCTCCAGTTCCCCGGCATTCTCATTTTCCCGGCCCCCCAGAAAGGCGAGGACCGGCAGGGGGAAGCCATCTTCAGATTCCGGGGAACCCTCCGCCCCCCGGATGAGGGAAAGGGGGATCGCGAAACGGAGGGGCAAGCCCCCGCGGCCCCCTTGATTCCCTTCCCCTCCCGCCGGAGCTTCTACCAGGTCTGCCAGGGAAGGCTCCCCCGGACAGGCCAGGGGAACCGCCAGCACCAGGATTCCGGCCCCGCCGGAATCCTGACTCCCGGAGCCGCCGGAGACAAACAGGGATTCCCCTATGGCCTGGAAGGGAAGGCCCGATTCCTCCAGATACCCTTGCAGGATGTCCCGGTTAACCCGGTCCGGGGACGGGGAACCGGGAATCTGGGCTCCCGAAAAAAAGGCGGAGTTGAGAAACAAAAGGGCAAAAATAAAAGGCCCGCGGGGGAATCCCCGGAGGCCCCTTCCTCCCAAACGGCGGTCCACCATTTTACCATAAGCGATACCGATTTCAAAAACAATACGATCCCATCCTCAAAGACCGGCTATACGGACGGAAGAAATTTACCACGAAGGCGAAGAAGGCGCACGAAGACCGGGGACAGGAAGCGCGTATTCATTCCTTCGTGTACCTTTGTGCGCCTTGGTGGTCAATATTCTTATTCCCGGTTCCTTCGCTTATCCGGTGGTTTAGTCTAATCAAGAGTAGTGCGCCTTAGTGGTCAACATTCTTGTTCCCGGTCGTTTCGCTTATCCGGTGGTTTAGGATAATCAAGGTAGTAGTGCGCCTTGGTGGTTAATATTTTCCCCAGTTCCTTCGCTTATCCGGTGATTGAGCGTAACCAAGGTACTAGCCCCGAGGCAGCGGATATATTAGAATTATTTGGCATAGGGCCGCTCCACTGCCTCCGTTTCGGGGCGGCCGCGAAAGGTTGCGATATGGATAGAGATAAGGTTATGCGGCGGCCTCGTTTTTTGGATAATTCCCGCCCGGCGCGCGGGGACGGATTCCCCGCACCGGGGCGGCGGCCCTTTTTCCTGATCTGCGGGTTCGCCTTCGCGGCGGCCGTTTTTTTTTCCTGCTCCCGGGCGGAGCCCGTCATTGAATTCGGTTTTTTGGAGCTTGTCTACTACCAGGGGGAAAACGGGCCGGAGGAGCGGTTTAACTTCTTTGTGATTCCCCATGACGACGACGGGGTGGAAAATCTGGAGGAGCTGAGGCTTTTCCACGACTTTGAGGGCCTAAACTGGACTCTTTCAAGCGACGACTGGATCCGCCACGACGAGGAAAACCGCACCTGGATCGGCAGCCGCGGCATCACCATGGTTGGGGGGGCGGCCCTTCCCCGGGGCCTGTACCGGGCGGTGCTGACCAACAAGGGGGGGGAAAAGTCGGAGCGGAGTTTCACCTTTGACGCCCCCGCGGAAAGCCGTTTCCCCTTTCCCTCCCTGGAAATACGGGGGGACCGCTACGAGGTGGAATCCCGGTACCCGGAGAATAAGCTCATCTGCTACGACAGCAAGGGAGACTCCCTGATCGTCATTCCCTTGACGCAGCTTTCCGGCCCCCTTTCTTCCCTCAAGATCCCCTCCGCCGCGCGGTCCGCGGCGCTTTGGGCGGAGGACCGGGAATATTCTACCAGCGCGCTGAGTCCCATGGTCCCCCTGCGATAGAAGAACAGCCATGGAGGATCTGTCGCCGGGCCGCCGGGGTATAAAAAGCTATGTTCTCCGCTCCGGCCGGATGACGGCGGCCCAAAAAAGGGCCTACGAAGAACTGTCCGGCGGCTATTGTATTCCCCCTTCCCCCGATGTCCTGGATTACGCCGCCCTTTTCGGCAATTCCCATCCCGCCACTATCGAAATTGGCTTCGGCATGGGGATCGCCACCGCCCGGATTGCCCAGGAGAACCCGGACCGGAACTACCTGGGTATTGAAGTCCATAAGCCGGGGGTTGGGAGGCTGCTCTGGGAGATTGAACGGCGGGGCCTTTCCAACCTGCGAATCATTGAGCATGACGCGGTGGAGACTCTGGAACGCCGCGTCCCCGGCGCTTCCGTGGCGGCCTTCCACGTCTTTTTTCCCGATCCCTGGCCCAAGAAGAAGCACCACAAGCGCCGCCTTATCACCCGGCCCTTTACCGATCTGCTGGCGGACCGGCTGGTTCCCGGCGGGTATCTGTACATGGTTACCGATTGGGAGGACTATGCCCATTGGGCCCTGGCGGAGCTTTCCGCCACCCCGGCTCTGGATAATCCCTACGGCGACCGGGGCGGTTTCGCCCCGCCCCAAAGCTGGCGGCCCCCGACGGAATTCGAGGCCAAGGGCCGGGCGAAGAATCACGATGTGTGGGAACTGTATATGCGCAAACCGGGGCCCGGCGGCGGGGACCTGTAGCCCGCCGCGCAAGCCCGCTGGCAGGACCCCGCCGGGCCCCTAAGTCAGGCTTAAAAGGTAGGCCTGCCGGCCCCCTCGGTAGAGGTTTCCCCCCCGGCTGTCGATGACCACCGTGGCGGGAAAATCCTTCACCGTAAGCTGCCGGATTGCCTCGGTCCCCAGGTCTTCAAAGGCGATTACCCGGGATTCGGTAATACATTCGGAAAGGAGGGCCCCCGCGCCGCCGATGGCCCCCAGGTAAAGCGCCCCCGCCCATTTGATGGCCCGGATTACCTCATCGGACCGTTCCCCCTTGCCGATCATCCCCCGGAGGCCCAGCATCAGAAGCCGGGGCGCCCAGGTGTCCATCCGGTAACTCGTGGTGGGCCCGGCGGATCCGATAACCCTTCCCGGGGCCGCCGGGCTGGGACCGGCGTAGTAGATACAGGCGTCCTTCAGGGGGAAGGGGAGGGGCTTACCCTCGTTAAGCAGGGCGTCAAGGCGCTTGTGGGCCGCGTCCCTGGCGGTATAAATAAGGCCGGAAAGAAGAACCCTGTCCCCCGCGTTAAGGGGGGCGGCCTTTTCCCTGGTAAGGGGCAGTTCCAGGCGGCGGTCCATCACAGTTCCTCCCGGGCGTGGCGGCTTACGTGACAGTTGATGTTCACCGCGCAGGGCAGGGCCGCGATATGGGTAGGCATGGTTTCAATGGCCACCGAAAGGGCGGTGGTAAGGCCGCCGAAGCCCTGGGGTCCGATACCCAGGGCGTTTATTTTTTCCAGCAGTTCCGCCTCCAGGTCCCCGTAGAAGGGGTCCCG
Source organism: Treponema sp. (assembly GCA_031255615.1). The sequence goes on along the minus strand of JAIRSD010000177.1, from coordinate 389 downwards.
GTGGGGCTCCCCCAGGGGGCGGAGCAGGGCCTTTTTCGCCAGCAGGGCGGCCCGGTCAAAGGTCCCCCCCAGGCCGATCCCCACCACCATGGGGGGGCAGGGATTGGGGCCCGCCTGCTCCACCGCGGAGATCACAAAGTCCTTAAAGCCTTCGATGCCGGCTGCCGGGGTAAGCATGGCAATCCGGCTCATGTTTTCGCTGCCAAAACCCTTGGGCGCCACCGTGACCGTAAGGCCCTCCCCGGGGACCAGGTCGAGGTAAAGGACCGCCGGGCTGTTATCGCCGGTGTTCCCCCGCCTGAGGGGATCCCCCACCACCGAGGCCCGCAGGTATCCCTCCCGGCAGGCCCGGCGGACCCCCTCGTTCACGGCCTCCCCAATATCGCCGT
>JAIRSD010000071.1 GCA_031255615.1 Treponema sp. | reverse complement strand
ATTTTGGTAAGCCCCTCCATGCGGGAGGCCAGATTCACGTTGTCGCCGATGACCGTGTAGTCCATTTTCCGCTCGCTGCCGATGTTCCCCACCGTGGCGAGGCCGTAATTGATGCCGACGCCAATGCGGAATTCCCGCAGGCCCAGCCGCCGCTGGTTTTCGTTAAAATCCGCCAGGCCGTCAATCATATCCAGGGCGGCGAGCACCGGCTGAAGCGCATCGTCGTCGTGTTGTACCGGGGCGCCCCAAAAAGCCATGATGGCATCCCCGATATACTTATCCACGATGCCGTTTCTATTCATAATAATATCCACCTGGCCCGAAAAGTAGCGGTTCAGGGATTCTACCAGCCGGTCGGGGGTATTGGCGTAGGATTCGGAAATAGTGGTAAAGCCCCGGATGTCGGAAAAGAGGATCGCCAGGGAAGCGTTTTTGCCCCCCAGCATCCGGGGATCCGGGGAACTGAAAAATTCCTCGATCACGTTTTGCGGAACGTACTTTTGAAAGATGCTGCGAATCCGTTGTTCCTTTTTCCCCGCCAGGACCGCCTGGAAAGCGTAGCGTTTTATCTCCCCCCACGCCCGCTCCAGCTCCGCGGCCATACGGTTAAAGGTGTGGGCCAATTCTCCCGTCTCGTCTTGGTATTCCACCTCTACCCGCTGGGAGAGATCGGTGGAACCGATGACGGCGTTCATGGCCTTGACAATCCGGGCGAGAGGATTGGTAAGAAAACGGGAAAAGATGAAAAGGAGCAGCACCGCCGCGGCGGCGGCGGAACCGGCGGCGATAAGGGTAAGGAAGGTGATAGAATCCGCGTCCCGGTAGAAGGTATCCCGTTCTTCCGAAATGGCAAGATGCCAGCCGAAGGGGGTAAACCAGAAGGACCGGATTATTCTTTCCTTTCCGCCGGCCCGGGCCCGGATTATCAGGGGGTCCTCGTTCTCCAGAAAACGCAGGAGCGTTTCCTTTTCTCCCGGAAGGATTTCCAGGGCCGACGTTGTCATCGCCAGGCTTCCTTCCTTATCGAGGGCGAATATGATCTCCGTGGCGCTTAGGATAATGCTCTCGGCGTAGATCCGCACCGCGTTCTGGGCGGCCTCCACCATATCCGCCCGCCCGGCGTAGCCGTTTTCTACCAGGAGGGCCCACTGGTTTTCCGCGTATTTTTCAAGTTCCGCGATCTTGAAATTAAAAAATTCCCTTGCCGCCCCGTCGATTCCCCGGATGGCCGCGGAGTAAGACGCGATCTGGGAAACGCAGAGGGGCAGAATGACAAGGGGCAGGACCACCAGAAATATTTTGATCCGTATTTTCATGAAGCCTCGATTCCCGTCAGGTCAAATTTCGCCGCGCAGTTCCTGAATCAGTTCCCGCCCCCTGGAGTTGAGGAGGGGTTCAAGCTCCGCGAAGGAAACCACGGCTTCCACATCCCCTTCCACATAGGGGGCTATTTCGTAGGGATCCCAGTGGAAGCCGATGCCCTGGGGGGAAAAGAAAAAATTCTCCGAGAGATCCGCCTCATCCACAAAGAACATGGCCTTTTTAAGGGAATCTCCGGGGTCCAGTTCCTTGTTGATTCGAAGTTCCCGGTTCACCAGTTGTTTAAGGGCGGGCCGGAATTCTTCCTGGAGAATATCGGCAAGCCGAATCCGGGCCGCCGGTTTCCGGTCAAAGACAAAGTAGACCGTATCGTAAGCGCCATGGGCGCCGCCGCTGTAAAAAAACCGGTTCCGGGAGATCACCAGGATCCGGGCGCTGCTCATCAGCACATCAAACTGCTCGGTGTAACTCCAGTTCAGGGAGGCCGAACGGATAAGCAGGGAGTTGTTCAAGGCCTCCTCCCCCATCTCCTGGTACTCAGCGGTCTGGGCCCGGGCCAATTCCTCCGCGTAGTCCTGGACGCTTAAACCCCGGTAAAGGGCGTTGTGATAAAACCGTCCCTCCGGATCCCCGGCAAGATCGACAAGCTCAAGCTCGATGGTCAGGACCGGAATGTTCTCCACCCCCGGCGGCAGCTCCCGCCAAAGGGGGATCCGCAATTTCCGGCCAAAAAGCGGCAGCGCCGTTTTCTGCGGGCCCGCGCCCGCCGTAAGCGCTTCCGGCGGAGTCTCGATTTTCCGCAGGTCCTCGCCGGATGCGCAGGAACTAATTAACAAAAATCCACCCAAAGAAAGCGCCCAAAAAGACGCGCGTCTGATTCGAACAAGCTTCGACGTGCCGTAAGTCTTTGACATACCGTAAGTATAGTGAAAACCGGAAAACTTTTGTACAATAGAAAAAGTGATTCGCGGAAAAGAATGGTTTAACGACGAGCATTTTTGGGAGCAATACGCCCCCATCATGTTCGATGAATCCCGCTGGGCGGAGCTTCCCCAGGCAGCCGACGGCGTAACCCGGCTTGCCCGGCTGGATCTTTACGGGGATTCCGGCAGGGCGGCAGCAGCAGCAGCGGCGGCAGTGGAAGATTCCGCGGCCCCGCGGCTCCTGGACCTCTGCTGCGGCTTCGGCAGGGCGACCCTGGAACTGGCCGGCCGGGGCTTTGCCTGTACCGGAGTCGACATAACCCGCGCCTATCTCGACGCCGCCCGGGAAGACGCGGCGGCGGAAAAAATGGACATCGAATTTATCCAGGCCGATATACGGGACTTTGTCCGCCCCGGCTTTTTTGATCTGGCAATAAACCTGTACGTTTCCTTCGGATATTTTGCCGATCCCCTCGACGACAAGCGGGTCCTCGCGAACGCCTGGGAATCCCTCAAAAGCGGCGGCGCCCTGATCATCGAAACCCTGGGAAAAGAAATCGCCGTCCGTGATTTCGTCCGCTCCGAATGGTTCCGCCGGGCGGGCTGCATCGTACTCACCGAATACGCCCCCCTGGATTCCTGGACCCTCCTGTGGAACCGCTGGACCCTCATCAAAGACGGACGGCGGATCGAAAAAGAATTCACCCAGCGGCTTTACGGCGCCGGCGAACTGCGGACCCTGATGCTGGAAGCCGGATTTTCCCGGGTGGAAATCTACGGCGGTTGGGAGGAAAGCCCCTACGACGAAAAAGCGGAAAAACTCATCGTCGTCGGAAGGAAAGATTAAAAACCCCGTTTCATAAAACGCCGCGTATTGTATATATGTTGGGCGCATTTTTGCGGCTGCGCCGCAAAAACCGGGCTATCCGCTCCAATTTTTGCTTCGCAAAAATTCCGCTCCTATCCCTTGCGCGGCTCCCCCATGGCATCCATGCCATGGGGGAGCTTGGGGTTTTTGCTCCGCAAAAACCCTGGGGAATTTATTTGCCCCGACCGCCGCCACCGTCCCTGCGGATCTCCGCCTCCTGAGTTTTGGCGTACCACGCCAAAACTCAAGAATTTTACCCCCGCGGCGTTTCGCGCACCGTCGCTAAACGCCGCACAGCGAGGAACCCGCGCAAGGGATAGAAGCGGAATTCCCCGCCCCCGGCGGGGGCGGGGAATTGGAGCGGATAGCCCGGTCCCCGGCCTCGGGCCGGGGATGCGCCCAAAAAAGACTCGGCGTCTGTCTTGGCCTTTTTTTCAAAGCGGATATTGCCCGGCAGACGCGCGTTGCGGGCCTGTAGACACGGGGGCGGAGTTTCTTGAAAATTGGGGTTTTAAGGACCAAGGATTACATGAGGAGGAGCGCCATGCCTCGATACGTTCTCGCTCTGGATCAGGGGACCACCAGTTCACGGGCGATTCTTTTTGATTCGAAGCAGCGGATGATCGGCCAGGAACAGCGGGAATTTCCGCAGATTTACCCCCGGGAGGGCTGGGTGGAGCATGACCCCATGGAAATTTACTCGTCCCAGTACGCGGTGATGATGGAGCTGCTTGCCAGGCACGATGTAAGGGCCGCCGATATTGCCGCCCTGGGCATCACCAACCAGCGGGAAACAACGATTCTGTGGGACAGGGCTACGGGCCGGCCTGTGTACAACGCGATTGTGTGGCAGTGCCGCCGCACCTCGCCTATCGTGGACGATCTGGTAAAGCGGGGGCTTGGGGACCATATCCGGCGGATCACCGGTCTGGTGCCGGACGCCTATTTTTCCGGCACCAAGATTAAATGGATTCTGGACCAGGTGGAGGGGGCCCGGGAGCGGGCGCGCCGGGGGGAGATTCTTTTCGGCACTGTGGACTCCTGGCTTATCTGGAAACTGACCGGCGGCGCGGTCCACGCGACCGATTATACCAACGCAAGCCGGACGATGCTGTTCGATATTCACCGCCTGGATTGGGACGATGAGCTTTTGGCGGCCCTGGACATTCCCCGGGCCATGCTGCCCGCGGTCATGCCTTCCGGCGCGGTGTACGGAAGCGTCAACATCCAGGGGACCGAGGTTCCCATCGCCGGAGTCGCCGGGGATCAGCAGGCGGCCCTCTTTGGCCAGTGCTGCTTCGCTCCGGGGGAGGCCAAGAACACCTACGGAACCGGCTGTTTCCTTTTGATGAATACCGGCGAGGGGGCCGTGGAAAGCAAGAACGGCCTTATCACCAGCATCGCCGCCAGCCTTCCCGGCAAGGTCCAGTACGTCCTGGAGGGCAGCGTCTTTGTGGGGGGCGCGGTGATCCAGTGGCTTCGGGACGAGATGCGCTTTATCACCGAAAGCCCCGACGCGGAGTATTACGCGGGAAAGGTGGAGGACACCGGCGGGGTGTACCTGGTCCCCGCCTTCACCGGCCTGGGGGCCCCCCACTGGGATATGTACGCCCGGGGCTGCATCGTGGGGATTACCAGGGGGACCAAACGGTACCACATCATCCGGGCGGCCCAGGAATCCATCGCCTACCAAAGCCTGGACCTGGTCCGGGCCATGGAGAAGGACACGGGGCTGCGGCTTCAGGAACTCAAGGTGGACGGCGGGGCCAGCCGGGACGGTTTTCTCATGCAGTTCCAGGCGGATGTGCTGGGGGGGGCCATTCTCCGGCCCGTCATCCGGGAGACCACCGCTCTGGGGGCCGCATACCTGGCCGGCCTCGCCGCCGGTCTTTGGAGCGGCCTCGACGAGATTCGGACCCTGTGGAAATGCGACGCCGTTTTCAAGGCCGCCATGGACGGGGCCCGGCGGGATGAACTTATCGCGGGCTGGCGCAAGGCGGTGGGGAGGAGCCTCCGCTGGGCCGAGTAGCGGCGGCCTCCTCTTTTGGGCGCATCCCCGGGCCGGGGCTGTCCGCCTGCATCTTTTGCCCGGCAGCGGCGGGACAAGGGCGATCCCTTCCGTACCGGCCGGTGTAACAGCAACAGCTCAGTCCGCAAACAGCATCAGCGTATCATGGAACCCAGTTTCCGGCGCGGCCAGCTACAAGGTGTATTATGAGATAGGTATGTCCAGCGCTAAAAATCCGGCTGGAACGGCGACGGATACTTCGTATACCCACACCGGCCTGGATGACGGCACGACATACTTTAAAGTGGCCGCTTAAAACATCGGGCAGGACACCCAACGGCTTATATACTTATACAGCACCGTCGAATATTAGAGTTGTTCAGAAACTGAAGTTTCTGAACAACAACCGTTTAAATAAAGAAGAAAAACATGGGTTTCCTGAGGAAACCCATGTTTTTCGCAAGACTTGTTCAATAACCAACCGGGTTATTGAACAAGTCCATTGTCGTTCAAGTATATGATGGTACTGGTTTCTATGAAATTCAAACCCTCCCATCGAGTGCGAGAACATACACCCTTAACAATTATGCGGCGTGGCAGTATAGTCCCGCAGGGGTATCCGGCAACAGGGTAACTATAGGGGTATATTGTACAAACGGTTCAAGTTCTTACGCTTCCCAGTATTCAACTACAACCTATTTTGTTGAGATTGATACCTGGCCGCCCTCGTATTAGGCAGCGTAAAGAGTGTCAGGCGCCGAATTCAACGGGGGACATTTATCGGGCAATTCGGCGCCGTTTTTTGCGGGGCAGCGGGAGGTATTGCGGCCATTTCTATTTTATTTATGGTATGTTTTTTCTCTATACGCTTTCCATCAATTCTATTTGTTTCTCCCTTTCCTTTTTTACCTCATCGAAATTATGTGGATACATTGTATTCACCAGTTTTACCGCATAATCAGAAGCCCACAACGCATGGTCCTTTACATGGGGACTATTCGCTATTTGCGCCATGACTCTGTAAACTTTTTGCCTTATCGGATCCTTTTCATTGCGGGCAATGTTAAGAAGTTTACCGGCAGCATCCCGGGCCATTTGAAATTTTGCAAACCCCCTTCCCGTTCCCCCATTCAGCCATTTTTTATTTATTTCAAAACTTTCCATTATTTCACCACCGGGCTCCATGCCGGTAATTTTTAAAATGTGTTGCCCCAACAATAAGCAATATTCTACCATTTCCTTATGGCTTTTGCTGTCAAATATTCTTTCAAGTTCAATTCTTAGTTCCGGTATGTCGTCAATTTTTTTAAATATTCCGGCATAATTGACTGTTTTTATTGCATTCCCGTTGGATTTTCCGTTATTGCCATCGACCATCTTAACATCCATCGGCAGCAGTAGGCTTGTTCACAGTAATTCGGGTGGTTATTGAACAAGCCCTGCGAAAAACGTGGGCTTCCCGGGGAAATCCGCGTTTTCTTCGTTTTAAGCGGTTGTTGTTCAGAAACTGAAGTTCCTGAACAACTCTATTGTATCATCAAGAAATTTTTGAAGACCGGGAGTTGAAACCGGCCCTCCGGAAGTTTCAGGTTTACAATCCC
>JAIRSD010000018.1 GCA_031255615.1 Treponema sp. | reverse complement strand
GCGGGCCGCAAAAAACCGGGCTATCCGCTCCAATTCCCCGCCCCCTCCGGGGGCGGGGAATTCCGCTTCTATCCCTTGCGCGGGCGCAAAACGGCGTCCCTGCCGTTTTGCGCCTTTCGGAGCTGCTGCGCTCCGCGCAGCAGCTCCAGCATCGAAAACAGCCGGCCTCCCTGCCGGCTTGGCTGTTGGAGTTCGTGGGGCAAAGCCCCGCGAACTCCGCTGAACCAAAAGGCGCAGCCTTTTGGTTCAGCGTCCCTGCCGGCCTAAAGCAACGGCAGGGCCCCGGAGCTGTTCGCCTTTGAGCGGTTGTTGTTCAGAAACTGAAGTTTCCGAACAATTCTATCGGCAGAAGGGCCTGGAATTGGAAGATTTGGAGTATTTTATTGGTTTTTGCGCTAAACAGTGGAATTTGACAGTGAAATAATCTATAATAGGAAGAATTATTAGCTAGGGGATTCTTCAGGGGAGGGGGCATGCACCGGTATACGGCGCGGGGGGTCCGCGCATCAGCATCAGATTTTCCGGCCCTTCTCACTTTCTATCCCCCCATGGAGCGTAAAGCCGGGAATCGGGGGGGGAACGGGAATCTTTCCCACGGCCCCCAAGACTGGCTGGGCGCCGTTGACGGATCGCCGGTAAACCGGCGTGTTGGGCATTGGTTGCGGTTTTTGAGATCAGTAAATAATGAAAATCTGGCAGGAGGAATAATATGGTGAAGATTCTCGCCATGCTTACGGCGGTTCTTGTGTTAAACGTTGGAGTGGTGGGGGCGCAGGAAGAAGATTATTCCACCGACGAAGAAGGAATTTACATCCGCCTGGTGGCGGTGCCGGAGGTGAAGGTGCATGTAGCCCCGGTGGATGGAGGAACGCCGGAGGAGAGGGCATACTTCAAAGAACAGTTTGAGATGGAGATAATGGGCGCGTCCTTCCAGGTGGTGGATAGGCGGACAGATTCCCATTATTGGATGTCCCTGGACATCACCCAACTAGGGGATGGAGAATATCCCCCCAACATTCTTTCGCTGGCTCTTTACAACACCGACACCGGAAGGGAGGTCGTCTCGTTGAGTTGGGGTTACGAGACTCTTGATGAGATGGCGGACTGGAACCTGTATTTAATTTACCAGGCAATGGCCAATGCGCCGATGATAAAGATGCCCAACAACGCGATGTTGCAGGGGTTGTTTGAGGGAGGATTACTGGGAGGGGACGCCGGACCTCCGCAGGGATTGTTCCTGGGCGGCAGGGTGGGAGGCTTGTTTTCGCTCCATCAGTTTCAGATGATGGGAGACTATTATGGGACAACGCGGTCCATCTCCGGGGAAGCGGCTTTGTTTGTGGAGTACCAGCCCTTCCGGCACCTGGGATTCAAGACGGAGGGGATGGCGCTCTATGAAAACTTTGAAGGGACGCGCTCTAGTGAGCCGTTCAGGAAGAAGTTTTCGGCCCTGTCCGTTAAGGTTCCGCTGCTGTTGAAGCTGCCGATAGACATTGGCAAGGTGTCGCTGGCGCTTTTTGCCGGACCCTACATTACTTTCCCCTTGATGATGGAAGAGGAGGGGGAGAAATATGACCTGAAGTCAAATATGTTTATGCCATTCGGGGTGAGTGTAGGGGCGGAAGTGGGTCTGAGCTTTAAGAGTACGGGGAAACTGGTATTAGGGTTTCGCTACGATATGGATATAAATACATGGAGGGTGGGGGAACTCGGCAGGGGCCCCTATTACGTACCGATGCGTTTTGGGCTGAGCCTGGGCTGGGGCTGGAAGGTATGGGAACCCAAGACGGATAACGCGAAGGCGGATACAGAGAGGAATAGGAGCACCGCGCCGGGGGACGCCGTTCTGGATCAAGAGGGGGACACCGTTCCGGATCAAGAGCCGTAAGGCTGAAGGCGCGAATCCCGCCGGCAGGGGCCGGATCGAAACCTCTGCGGGTTTTGATTTTGGCGGAATTTCGTGAAGCGAAATTCCGCCCGGCCGGGTCGGCATCGCACTGCGGTCCCTGGGGTTTTGCTTCGCAAAGCCCCAGGCCCAAAAACGGCGGGGATGCGCCCTGGAATTTAAAAAAAAGGGGAATCCCCCCGACCCTGTGAAGGTTTTGCGGAGTCCTATCTGCGCCAATATTTCGGCATGAACAGCACAAAGACAGCCCACAGTTCCAGCCGTCCGGCGATCATAAAAAAACAGAGCCCCCATTTTACATAGGCGGGATACCCGGCAAGGGCGGCGCCGTTGTGCGGTTTTCCCAGGCCCATGCCGATGTTGCTCAGGCTTAACAGGGCGGCGTTAAAAGAATCCCATGGTTCAAGCCCCGCCCCGGCTGTCAGGAGAAAGGCGGCGGCCAGCATGGCGAAGTAGAGGAAGAAAAAACCCGCCACCCCGTACACCACGTCCTTTCTGCCCACCCGGTGGTTAAGCCGGATATTAAAGACCCCCTGGGGGTAGAGGAGCCGCTTGGCCTCGTTTTTTGCCTGCTTGAAAAGCACTACCCAGCGGATCACCTTGAGCCCTCCGGCGGTGGATCCCGAACAGCCGCCCGCGAACATCAGGAGAAAGAGGACTCCCTGGGCCAGGGGGGGCCAAAGGTTGTAATCGACGGTTGCAAAGCCGCAGGTTGTCAGCATCGACGAACAATGAAAAAAGGAGCGGCGCAGGGCGGTGGAGAAATCTTCCCCCCCGGCGTAGAGGGACAGGGCGGCGACAAGGGACGAGATCCCCAAGATGCCAACGTAGGCCCGGCCTTCGCTGTTGCGGAATACATCCCGAATCCTGCCCCGGCTAAGCTGGTAGAGCAGGGCGAAGTTATACCCCGAAAGGATCATGAAGACGGCGCAGACCCATTCGATAAAGGGCGAGGAAAAGGCGGCGATGCCCTTGTTCCGGGAGCTAAAGCCGCCGGTGGCTATGGCGGACAGGGCGTGGACTACCGCGTCAAACCAGTCCATGCCCCCAAGCGCCAGCAGCGCCGCAAGGAGGACCGTCATGCCCAGGTAGAGGAGGCAGAGAATTTTCGCGGCGGCGGCGATTTTTGGGCTGATCTTTTCTTTTTCCGGCCCCGTGGTTTCCGCCTTAACCAACTGGAAGGCCCCGATACCCATGAGAGGGAACAGGGCCGCGGTGAGCATCACGATTCCGATGCCCCCCAGCCAGTTGGTCATGGCCCGCCACAGGAGCAGGGACCGGGGGAGAATCTCCACATCCGTAAATATGGAGATTCCAGTAGTGCTGAAGCCGGAGACGCTTTCAAAAAAAGCGTCGGTAAAACAGGGGGCCGCGCGGGAAAGCCGGAAGGGAAGGCTTCCCAGGAGGCAGCTTATGATCCAGATAAGAAATACCAGGAGAAAGCCGCCGGCGGCGGTAAAGCGGATCCGCTGATTCTTTGTCAGGATAAACAGCACCGGCAGGGCCAGGGGCAGGGGGGCCGCCGCGGAGAGCGCAAAGGCCCGGATCATGCCGGCCTCCCTCAGGAGGGCCGCCGCGGCAAGGGGAATCCCCAGGCTGAGGGAGATAAGCACTGTAAACAGGGCCAGAAGACGGAGGCCCCCGCCGATGCGGGGGAACAGGGGGCGGGGAGCGCCCAGGCTATTGGGCGGCGCCTTTACAATGTTACGGCGAAGAATTTTTCTATCTCCCTTTCGCTGCCCTGGGCGGCGACGATGATCACCCGGTCCCCGGCCTTGAACACATAATCCCCCTGGGGGATAAAGGAATCCTCCCCCCGGGCCGCCAGCATCACGAGGCCCCCGGAGCCGAGGCGGAACCCGGTGATCGGCGTTTCCGCCGCCGCCGCCGCCGGGTTCACCTCAATTTCATAGATGCCGATGCCCCCGCCGCCAATCCGGTGAATCCCCCGGACCGCGCTTCCCGAAAGCCGGGAGAGAATCGAATCCACCACCACCTGTTCCAGGGGAACCACCGCATCGACCCCCAACTGCCGGGCGATGATGCCGTAACCGGCGCCGGAGGCCAGGGCGACGGCCCGGCGGACTCCCCGTGACTTTAAATACACCGCCGTGATGATGTTGAATTCCTGGCGTTCCGTGGCGGTGATGATCAGGTCCAGGTCGTTGATTCCCTCCTCCGCCACAAAATTTTCATCGGAAATATCCTCGTTCAGTATCAAGGCTTCGGGGAAGCGGGCGGACAGTTCCTTGCAGAGTTTGTAGTCCTGCTCGATGATCATGATTCTCCGTTGGTTTCTTGGATGCAGGCCCTTGAGGAAGGAAAAAAATCCCTTCACCTTGAGGGGCATACTAAAGGGGCCCGCCGGTTCCTCCCCCTGCTTTTCCGGATGGAGGAGTCCTTCGACAACCAGGGTTCCCACCGGACCCCCGCCCACAACGCCGATTCGCCTAAGCGCCGGTCCGTCCCGGCCGGCCAGTTTGAAGAGGGCCTCCGTATTTTTTCCGGGGGCAAAAATATGAACCCGGTCCCCCGCCGCCAGGACGGTGGCTCCGCCGGGCAGGAAACTTTCGCCCCCCCGTTCCACCAGAGTTATCAGGCTTTCCCCGGGATACAGCTTCCGGTAATCGAGCAGGGAAAGGCCGTCCAGGGGGCTCCCTGGGGCGATGTCAACGGAACCCAGCTCGTAGGAGGTCCCTGGAAAGGCCAGCACCTCCCCCTGGGCCCCCCGGTCCACGGCGTTGAGCACCCAGCGGGCGGCCTCCTCGTCGGGCTGGATAAAATGGTCGATCCCCAGGGGCGCCGGGGCCGCCGCCAAAGGACTCGCCGGGCCCCCCTGCGGCGCAGGGGACTCCAGGCCGCGGAAGCGGATATACTCGTTGTTCCGCACCCTGGCGACCTTGATCAGCCGGGGATAGCGGGAGGCCGCCAGGCCGCAGATGATCATGTTCAATTCGTCGGAATGGGTAACACAGACCAGCGCGTCCGCCCTGTGTATATCCGCATCCTCCAGGACGCGGATATTGTTGCCCCTGTCGTTAATCACCCGGCAGTCAAGCCGTCCCGAGGCGTAGCGGGCCCTTTCCTCGTCGGCTTCGATCAGGGATACGTCGTGGTTTTCCTGCACCAGCCGCCGGCAGAGGGAAAAACCGACCCGTCCCGCCCCCACTACAACAATACGCATCCTTTTAATTTTAAGGCGAAAAAGGGGCCCTGTCTCCCCCGCGCTCCGCCCGGGGCGCGGGAAGGGTTGTTTCGCCGGCCCGGTGGTTTAGGGGAGGCCGAATCAAAACGCGGCGCCCTTTGATTTTGGCGGAGTTTCGCGGAGAGAAACTCCACACGGCGGGGAACATCCCATGAGGCGGCGCGCCGGAGGCGCACCGCCTCCAAAGGCGAGAGCCGTGCCGGACGGCACGGCTCTCGCCCGCGCAAGGGATAGGAGCGGTATCCTTTTGCCCGGTCCGCCGGGCAAAAGGATTTAAGCGGATAGCCCGGTCCCCGGCGCGCCGCGCCGGGGATGCGCCCAAAAGGGACTCGGCAGAGAGCCTTTCCAGGCTGGGCATTGCCGACGATCTCCGATGATCCCCGATGCCGCCTTTGTCCCCTTGAACGAATTTTTCCGAAAATCGAAGCAAAGTCCCGGTTCCGCACCCAATATAGCGGCCGGCTGTGAGGATGGGCCGCGCCTTCCGGTGGGGCGGACTGGACGGCGTTGCCATCCTGGTGAGGGCGGCGTATATTTTTATGGGGGCCTGCCGAGGCGGGATCGGGGGAGGTATCATGGAGAATACGGTGCTGGCCGGGGAGCAGTCCAGGGCGGTTACCATTGAGGACGCATTGAAGATGCTCCAGGAAACCAGGCAGATAATCAGAGAGATGGGTGCTGAGACTGACCGGAAGATGCAGGAAACTTTTCAGAGAATGAAAGAGACCGACCGGAAGATCGGGAAATTGGGCAGCAGGCTGGGAGAAATAATAGAGCACATCATGTCCCCCAAGCTCCATGAGAAATTTGAAAAGCTGGGCTACCGGTTTAATCATACTTCCCGGCACCATGAGATCGTTGACAGCGACGACAAAAGAAAGGTAACCGAGGTCGATATTCTTCTTGAAAACGGGGACTATGTCATGGCGGTGGAGGTGAAAACCCGCCTGAGCACCCCGGATGTGAAGGATCATATAAAACGGATGGAAAGGCTGCGCCGGGTCGCGGACGCCCACCATGACAGACGGAAGTATATGGGCGCCGTGGCGGGGGCGGTTGTCGATAAGCGGGTATTGGCCCACGCGGTAAAAAGCGGATTTTTTGTCATCACGCCCTCGGGGGAGACGGTGGACATCGAAGCGCCGGAGGGCGGTAAACCCCGGATATGGTAAAGCGGCTGCCGGGGCAGGATCCGCCCTATCCGCCGCCGCAATGCCGGTCTCAAACCAACAGAACAGTACGCCCTGCCGCGTCTTCGCGGTAAATTGCCCGCGCTGCCCGCCTCCACTTTGATTCGGCTTGATCCGGTTTGATCTGCATCAATAGCCGGGATTCCGCCCCTATGCCCTCCGGCGGGAGGGGTCTAATAAATTTTCCCTGAATTCCGATATAGACAATAGAGAAACAATAGGGCTGTTCGGGAACCGAGGCTGCCGGACAGCAGCTGCTTGGACGGCGAAAAACGCGGGGCCCCTTGAGGCATCCACATTTTTCGCTGGGCTTGTTTGGCAACCAACCGGATTATCGAACCAGGTCCAATGTCGAGCCGAAAAACCGCTGCGCGGTTTATGGCTCTGTTTTGCGGATGGGGAGGTGTTCCCAACACATCGTCGTTGGGGAAGACCGCCAAGCCTTAACCTAAATGAGGGGAAAATCGGATAGCAAACCGCTTTTCCCCAGAGTCCATGGGGAACAGGTTCCCGAAACCAAGCGGTTTTTTGGATTGCCGAAGGAGCAGGAATGAACAACGGGTTCTTATCCACCGCCGCCATGCCGAGTATCGGTTTTGCCATGAGCGCCGGCCGGTCCCTGGGAGGCAGAATGTCCCTGCCCGTGGCCCCCGCCATGTATATCTATTCCCATTTCCGCCATGTCTCCGGCGTTCCCGCGCCGGAAGGCACCCGGGGGGTCGCCATCAATAAACTCAAAATCCTGGACGTACTTATCGAACAACTGGGCCGGATTAAAAAACAGGGCGCCGCAGGCCCCTTAAAGGGGGAGTCCCTTTCCAGCGAGCGGATCGACGCCCTTATCGAACAGTATGAACAGCAGATCCGCTCCGCCCAAGCGGCATCCCGGGCCGCCGCCTTCAACCCCGGCATTCCGACCGGAGTGGTGTTTAACCTGGTAGCCTAACCCCCTGTGCGGCCCTCGAAAAGCCCCGCCCTACCGTTCGTAACAACGCATCAGCATCTCGTACATTTCAGGAACAGAGGCAACCCTGGGATTGTTCCTGTAGTCCCCCAAAACCTGGCCGCAATCCGCTATCTCCCGTACGTCTTCCATCCCCAGCCCCAGGGACTTAAGATCGATCCACAGGCCGATCTTTTTAAGAAACCCGTCCATGGCCTGGCAGCTTCTTTCCGCGGCTTCCGTTTCCCCCGCGTCCTCCAGGGCCGGATCTAGCAGCCTCCCCAGGGCGGCAAACTTCCCCGGCGCGGAACGCCAGGTGTAGCGGGTAAACTCCGGATAGAAAACCGCCAGGCTCTGCCCGTGGCTCACCTGGGGGCAGTGCCCTCCAATCTGCATGCCCAGGCCGTGGGGCAGAGTAACCCCGGCGGAGGCGATAACCATGCCGCCCGCCGTATCCGCCCAAGACATCAGGGACCGGGCTTCCCGGCTGCCGCCGTCGGCCAGCGCCTCCGGCAGGGCGCGGGCTATGATACCCAGGGCGTCAAGGGCAAGGGCATCGGTAAGGGGGTTGGAGTTTACCGAGATATAGGCTTCAAAGTTGTGGCAGAAAGCGTCAAAGCCCGTCTGGGCAGTAATATCCCTGGGCATGGAAACCGTCAGTTCCGGGTCCACCAGCGCGATCTTCGGAAAGATGTTTTTATGCCAGATGGCGGACTTATCCTTCTTAGCGGAATTGGTGATCACCGCGCAGGGGGTGGTCTGGCTTCCCGTGCCGGCGGTGGTTCCCACAGCGATGACAGGCAGGGTCTTTTCCGTGGGCCCCGCGGTGTAGTGCAGGTAATCCCAGGCCGTCCCCGGGTGGCTTGCCTCCACGGCGACGGCCTTGGCGGTATCCATGGAGGAACCGCCGCCCAGGCCGATAACCAGTTCCGCGCCAAAATCCCTCGCCATAAGGGCTCCGGCGCTTACCACCTCCGTGGTGGGGTTGGGAATAACCCCGTCAAAACGGGCGGCCTCCACCCCGGCTTCCGCGAGGAAGCCCCGCAGCCGCCCGTAAAGCGCCGCCCCTGACGGAGAGCTGTGGCCGGTAACGACAAGGGCTTTCCTGCCGTACCGGGCCGCAAGAGCGCCGATTTCTTTAAGGCAGCCCCAGCCAAAGACAATTTCCGTAGGCGCAAAGTAGCTAAAATGTTTCATGCCGCGGTTCCTTTCTTCAAAATATGTTTAACAGCCCGGCTGCCTGCGGGCGGGGCCGGCCGATTCGTCCCGGTAAATCTGGTTACGCCTGATCTTTAACACATTAGCGTCCTTGCGGCGCTTGGCCCCGCCGGTGCGGACAATTATCTTCGTTCCCTCCTGTTTCCAGGGAAGATC
This sequence comes from Treponema sp., assembly GCA_031255615.1. Next base: position 947 of record JAIRSD010000018.1, on the reverse strand, counting down.
CCCGCCGTCCCCCAAAAGGGAGATACCGGCTATTTCCCCAGGGTACATCCGTTCCGCCAGACTGCGGATAACCACATCGTCCCCAATCTCGCCAAGGCAGATGGCGTAGATGCTATCATCCTTCAGGGTAAAACGTATGTCACTGGGAAGATACTCTGTCTTGTCCTCGTTAAGGGGGCCGGACTTTTTCAGGACCGTGGGCCCTTCGGCGGCGACAACCCAGGGCGTGGTTCCGTAGATGGCTTCGCCGTTTACCTCAAGCCAGGCGCCGATGCCGCATAACACCTTCTTTGCCTCTTCCGGAATTTCACCGTCCGGTTTAGGCCCCACGTTAAGGAGCATGTAGCCGTTTTTGCTCACATTATCCGCCAGGTAATGAATCAGGGAAGATGCGGTCTTGTACTCAGCGTCCCGCATATAACCCCAGGCCTCCCCGTCGTCCACCGTGGTATCGGTGATCCAGTCGTGGTAGGTAAGATCGCTGAAGCGGCCCAGTTCAAGATCAATAAGGCCCGCCCCCGCCGGCAGATGATTCCATTTATACGAGACCACCACATCCTGATTTTTCGCCAGGGCCCGGTCATGGTAATAGGTCAGGAAGGCCCGTTTATAATAGTCGGCGATAAAGTCAAGGCCGAAATCGAACCAAATAAAATCGGGATTATAGGCGTCGATTACTTCCACCAGCTTCCCCAGCCAGAGATCGTGGGCGGCTTTACTGGGCCTGTCCTGGTCCGCCCATTCAAAACCCGGACGCGGGCCGTAGCGTTTTCCGGAACCCCATTCCAGGTTGTGAAGCTCCCCGTAAAGCCCCGTATAGGCCGGATCGGAAGTATCGTATTCCTTTACCCAGTGGGAATAGAATTTCCAGTTCTCCGCATGGTGAAAAGCGGTGAGAAATTTCATGCCTTTTTTACGGAAGGCTTTTTCAAGTTCTCCCACAACAT
>JAIRSD010000014.1 GCA_031255615.1 Treponema sp. | reverse complement strand
CGTCCCTGCCGTTTTTTGCCTTCTGAGTTTTGGTACTTTGCACCAAAACTCGAGGAAATGGAAACAGCCGGCCTCCGTGCCGGCGGCGTCCCTGCCGTTTCGCGCCTTCTGAGTTTTGGTACTTCGCACCAAAACTCAAGGAAATGGAAACAGCCGGCCTCCGTGCCGGCGGCGTCCCTGCCGTTTTTTGCCTTCTGAGTTTTGGTACTCCGCACCAAAACTCAAGGAAATGGAAACAGCCGGCCTCCATGCCGGCGGCGTCCCTGCCGTTTTTTGCCTTCTGAGTTTTGGCGCTCCGCACCAAAACTCAAGGAACGCATCCGCGGGTGTGGAGTTTCGCGCTCCCCCGCAAAACTCCGCCAAAAGGGTCAGACGTTTTCGGCCCGACTCTCCGGCGGCCCGCCCAGACTTAACGCGCAAAAGATAACATTGATATGCCATGTATTTTTACGGCCATACCAATTTATATTCCTGATTTTATTTACGACTAAAGTGTTTCCAGACGCTACACCGGATTTGTTTAATAGAGTTGTTCAGAAACTACAGTTTCCGAACAACAACCGCTCAAATTAAAAACGAAGAAAAACGTGGATTTCCTTGGGAAACCCGCATTTTTCGCAAGTACTTTGATTGCACTCAATCACCGGATAAGCGAAAGAACCGGGAACAAGAATGTCAACCACAAGCCGCCGAAGGCGGCAGCGCACAAAGGCGAGCTGCGGCTCGCCAGGAACACGAAGGAATGAAAAAGCGCCTTTAATCCCCGCCCTTTGTGCGCCTTCCTCGCCCTGGTGGTAAATTTCTTCCGTCCGCATATCCGATTTTTAAGCTCTAAGCAGCCTGCCGGTCTCGTAAAAAAATGCGGATTTTTCATAGGGAATTTATATGGGCATCGTTTTTAAGCGGCGGTTGTTCACGGGATCATGTTTTTCAATTTTTCCGCCGTGATTTTTGTCTCAAAATATCCAACTGTTTTTTTCAATATTTTTAAACCATGAGGGTTGTTCAGAAATTACAGTTTATGAACAGCAACCGCTTAAAGATGGCAGGGGCAATGCTGCATAAGGTTCCGGTCGGTATCCTGGGGCTGTGTTTCGCGGATGCCGCGAAACTCCGCGCAGGGAGCCCGCGCACGGGATGGGGTGCGGAACAGACCCGGCGCGGAGCGGCGGGGCCGCGGCCCCGGCAGCCGGAGCCTGCCTTGATAACCCGGCTTTTGCGGCTCCTCCGCAAAAATGCGCCCAAATATTCGATGCGCGGAGTCCGCCAGCCGGGGAACAGCCGGTTGTCAAGGCATACTTGCGGAATTGCCGCTCTGGGCTCATACTAAAGGTAAAATTTTATCAAACGAGGTGTTCCATGGCCTTTAATCCCCAGGAAATTTCCGATTTTGCCCATTACTACGGTTTTCACTACGATAGTTTGGATCCGGTCTCCCTGATGCGCGATGTGCTTCGCCATATCGAGCGGGGCTTGCAGGGCCAGCCTTCCAGCCTTCCCATGATCCCTTCGTATATCAGCCCCGTGTCCCACGTGCCGCCGGGGAAAACCGTGCTGGCCCTGGACGCGGGGGGCACCAATCTGCGGGCCAGTCTGATCCGTTTTGACGAGCGGGGTAAGGCGGCGGCCCAGGAAACCAAGAAGGTCCCCATGCCGGGCACCCAGGGGCGTTTAAGCGCGGACCAGTTCTTTGACGAGATCGCCGGGGTGGCCGCTCCCCTGCTGGAGAAGGCCGGTTCCGCGGTGGAGGGCATCGGCTTTACCTTTTCCTACCCCATGACAATAACCGAAGACGCCGACGGGATTCCCATGGCCTTTAGCAAGGAACTGGATATTCCCGAAGTTACCGGGAAGCCCGTGGGCAAGGGGCTGCGGGACGCATTGGCCCGGCGGGGGCTAAAATTTTCCGGGCCCGTCGTGCTGCTCAACGACACCGTGGCCACCCTGCTTTCCGGGGTGGCGGAGATTCCTTCCGACGGGGAGGAGGAAAAGACCGCCGATAAATACGGCATCCCCGGCGGGCCGGTGATCGGCTTTATCCTGGGGACCGGCTTTAACACCGCCTACCCGGAAAAGAGCATCCCCAAGATTGGTTTTCAATCTCCGGCCCCCCAGATCGTGGTCTGCGAAACCGGCACCTTCGGCATAAGCTGCCAGGGGGCGCTGGACCGGGAATACGACGCCACCACCAAGAACCCCGGAGTTTATACCCTGGAAAAAGCCACCAGCGGGGCCTACCTGGGGCCCCTGACCCTGCACATCCTGAAACAGGCGGTGCGGGACGGCGTCCTGACATTCAAGCGTTCCGATGAACTCCTCGCCATGCAGAGCCTGCAAACCAGGGATTTAAACTACTTCCAGCACCACCCCCTGATGGCGGAGGGCCCCCTGGGAGGCATCCTCGGCCTGGACGAGACCGATGCCCTGGCGGGGATCCTCTACATCACCCAGTTGGTCACCGAGCGGGGGGCCATGCTTTCCGCCGCGGTGGCGGCCGCCTGTGTGGAGCGGGTCCAGGCCGGCTATGAAGGCTACTCCCCGGTGAGAATCGCCGTGGAGGGGACCACCTACATGATCTACAAGGGGATGCGGCAGGCCCTGGAATCCTGGCTCCATGTCATGCTCTTCGACGGCAAGCCCCGGTCCTATGTGATAGCCCCGGTGGAACAGGCCAGTCTTTTCGGCGCCGCGGTGGCGGCCCTTTCCCGATAGCCATGCTGCTCTACGATACACTGCTTGAGAAAAATATGCCCGACTACGGGATCGATATTCCCATGTCCCCCTCCCGGTCGGGAAAGATTCTCCGGTATTTGACGGAACGGCGCAGCGGCTTCCCCCTCTTATCCCTCGGCGACGCGGCAAAGGGCCTGGGCCTGGACTCGCCCCTTCTGCGCCGGGAAGACCTGGAGCGGGTCCACCAGCGGGAATACATCGCCCGCCTTTACGATGAATCCGGCAAACCGGGATCGGGGCTGGAGCGGGAACTCCTGAAAACCTACGAATTGATCAACAGCGACGGAAGCTACAACCGCTACGACCCGGCCAAAGCCGTGAAACCCCTGAGGGAGCTTTTTACCACCATCCTCTACCGGGTAAGCGGCAGTTACCTGGCCTGCCGGCTGGCCCTGGAAGACCGGGAAAAGCTCCGAAAAAACATTCCCGGGGTCTTTCCCGAACATAGCCCGGCGGGGATTCCCGGCGGCGGCTTCTGTTTTTATCTGGGCGGGGGGCAGCATCACGGCCGCTACGACACGGGGTCCGGTTTTTGCCTTCTTAACGACATCATCCTGGCCGCCCGCAAGATCCAGGCCGAAGGCCGGGCGGCCTTTATCTGGATCATTGACGTGGACGCCCACAAGGGGGACGGCAGCGCGGAGCTGGTCAAATTCTCCCGGGACCGGGGGGAAACCTTTATAGGAAAAGACCCGGAGATCACCGCTCTCTCGGTCCACATGGCCTCCGGCTGGCCCCTGGATGCCGAAAGCCTAGCGAAGGCGGAACAAGGCCGGGCCCCGCTGGTGGAATCGGACATCGACATTCCCATCGCCGAACATGAGGAAGCCCGTTACATCCCCCGGCTCCGCGAAGGACTGGCGGAATTGGAAAAACGCTCCGGCGGCAGAAAACCGGGCCTGGTCATCGTGATTGACGGGGTAGACGTGTATGAAAAGGACGGCCTTCCCTCCACCAGGCTCATCGCCCTGACCAAAGAACAGTGCCTGGAACGGGACCGGCTCATTTTTTCGTTCCTCCGGGACCGGGGCCTCCCCTCCGCCTGGTTCATGGCCGGGGGCTACGGGGAGGATGCCTGGGAACCGACGGCAAATTTTCTTGGGTCCTTCGGGGGCTAAGCCGGCTGCCCCCGGTTGGCGCGGGAACGCCGAATATCAAGTCTCTTTGGAGGCCTCCCCGCCCGCCGGGGACCGGGCTGCCGAGGCTCCGCTCCGGCCCCGGCGCTCCTCCGCCCTTTGCCGGGCGCGAAACGGGGATCGCCGGGGTTATGTCTGCGCCGCCGCCTTGCCTCCGCCGTTCTTCTGGGAAAGCTCCCGCCAGCGGCGGCAGGCCACAAAATGGCTTTCCCCGACTTTTTCAAGCGGGGGGGCGGAAACGCCGCAGAGTTCCTGGCTGTAGGGGCAGCGGGTATGGAATTTGCATCCCCGGGGGGCATTGACGGCGCTGGGTATTTCCCCCTTTAGTTGAATCCGCTCCGGTTTGAGCCCCGGCCTGTCCCGGGGCACCGATGAAAAGAGCACCCGGGTATAGGGATGCAGGGGATTGTTGATAATATCGCCGGTGGAACCAATTTCCGCCAGGGAGCCCAGATAAAGCACCCCGATACGGTCGCAGAAATATTCCACCGTCCGCAGATCGTGGGAGATAAACAGGAAGGTCAGGTTTAACTGTTCCTTGAGGGAGCTCATCAGGTTGAGGATCTGGGACTGGACCGAAACGTCCAGGGCGGAAAGGGGTTCGTCGGCAACGATGAACCGGGGATTCAGGGCCAGGGCGCGGGCAATGCCGATCCGCTGCTTTTGGCCGCCGGAAAATTCCCCCGGCCGCCGCCGGATAAGGTCCCGGCTTATGCCGCAGAGTTCCAGATAATCCCCCGCGATCTTCTCCGCCTCTCCCGGTTCCGCCGCGCGATGCTTCTTTAAGCCCTCCATGACGATGTCGCCGATATTCATCCGGGGATCCAGGCTGGCGGTGGGGTCCTGGAAGATAACCTGCATATCCCGGCGGAGGGGGAGCATTTCCCGGTAGGAAAGATGGATTCCCTCTTTGCTGTCAAAAATAGTCTTTCCCGCGAATTCTATCCGGCCGGAACTGGGGCTGATCAAATTCAGAATACAGCGGCCGATGGTGGATTTGCCGCTCCCCGATTCCCCTACCAGCCCAAAACTTTCGCCGGGAAAGATCTCCAGGGAACAGTCGTCCACCGCCCGGACATAGTGCCGGCCCCGTCCGAAAAAGGACTTTCCCACGGGGAAATTTTTTGTCAGATTCCCCAGCCTGACCAAAGGTTCCGCCATCAGGATATATGCCTCCAGCACCGGACCCGGTGGCCCTTTTCAATTTCCGGCAGGGGAGGAACCTCCCGGCGGCAGTGTTCCATGGTATACGCGCAGCGGGGCGCGAAGGGACAGCCGGGGGGCATGTTTCCCGGAACCGGCACCACGCCGGGGATGCTGTAAAGATGTTCCCGGTTGCTGTTCCTCCGGCCCATCCGGGATCTCATAAGCCCATCGGTATAGGGATGGAGGGGTTTTTCAAAAAGCGATGCCGCCGAACATTCTTCCACCACATAACCCGCGTAAATTACCGCGGTCCGGTCGGCGATTTCGGCGATCACTCCCAAATCATGAGTCACGAAGATGAAGGACGATTGAGTCCGCCCCCGGATCTCATTAAAAAGATCCAGAATCTGGGCTTGGGTGGTAACGTCCAGGGCGGTGGTCGGCTCGTCGGCGATGATAAGTTCCGGTTCGCAGGCCAGGGCCATGGCGATCATGACCCGCTGCCGCATTCCCCCGGAAAGCCGGAAGGGGGCGCAGTCGTATATTTTTTCCACCTCCGGGATGTTCACCGCCTGGAGCAGCCGGAGGCATTTTTCCTTGTTGGCCGCCCCCTTAAGACCTTCGTGGCGGGCAAGGACTTCCCGGATATGTTCCCCAATCGTCATAAGGGGATTAAGGGAGGTCATGGGCTCCTGGAAGATCATGGAAATATGGCGGCCCCGGATATTGCCCATTTCCCTTTGGGAAAGGGACGCAAGGTCCCGGCCCATAAAATGAATGGTCCCCCCCGTGATCCGCCCCCCCCGGGGGAGGAGCCCCAGAACAGCCAGGACCGTCATCGTCTTGCCGCAGCCCGATTCTCCGACCAGCCCCAAAACCTCCCCCTGTTCCATGGACAGATCGATGTGTTTCAGAATGGGAATCTCCGGGCCCTTCCCGCGGGGAAAGGCGGGGCCAATCGTTACGGAAAGATCCCGAATTTCGATAAGGCCCATCATGCCGCCCCGCGGCGGTGGGTGTCAAAAATATCGGAAAGCCCCTCGCCAATAAAATTGATTGACAACACCACCATCAGGACCATGAGGCCCGGAGGTATCCAGATCCACCAGCACTTCTGCAAGATGCTCATGCTTTGGGCCGCCGACAGCATGGTTCCCCAACTCGGCTGGGGCGGGGCAATGCCAAGGCCGAGAAAACTTAACGAAGCTTCCAGCAGCACCGCGTAGGCCACATTCAGGGTGCCGGAAACGATGATGGGGCCCAGGGAATTCGGCAGCAGGTGGCGGAAAATAATTTCCCGCTTGGTAAGCCCCAGGGCCCGGGCGGCCTCGATAAATTCGGTGTTTTTCAGGGCCAGGATTCCGCTCCGCACCACCCGGGCCATGGAGGGCCAGCGCAAGAGGCCGATGATCAGAATCACGTTGCTGAAACTCGGCCCCGTCAGGGCCGCCACCGACAGGGCGATCACGAAAAAGGGGAAACACATGATCACATCGGTGAGCCGCATGATCAGGCTGTCGTAGATCCCCCCGTAAAACCCCGCCACCGATCCCAGAGTCACCCCAATGACAAGCTGAATCAGCATGGCGATGATCCCAACGCTCAGGGACACCCGGCCCCCATAGGCCAGGCGAACAAAGATATCCCGGCCCAACTCGTCGGTCCCCAGGATATGCCCGTCTCCGGGGGGTTCCTGAATTTTTTCCACCTCCACCGCGTCCCGATCAAAGGGAGAAAAGAAGGGGCCGATGAGGGAAAAGAGTGTCAGGACCGCCAGCATCACCACCCCGGCGCTGATGAGTCCGTGGGCCGAAAAAACCTTCAGCAGGGCCCTCCCCGGGGAAAATCCGGAGATTCCCTCCCCCGCCCTTCTCCTTCCCCTGTCAGGTCCCGGCATGTTCCATCCCCAGGGCGATCCGTTGATCGATTAAAGCGTAGGCTACATCGGCGATTAGGTTCGATATGAGGGTTATCAGGGCCATGACGAGGAGGATCCCCATGATCAGGGGGTAGTCCCGGTGTTGAACCGCCTCGAAACTGAGGCGTCCCAGTCCGGGCCAGACAAAAACCGTCTCGATCAACAGGGCCCCGGAGAGCATGTCCGGAATTTGGAGGCTGAGGACCGTCACAATGGGAATAAGAATATTTTTAAGGAGATGCTTAAAAAGGATAACCCGTTCGGTGAGCCCGTGGGCCCGGGCGGAGCGGATAAAATCGGCGTTGATGATGCCGATGACGCTGGACCGGGTGTAACGGAGCATGGTGGCGGAATAGAGGAGCCCCAGGATACAGGAGGGCATGATCATGTGGCGAATCACATCCACCACATAATCGAGGCCCTGGTAGTTGGCGGACACGGTGATCATGCCTGATATGGGCAGAATCCTGAGATCCGCCCCCAAAACCTTGATCAGGAGCATGCCGAAGAAGAACGAAGGAATGGAGAGCATCAGAAAGGTGAGGATAGAGACGCTGTTGTCCGCCAGGCCGCGGCGCCTCTGTCCGGTGTAAATTCCGGCGGAAATGCCCACCGCCATGCTGATAGCCAGGGAGGAGACGGTCAGGAGCAGGGTATTCAGCATCCGGTGAAAAATAATGGAGCTTACCTTGTCCCGGTAAAAGATGGAATATCCAAAGTCCCCCACGGCGATCCGGCTTATCCATTTTACATATTTAAGGGGCAGGGGATCATAGTACCCCACCTCGCGGAGTTTCGCCTCGACCTGATCCGACGGTATATCGGGGGAGAACATACTGGCGTAAGGGTTTCCGGGAATAAGGTTGACGAGAAAAAAAACAATAACGGAAACTCCAAACATGATGAGCGCCGCCTGGAGAAGTCTTCCACCTATATACCGTATCACTAAGCTCAACCTGTTCGATAAATTGGGATCGGAGTCTTAAAACTCCGGTCCCTTTGTTTTCTACTTTTTACGGAAATCTGTCAATCAAGTAAATCCGCGGCGGCGGCTTGAGCGGCCCGGCCCCGCGGGGGCTTTGGCGGGCCGCGCCGGTCCGCGGATACCGGGTCCGGTCCTATTTGAAATACCAGGTTTCCACGTTGGGGAACCATTCGATGCTGGTCGGTTCATAACCCACCAGCCGGGGATTCACCGCGTAGCCGGTGGACTTAAAGTACAGCACCGCTATGGGGGCCTGGTCGTGGAAATATTTGCCCCAGGCGCCGAAATTGGCGGCGGCCTCCGCATCGCTGGTGGAGCCGTTGGCCTGGGCGATAAGCCGGTTGTTTTCCTCATCCGCGTACCGGGCCATCCACATGTGCGCCGCGCCGGCGCCGGGATTGGGCCGGTATGTGGCCCCCATGAAGGCAATCTGGAAGGGCTCGGTGGTGCTGCGGAGAATCCCCAGGACCGTGTTGAAGTCGGAACCGATGATCTCCACGTCGAAACCGCCTTTCCGCAGCTGGGCCTGGACAAGCTGGGCCAGGACCGTATCGTCCACGTTATCGTAGCGGAGGGTCACCTTGAGGGGCTGGCCGTTTTTTTCCACAATCCCGTCCCCATTGGTATCCGTGTAGCCGGCCTCCCTGAGCAGATCGTAGCTCCTGGCGGTATTGAAATCGTAGGGGCTTATGTCTTTGGGGTACACCGGTTGGGCGGGGGAGATGAGGGTCTCCGCCGTGACGGCGTGGCCGGACTCAATGGCGGAGATCAGGGCCGGTCTGTCCAGGGCGTGGACCGCCGCCAGGCGGATTCTTCGATCCTGGAAGATCGGGTCGGTGCTGTTAAAGACGATGTAATAGGCCATGATGCTTTTTACTTCCACGATGGGGATGTTCCGGTTGACATAATCGGCCAGATCCCGATCCTTCCAGGAAACTATCCGGGCCACGTCCAGTTCCCCGTTGATTACCTCGATCTGGCGGGTGTCGGGGTTAGACCGCTTCAGGATAAAGGTTTTGATCCTGGGGGCGCCCTTGAAGTAATCTTCGTTCCGCTCCAGCCGGACGTATTGATCCTGGACGTATTCCACCATTTTGTAGGGGCCGGTCCCTACCGGGTTTCGCAGCAGGTCCCCCTGCTCCATCCAGTTCTCCACCGGCGTCTGGCTCCAGATATGCTTGGCAAGCACCGCTATGTCAATAAATTTTACCATCGCGTCCCGGTAGGGGGCGGAGAAGGTGAAACTTACCGTATAGGGGTCTATGACCTTGATTCCCGATACATTGGAAGCGGTCCCCGCGTGATAGGCGTCCGCCCCTTCCAGCCGGCGGGCGAATTCATCGAGGCCCCGGAAAAATTTGGGGTGGACGGTGGTCTCGTAGGTAAAGGCCACATCCTCGGCGGTGAAGGGCTGTCCGTCGGTCCATTTAACATCCTTCCTGAGTTTGAAGGTGTATACCCGGGCGTCCGGGGAAACGGTATAGCTTTCCGCCAATTCCGGCAGATAGTTTCCCGCCGAGTCCGTGGACACCAGACGGCTGTACACCAGGAGGACCACTTCCCGGTCCGCGTTGGACGTATTCAGAGTCGGGTGGAAAAGCCCGGTGGCCGAAAGGTTCACCCCGAATACAATCGTATCTTTCGCCGGGGCTTCCTGTGCCTGTCTTCTGCCCCCCGCAAAGGCCGCGGCGGCAATGAAAAAAACGGCAGCCGTGCATAGCAAACGCCTCATCATCTTGAACCTCCATATCTTAATATGCTTACTAAACCTAGGTGTTTAATATATCTTTCCCGGCGATCTCTGTCAAGCCGCCGCCGGCTTTCCCGGCGGAGTTTCGCGGGGGATCGCGAAACTCCACACACCGGGCAAGATCCTTTAGCCGGCGGGCGGAGCGCGCCGGCTCAGAGGGGAAAGCCGCGCCGGGCGGCGCGGCTTTCCCCCGCGCAAGGGATAGGAGGGGTGCGGAGCAGACCCGGCGCGGAGCGCCGGGGCCGGAGGCGAAGCCGGAGCCCCGGATAGCCCGGTCCCCGGCCTGAGGCCGGGGATGCGCCCGGTATACAATCGATGCCGGGAATCTCCTGATAATCCTGATAAATCGGCGATTACCGGGCCCCCGCCCTTTCCCGGACCCACTCGAAGTGCTCGAAGGGCGTGTCGTCCGGCACGGTGCAGTCCGCCCCCAGGATGACCCCCTTTCTCCCCGCTTCGGCGATTATCTTGCCGGTGCAGGCTTCGATCTCCTGTTTGGAGCCCCGGTAGAGGGGATCATCGGCGGTATTGGCAAAGCCGCCGATCACCGCCGCGCCGCCGAAGAGTTTCTTCCCCGCCGAAAGGCTGAGGCCTTCCACGTTCACCGCCCAGTTGTAGGCCCTGGCCTTGTATCCGGTCCAGGCTTCAAGGCGGTTCCGGCAGCCCCGGTAGCCGCAGATGTGGAGGATGTTGTTTTCGCTTGCCCCGTTGGCCGCGTCCAGAACGATCTTGTCCGCGGGGCCGATATAGCGGTGGTATGCCTCGTCGGTAATGCGGGTGATGTCGGGGTTTTGGACGCTGAGATAGACGCCGTCCGCCCCGCCCGCCTGAATCGCGCTCCGGGTCTGGACCGCGATGCCCTCCGCCATGCGGAGAAGGGCCTCCGCCAGGGACCGGGGGTCTTCCCTGAAATATTGGACAAAGGCTTCCAGGCCGATGAGCCGTTTAAGGGTGGTGGAGGGGCCGAAGATGTTGTAGAAGTACATCGTGTCCTTTTGCAGGGCGGTGATCTTCCTTATCTGGGCGATCTGGGCCTGAATCCAGGGATGATCCTCCGCGACCGGCTGGAATTTTGCCAAGTCCCCGATCTTTTCCACCCCCAGATCCAGTTTTACCTCCTCCCCCTTTTGAGGATAGCCGAAAAAACCGTCGCTCATTATCTTTACGAAGTCGGGGCGGAACTGTTCAATATAGCGGCGGTGGCCTTCCAGACTCCGCTCCGCCAGTTCCGGCCTCTCCAGGCCCTTGTTCTTTTCCGAGTCGGCCAAAAAGTGAAACCAAAACCCCACCGGCAGCCGCTCCGTTTCCCGGTTGTCCAGGGCCGCCAGCAGCAACTCTTTATTCGTCATAGACCCCCCGCTGTTTGAACGCATGAAACCCGTCCAATGGAACCTTCCAACAAGCGAAGGTTCGGACCGCTTTCTTCATATATCTGTATTCGTACTTATGTTCACCGGAAGTTTGACGGACTTACGGTAAATATGCAACCAAGGGGAGCGGCGATTTCGGGGATTCCGGTTTCAAAAAAGGGCGCGGTTTGCCGCGGGCCGCCGGGCCAGGACGAGGCTCAGTTGAGAACAAGCCCCGTATCGAGGGTAAGTTGGGCGCATCCCCGCCTCCGCCGGGGACCGGGCTATCCGCTTAAATCCTTTTGCCCGGCGGACCGGGCAAAAGGATACCGCTCCTATCCCTTGCGCGGTCCACGAAAACGGCATCCCTGCCGTTTTCGCGGCCCTGGGGTTTTCGCCTCGCAAAAACCCCAGGGAATGGAAACAGCCGGCCTCCATGCTGGCACAGCCTTCGCTGTGCCCCGCCCTTTCCGGGTTGTGGGAGGGAACGGCATTCCCGATGTGCGACGGACCGGGGGCGACCTGAGAACCGCCGCCCTGTTTGGGCGTATTTTTGCGGCTGGGTCGAAAAGACCGGACTGCCCCGGCAGCCGCGGGCCGCCGGGAGGGGCGCATCTCCGGTTCGGGGCCGGGAACTAGCGGGTTGCTTGGACTAAAAAATCAGATATACAGACGGAAGAAATTTACCACCACGGCGAAGAAGGCGCAGGAAGGGCGGGGA
>JAIRSD010000010.1 GCA_031255615.1 Treponema sp. | reverse complement strand
ACCGAGGACTGTATGCTGTCATTGGTTAAAATATCAAACTCAAGCTGGAACCGCGAATAAAGCTCATCCTGCCATTGCTCGGCCAGATTCCCCGGCGATACAATCAAACAGCGGTTAAGGTCTCCCCGTACCCGTAGTTCCTTGATAAGCAGCCCCGACATGATGGTCTTCCCGGCTCCGGGATCGTCGGCCAGGAGGAACCGCAAGGGCTGCCGGGGTAACATCTCCCCATATACCGCAGTGATCTGGTGGGGCAAAGGCTGGATAAGGGAAGTATGGACAGCCAGATGAGGGTCGAAAAGGTGCGCCAGCTTGATACGGTATACCTCTGAAACCAATCGTACCTGAGCGGCATCGGCGTCAAACTGCCATAAAAGTTCCCCCGTATCGGGCGAAATTGTACTTGAATCATTGGTATAGACTATCTGCTGCCCCAGGGAACCGTCATTTTTGCGGTAAATAAGCTCAACAGCATCTTCGCCGAAGGGCTGAACAGAGACAACCTGGATAATTTCGTTTGGAATAAGGCCTTTGAGTCTTTCGCCCCGCTTTATATCCTGTAAAATCATCCATGAGTCCTGTTATCCGCAAATTTTTCACACCCTGATACACGCGGGTAGTTTAATATTATACCCTGTTATCCGAATTCACTACAAGGAGGCTGACTGCGGACACCAGGGCAACCACATTATAAAAGCGTTCAAAAAAGAGAGAAAAAAGCCGACAGGGAAGGGATGGAAGGGAATAATGGATATGCGGACCGAACTGGCCCTGATACCGGATCCCCGGATCGACCCGGTATAAAAAGCATAATTTGGTGGATATTTTACTCTTATACATTGCCGCGATGGTATGCGGCGTAGAAAGCATCGAAGACACAGCCTTTTTCGGTGAAACCCGCGAGGCATGGCTCAAAAAGCATCTGGAACTGCCGAATGGAATACCCAGCGCTGGCACCATCCTGCGGGTATTGGGCAGAATCGACCGCCGGCGGTTTGAAGCCTGTTTTCTTTCCTGGACCCGGGGGTTATTTCAAGGGACGGGCGATCGTTGGTTCAGTTATCGCGATAGACGGGAAAACGGTGCAGGGGAGTGAAAGCGGGGAATGGAAAGCCGTCCATATCGTCAGCGCCTAGGCTGATGAACTGGGCCTGGTGCTGGGACAGGTACAGACCGAAGAGAAATCGAATGAAATCACGGCGATGCCGGTCCTGCTGGGGGTGCTGGATATTGCCGGCTGTATCGTCACCATTGACGTCATGGGCTGCCAAAAAGCGATAACGGCGGAGATATTGCGGCCAAACAGGGGGGCTATACCCTTACGCTGAAAGAAAACCATCCTGAGGTATATGCCGAAGCACAGGAGCTTTTTGAAGGCATCAACGAACCATCCGGTTCTTTCCCCTCCTATACGGAAGTAACCAAGGACCATGGACGGATAGAAAAACGGGAGGCGCGGCTCTGTACTGGCCTGGCCTGGCCTCCTGGGCGGGGGCTGACGGCTATGGCTGTATCCGGTCTGTCAAAGGGGTGACGACCACGGAACTCCGGTATTATCTGACGACCCTTTCCGACGCGGCCGCGTTGCCCATTCGGTCCCTACTCATTGGGGGTTAAGCTATATGACCCCCCCGTTATCGAAGCAGGCAGGAGCCGCACCGGCGAGGCGCGGCAAAGCGCGCCGCTTTATTTAAGCGGCCCGCGGAGGGGCCGCCGTCTTCGGTCTTGCGGCGGCCCCTCCGGGAATTCGCCCGATTAAGGGATCTGGATAATCCTGAGTTCCCGGGGAAATGCGTGCAGCACCTCCGGCCCATCGGCGCCAACGGCCACCAGGTTTTCTATCCGCACCCCCAGCCGGTCCGGCAGGTAAATACCCGGCTCAATGGAAAATACCATCCCCGGAGCAATGGGGGTGCTTTCCCCCTTGGCGGCGGAGGCCCCCTCGTGGCCGTCAATTCCCAGACCGTGGCCGGTCCGGTGGGTAAAGTAGGGCCCGTATCCGGCTTTTTCGATGACCCCCCGGGCCGCGTCGTCCACATCCCCCAAAAGATTCCCCGGCCTGGCCTTGGCTTCCGCCGCCAGGTGGGCCTCCAGCACGATGTTATAGACCTTTTCGAATTCCGCGTCGGGGGGGCCGAAGTGGAAGGTCCGGGTGCAGTCCGTGTAGTAGCCATTCAGACGGCCGCCGAAATCGATCAAAAGCCCCTTGCCCTTCTCGATGACGGTTTGTCCGGTCACATGGTGGGGCACCGCCCCGTTTGCCCCCACGGCCACGATGGCCTCGTAGGCGGACACCCCGATCCGGCGAAGCTCCGCGGTAAGTTCCTCGCAGAACTGGGCCTCCGTCTTGCCTACCCAGTAGGCGCCCTTTCCGATGACTGCGGCCAGTGCCTGGTCCGACAGCTTGCCCGCCCGGCGGATAAGCGCAAGCTCCCCGGAATCCTTGTAAAGCCGCAGCGGATCGACCAGAGGGGATCCCAGCGTAAAATCCGCCCGGGGAAACTGTTCCCCGATGGGGAGGGAAAAGAAGGCCGGAATCTGAGGTTCCAGGGCGATCTTCCCGGCGGGCAGGTCCCTCTTTTGGATTTCCCGCTTCAGGATGGCGAAGGGATCTTCCCCGTCCTTCCAATAAACGAATTCATGAACCGGCAGAGCCTTTACCTGATCCTTGTAGAGGAGATTGGCCAGTATAAAAGGCTCCCCTTCCCGGGGCAGCACCAAAAGGAGCAGCCGCTCATCCCCATGGACGGCGTAACCGGACAGGTAAAACAGATTGGAAGAGGGACTCACCAGGAAAAGATCGACGCCCCCCTTCTCCATCGCCCCCCGGACCCCCTTCATTCGTTTTAAGTACATTGCGTTCTCCATACAAACCCCCATTGATAGATTGACAGCATTGACGGCTTCGGTCAAACCTCCAGCCACATTGAGGGTGATCCAAAATTTCAATTTGGGAAAGGCAGCCGCTGAATAGCGAGTGCATGTTGGGCGCATTTTTTGCGGCTCCGCCGCAAAAAACCGGGCTATCAAGGCAACCTCTGGTTGCCAGGGCTCCGCTTCGCTCCGGCCCCGGCGCTCCGCGCCGGGTCTGCTCCGCACCCCTCCTATCCCTTGCACGGCTGAACATCCGCATCCATGCGGATGTTCAGCCCGGGGTTTTTGCTTCGAAAAAACCCCGGAAAATTACCCCGCCGGCCTCCCCCCCCCCCGTGTGAATACATCCCGCCGGCAGCGGTCCGTTTCCGGCTTGACAACAACCGGGACAGGGAATATGATAACAGAATCATATTAAATCTATCAAAATTCTAGGAAAAAAGGAGTGCGCCATGAGTACAGGAAATTACCGTTTCGAGACCATTCAGATTCATGCGGGCCAGGAGAGGCCGGACCCCGCCACCGATGCCAGGGCGGTGCCGATTTACCAGACTTCGTCCTATGTGTTTCCTTCGTCAAAGTCCGCGTCGGAGCGTTTCGCCCTGACGGAACCGGGGAATATTTACAGCCGGATCACGAATCCGACCTGGGACGTGTTTGAAAGGCGAATCGCCGCCCTGGAGGGAGGGGTGGGGGCCCTGGCAACCGCCTCCGGCGCGGCGGCCTGTACCTACGCCATCCAGAACATAGCCCGCTCCGGTGACCACATTGTTTCGGATTTCCAGATCTACGGGGGCACCTACAACCTTTTTATCAATACTCTTAAGGACATGGGAATTGAGACCACCTTTGTGGACGGCGGAATCGCGGCTAACTTCGAGAAGGCCATTCAGCCCAACACCAAGGCCCTTTTCTTTGAAACCCTGGGGAACCCCAACTGTTCCGTCGTGGATATCGAGGCGGTAACGGCCATCGCCCACAAACACGGAATTCCGGTGGTGGTGGACAACACCTTCGCCACCCCCTACCTGCTGCGGCCCTTTGAATACGGCGTGGACATCGTGATCCATTCGGCCACCAAGTTTATCGGCGGCCACGGCACCTCCATCGGCGGGGTCATTGTGGACGGGGGCGCCTTCGACTGGGGAGCCAACGACAAGTTCCCCGGCCTTTCCCAGCCCAACCCCAGTTACCACGGAGTGGTCTTTACCCAGGCGGCGGGGAACATGGCCTACATCATCAAGGCCCGGACCACCCTGCTCCGGGATACCGGCGCGGCCATGTCGCCCTTCAACGCCTTTCTTTTCCTCCAGGGCCTGGAAACCCTTTCCCTCCGGGTGGAGCGGCATACCGAGAACACCAGCAGGGTGCTGGACTTCCTCGTTTCCCATCCCCAGGTAGAACGGATAAACCACCCCGCCCTCAGCAGCCACCGGGACCACCGGTTCTTCAAAAAGTATTTCCCCCAGGGCGGGGGCTCCATTTTCACCTTTGAACTTAAAGGCAGTGCGGAACAGGCCAAAACATTCACCGAAAAACTGGAACTATTCTCCCTTCTGGCCAACGTGGCGGACGTAAAATCCCTGGTCATCCACCCCGCCTCCACCACCCACTCCCAGCTTAGCGAATCGGAACTCCTGGAACAGGGGATCAAACCCAACACCATCCGGCTTTCCATCGGCGCCGAGCATATTGACGACATCATCGACGACCTTACGCAGGGCTTTGACGCGGTAAAGCAGGAGGGAAAGGATTCGGCATAGCCGGCTCAGTAATGTATGTTGGGCTGCTCCCTGTGTGAAGTTTCGCGGTGCGCCGTGAAACTCCGCAAAACCGCGACACACTGCGCTGGGGGGCAGCGCTATTCATTCCTTCGTGTTCCTGGCGATCCGCAGCTCGCCCTGGTGCGCCTTCGCGGTTAACATTCCTGTTCCCGGTTGTTTCGTGGGAAATCCATGTTTTCGCGGGACTGTTCAATAACCAACCGGGTTATTGAACAAGTCCAATGAGCAAATTATCCTATATTAAAAAGGGGGATGGGTTGCAGTGGCTGAAAAAATAGAAACCATAGATGAATATATTATGGGATTTGAACCCGCGATACAAAGAACGCTAAATGAACTGCGGAATTTCATAAAGGCGGAGGCGCCGGAGGCAATGGAAAAAATATCTTACGGGATGCCTACATTTTACTTAAATGGTAATTTGGTCCATTTTGCCGCGTTTAAGGATCATTACGGTTTGTTCCCCGGCCCGTCGGGGATTAATGAATTTGAAAGGGAGCTTATACCCTATCGTACTGGGAAGGGAACCCTATGTTTTCCGTTTAACAAACCGATTCCCTGGGATCTGCTCAAAAAGGTAATTCATTATAGGGTGGAAGAAAATTTAAGAAGGGCAAAAGAAAAAACAAAGAAAAAAAATGGACTTGTTCAATAACTGACCGGGTTATTTGGGCAAGTCCATTGTAAACACTAAAGGGAAAAACTGAAGAACCGCGAATTTCCCGTTTCCGCGGATTCTCCTGCCAACATCCCGTACAATCGGCGGCATCCGCGTAATCCGTGGACATCCCTGCCTGTTTTTTATCATTCACAACCCATTGTGCTGTCTTGCCTGGGCTAAACTGCAAAGGCTACGGAACGCGCAAGGGATAGGAGCGGAATAAAAACCCGCAGGGTTTTTGTTAGAGCGGATAGCCCGGTTTTTTGCGGCCCGCCGCAGGCGAGAGCCGCAAAAAATGCGCCCAAAAGAGGATCGAGCTTCGGGGCTCTAATCTTATACCGCCTGCACCGCGTCTGCTCCGCAAAGGGGCGGCGCATGGACGCTAGGCCAAGGGGTTTTGGGGTTCGCCCTTGACGCTGATGTCGGGGAGTTTGGGCCGGGATTCCGCGGCGGCGCGGTTTTCCGCTTTGATGGCGTCGAATACTTCCTGCCGGAATACTTTGACGGTCCGGGGGGCGTCCACGCCCAGGCGGACCTGGTCGCCCCGTATGTCGATGATGGAGACGGAGATGTCGTCGCCTATCATGATTTTTTCGTTTATTTTTCTGGATAGTATGAGCATTGTCCTAGCCCTCCGAGGGAGCGGAGGCCAGTTCCGCCATGATGTCGTGTTTGGTCTTCCAGCGGGAATCGCTAAGGACGGCCTGTTTGCCCTGGCGGGTCTCCCGATTGACGGCCAGGGGGCCCTGGAGGTTCAGCGTCATGGGGCCTTCCGCCGGAATGGTTACGATGGCGAAGATGAGGGCCTTTTCCGGGGCGTCAACGCCGATTTCCGCCAGTTCTTCGTTGCTGATGTTCACTTCGTAATCGGGGCGGATGAGGAAGGGGTTGATGATGACAAAGGCCACCTGCTCCTGGTCTACCGATTGGAGCCAGTAAAAGGGCGGCTTTTCCGCGTCCAGCAGCACATACTCCTTCAGATCCTCGAACCCGAAGAGTCCCTGGGGGAACACGATCCGCTGCCGTTCCTCCACCTCGATAGACCCGTAGGCCTTGGTCTGTACTTTCACCTCTCGCTCCTCTTCCAAAAACTTCTTACGGAAACCGCTTCGGCATTAAGGGGGCCGCCCGTGGGGGTTTAGCGCAGAAAATCCAGCAGGGTCTGGGGGAGGATCTTCGCGGTGGTTTGCAGGGCCGCCCGGTGGGCGAAGTCCATCATCCCCAGTTCCGTGGCGGCCTCCGCAAAGTCCAGCCCCGCTTCCCGGGCAAGCCGGGCGTTTAGGTCGGGGATTTCCTGGTTCAGCCGCGTCCAGGTCATTTCCGCCCGCTCCTCCCGGCTGCCCAGTTCGGCGATTCGGGAGACCATGTTCCCCAGGGCCAGATCGATGCCGCCGATGCCCAGGCTTCCGGCGAATTCCTGGTCCCCCCGGTACAGTGCGTCCCGGAGGCGGATGACCATGTCGAAGACGGAGCCGCCGGCCACACGGGCGGAGTCGCTCCAGTTGGGGGCCCCGTTTTGGGAATTTCCCCGAATCAGGCCCAGGTCCTGGAAAACCTGGGAGCCTTCCCGGTCTTCCAGGCGGATAAGGTGGGCGTTGGTCCCTTCCAGGGCGATGCCCCGGGTCTGGGGGTCCAGGTAGGCCTTTACCGGAGCGGGGGAATCGTTGATCTTGGCGATAACCGCCTGGACCGTATCCCCCATGTTCAGGGGAATCTCCACACCGTCCACAAAGACGCTGGTGTCGTCGATGACCCGGTATTCGCTTGAATCCAGGGTGGAGGAGATCTGCATCTTCTCCGCCCAAAAGGCCTCGCCCCCGGAAATGTCCAGATCCGCATAGGCCCCGTCGCTTATTTCGGTGCGCCGGGAAGCGCCGGCCCCCCGGTACTCGACCCGGACCACCATGCTTTCCCCGCCTCCGGCGACGGCCCCCTCCACAATGCGGAAGGGCTGGGAAAGGGCCCGGTCCCCGGCGAAGATCTGTTTGCCGTCGGGACCCTGGGCGTTGGAGATGTCGGCCAGGGCCTTGATCATCTCGTTTACCTCCCCGGCCATGATCTTCAGGTCGTCGGCGTTGTAGGTTCCGTGGGCCCCCTGGACCGCCAGTTCCCGGATCCGCTGGAGTATGGAATTCGCCTCGTTCATATAGGCGTAGGTGTTGTTGTAATGCTCCCGGGCGTAGTAGGTGTTTTTCTCGAACCGCTCCAGCCGGGCCAGGTAGGACTGGTAGCGCACCGCGCGGCTTGCGGCCAGGGGATCGTCCCGCAGTTCCCGAATCCGGGACTGGCTGGCGATCTTGGTCTGAATGTTTTGCAGCCCCTCCTCCTGCCGCCGCAGGTAGTACTGCATATCGTTATTCGGCATGTCCGTGGAAACCCGTCTCATCTGTTATACCCCCATCCGGTTAATCAGCGTGTCCAGCATGGAATTGACGGTGGTGATGAACCGGGCCGCCGCGGCGTAGCCGTGCTGGTACTTGATCATGTTGGAAAGTTCCTCGTCGATGCTCACCCCGGAAATCGAAGCCCGCATATCCCGAAGCTGCTTCATAATTAGATTGTTCGTTTCCAGGGCCTGGCCCGCCCGCTCGCCCAGCATGCCTATCCGCCCCGCCGCGTCGGCGAAATAATCGTCGAAGGTTCCGAACCGCCCCACCATGACCGGGGTGTTGCGGATCGACGCAATAGCCGCCGCCGCGTCTCCGTTCCCCGGATTGGCGGGATTCCCGTTAAAGCCGAAGCCGGAGGCCACCGAACCGGGGTCCCGTAGGAGGGCGGGGTTCACCTCGATCCAGCCGGAGGGATGGGCGATGGGGGCCAGGGCGTAGCTTTCCGCCCCCCCCCGCAGCGCCGCCACCGCGTCCGCCTGGGCCCAGTCGTAGACCCCTCCGGGGCCGGGGCCCGCGAAGATCCCCGCGTAGCCCCCCAGGAAATACCCGGAATCCTCGATATGGCGGATCACAAAATCGGGGTTCTGCTGTTCCAGGCCCTCCACCCTGGAGGCCGCCGTGGCCTTGAGGGAGAGGTATCCGTCCCGGTTCAGCCGGGCCGCCACCTCCGCCCCGGAATTGTTGATCCGGGTGATAATGTCCTGGACCGTGTCGGTGGAATAGTAGGGAATCTGCACATTCCCGCCGTCGGGGCCGGAAAGGCTGATCTCCCCCTCCAGCCCCACCTGGGCCTGGGCTTCCAGGACGTTGGCGCCGTTGACGCGGTAGATATAGCTGGAATCGTAAATACCGTCTCCGTCCCGGTCGTAGTTGCCGTTCACGTTGGTAACAAAGGGATATTCGGAGAAGAAATTGTTCCCCCTGGCGCCGTTGATGCCGTAACCGTCCCGGTGGATTTCGTTGACCAGATCCGTAAAATTCATGGTCATGTTATCCAGGGTTTGAATCTCGTCTTCGATGGTAACGTCCCGCAGCTCTACCAGGGCGGCCAGGCTGCCGTCCCGGAACCGGGCTTCCTCCCCGGTTTCCTGCCAGACGATCCGGGCGTAGCCTTCGGTATCTATGTTCTGTTCCAGACCGAACTGGCGGCCGATTTTCCCCTGGACCAGCACCAGCCCCGCGGTGTGGACCATGAATTCATCGGGATCCCGGTCGTCCACCGTCACATCGATGACGGAGGAAAGCTGGTCCACCAGCAGGTCCCGCCGGTCCATAAGGTCGTTGGGATTGTCCCCCAGGGCCCTTGTCTTGGTAATCTCCCGGTTCAATCCGGCGATTTCCCGGGAAAGCTCGTTCACCCGGGCCACGGTAAGCTGAATATCCTCGTCCGCCATGACTTGCAGCCCCTTCAGGGCCTCGTAGCGGTGGTGAATCCCGTCGATAAGGGTCTTCCCCCGTTCCAGTATCGCGGTCCGGGGAGGACTGTCCGCGGGGTAGGTCGCCAGCTCCTGCCAGCCGTCCCAGAATTCGTCCATCTTGCCGCGGATGGATTTTTCACCAGGTTCCAGGTAAATCTGGTCCATCATCCTGATATAGGGATCCCGTGCCTTCCAGTAGCCTTCCGCGGAAGATTGGGCCGCGATCCGCTTGTCGAGAAGCTGGTCCCGGATCCGCTGGATCCGCTCCACCACCGTCCCCTGGCCGATCTGGCCCGGCGTTTCCTCCCGGGTGAGCCCCGGCAGGTATATGGGTTCAAAGGCGGACATCTCGATCCGCTGCCGGGAGTAGCCTTCGGTGGATGCGTTCGTCAGGTTATGGCCCGTAACATTCAGGGCCTGCTGGTGGGCCTGGACCCCCCGTTTCCCGATTTCTATGCCCATGAACGTGGATGTCATTATTCCTCCTCAGAGCCCCTAAAGCCCCTAAAAGCTGCGGTTAAGCACCATGGAACGCATGTCCTGGGGCACCACCGCGCCGCTGCGGGAATAAACCCGCCCTTTGCGGTCGGGAAAGGCGGATTCAATAAAGGCCGACACCGCCGCCCTGATGCCCCCGGTATAGGCCAGAAGATTGTCGTTGTTTATCCGCACCCGCAGCCCCGCCATCCTCAGCTCCCGGTATTTTCCCGTCAGGTCCCGCTGCTCCTCCGGGGAAAGACCCGCGATAAGCCGGTAGAAACCCCCTTCGCCGCCGGGACCGCCGGATTCCCCGCCGCTTTCCCCGGGGAATCCCGGTTGAGGGGGGGGAAATTCGCCGAAAAGAGCCTTCCGCTCCCCCTCCAGCTCGGCAAGCTCCGCCCCAATCCGGTCCATCGCGGACTGGAGCCTTTCAAAATCCGCCCATTCCCGCCTGACCACCGCCTCCCGGACCCGTTTCTGAGCCGCCTCGACGCTGTTAAGAAGTTCGGTTTCCCGGTCGAGAATCCGGGCGCAGACCTGGTACATACAACCGCCTGGGACTGTTCCAAGCCCAATTTCTAAAAGTTGGAACAGATTTCTTAAATTTTAGTGGGAACCGGGCCCTTCGACCGCCTTCCCCCGGAACCTAGCCAAAACCAGCCGGTTTTAGCATAAGCCCGCCTCACTATCATTATCGGCGGATGAACCAAAGGGTTAAAGCGGAAAAGAACCCGCCGGGCAGCCGCGTGAGCCCCCGTCCAGCAGCGGTTGACCGGTTTCGTGTCGAATTCTTTATGGGCGCATTTTTTTGCTCCGCAAAAAAACCGGGCTATCCGCTCTAACAAAAACCCTACGGGTTTTTGTTCCGCTTCTATCCCTTGCGCGGGCGGAAGCCGTGCCGCGGCACGGCTTCCGCCGTCGCTGTGTTCTGCCTTTTTTGGCTTTCGGTGTTTGGGGCAAGGCCCCAAACGCCGCCCGCCGAACAAAAAGGCCGCGCCCCCCCGGTTTTCCGCGCAGAATAAGAGGGGCCGCGGCTGCCTTGACAATCCGGTCCCGGCCTTGGGCCGGGGCTGCGCCCGCCTATACCTTCGGTATGCGGACTTTTAAACCGGGAATTTGCGGGGACCCGCGGACTTATTGACAACAGACCGGTTTTTGGCCATAGTTTGATCGTAGCCCATGGTGGATGTAGCTCAGCGGTAGAGTTCCAGATTGTGGATCTGGCCGTCGCCGGTTCGAACCCGGTCATCCACCCGATACGCCCTGTGACGGGACGCGGGTTCGAAGGTTTTTCGCGGACTCCGCGCCGCCGTTTAATTTTCCAGCGTCCGTAGCTCAACCGGATAGAGTAACAGACTTCGAATCTGTAGGTCGCCCGTTCGAGTCGGGCCGGACGCAAAGCTCACCGCCTATCCCGAAAGGAATGATCGCATAGCCGCCGGAAGGCATCTGCCGCCCTCGATCTTGCCGGCATGCTCCGGAAAACCGGACGCCGGCAAGCGGCAATGGCGCAGGGACATAGCCCCGGAAGAAGTTCACAAAGTTTGCGCCTCCTTAGGGGATTGTAAACCTGAAACTTCCGGAGGGCCGGTTTCAACTCCCGGTCTTCAAAAATTTCTTGATGATACAATAGAGTTGTTCAGGAACTTCAGTTTCTGAACAACAACCGCTTAAAAC
>JAIRSD010000243.1 GCA_031255615.1 Treponema sp. | reverse complement strand
GACTGACTTTGATTTGTTTTGCCAAAAATCAACATTTACAGATGACAGCGTTCTAACATTGGCTACAATGGATGCTATATTAAATCAAAGAAATTATGGGGAAAGCTACCAATTATTTGGCAGGAATTATCCCTATAGAGGTTATGGGGGGCATTTTCATTCTTGGATATATTCAGAAAATCTGGAACCGTATAATAGTTGGGGAAACGGTTCTGCAATGCGTGTCAGTCCTGTTGGATGGTATGGTAATGGCATTGAAGAAGTGATGGTTGAGGCGCAAAAAAGCGCGGAAGTTACCCACAATCATCCAGAAGGTATAAAAGGGGCTCAATCTACGGCAGCGGCAATTTATTTGGCGCGAACCGGTAAAAGTAAAGATGAAATAAGAAAATTCATAATGGATACATTCCAATATAATCTTGATCGTGAGATTGACGATATAAGGCCCGATTATGAATTTGATGTAAGTTGCCAAGGTTCAGTTCCAGAAGCAATTATTGCTTTTTTGGAAAGTACAGATTTTGAAAATGCTGTAAGGCTGGCAATTTCGATAGGCGGGGATAGTGATACCATTGCTTGTATTACCGGAGGAATTGCAGAGGCATATTATCAAAAGATACCTGATAATATTATTGAAAATGTTCTTAATATTTTACCAAAAGAATTAGTGGAAATTATTGAAGATTTTTCAATGAAATATAGGAAATGAATTGCAAAGGCGCCAAAACTTCGCACAATATGCCTGTTTACACTTCGCCGCCTTTGGCGGATCCGCCTACGGTTTGCCCAGGTGATTCGCTACAATCATTCCCACGCCGCTGCTCCGGTACAGTTTGCCGTCCCTGGAAATGCTGTGCATTTCCTTATCCGCCCCGCAACAAATTGCCGGTGCGGACGCGCCGCACGCCAATTAAATCAGCCGGCCGCCAATATAAAAGCATGAGAGTTGTTCAGAAACTTCAGTTTCTATCCATTTTCTAAACAACAACCGCTTAAAAACAAAGAAAAGCGCGGATTTCCCAAGGGAATCCGCGCTTTTCGCAAGACCTGTTCAATAACCAACCGGGTTATTGAACAGGTCCATTATACCCCCTTATATTCATGTACGGCCTTTCCCTTCCTACCGGTAATCGTTGAATTCCGAATGGTATATCTTGCAGTCCTTGTCAATGGAGATGCTTAATTGCCCGTTGTCAACATCAGGACAGTAGTAGGTAATTTCTGCCCGGATTTTCCCGTCCTTGTAATGCGGCAGCGAAACGCTCGGCGGGTCAAGACGGCGTATCATGCTTTCCAAATCCAACGTAAAAACCTTTCCGCGCTTGCTGCGGTATTCTTTTTTCAGGACATCACCGGCGTACCGGAAAAGATAATTGACAATCCCCTCATGCTCCGGGTAGTGCTTTTCAATATATGCTTTTGCGGCCTCGTGCATAGCAAAATAGCAATCCAGAACGGCGGTGATCTCGTCCATCTTATCCGCGTTCTCGCTGAAATTCCGAATAATGATCGAAACCGGGACATCTTCCCCGTTATTCTCGATATGGGTTTCAACCAGTATTTCGTCATTAAGCTCATCCACTTCCAAATCGCCGAAGTATTTCGTCTTGTAAGCGCCCATGTTTCTCTCCTTGCATAAAAAATAAATGTCCTGTTCGATGATTATAAGCCTGTTCAATCCCGCTTTCAAACCAGGTCCGCAAAAAATCTCCTCCGCCTCCTCAACCGCCCACCGTATGCGCTCCGCCCCCTCCGGAGACCGCGCCCACGCCGCCAACAAATCAGGGGGCATATCCCTGGATCCGCCCTCCAGCTTCAGCCGTCTCCCCGGCCGCGGCCATAGGCCCTGCATCACCGGATAAGCGAAACAACCGGGAACAAGAATATTAACCACGAAGGGGCACCAAGGTACACGAAGGAATGAATAGTACCCCCAATCCCCGCCCTTCCTGCGCCTTCTTCGCCTTCGTGGTAAATTTCTTCCGTCCGCATATCTGATTTTTTAGACTAAGCAGCCTGCCAGGGCCTCGTTAATGTTAAAGATCCGGCGTTGATTCCACGGATACGCAGATGTTGCTGATTGGGAGGGATGTTCGTATGAAGATCCGTGAAATTCCCGGCCTTCACTTTTGCCGCGGTGTTTACAATGCAAACAGCCCCCGTAGACATCCCCCGCTGCGCCCGTCTGCGCCGTGCGGGGGACCGCCGCCGGGCGGTTCCCCGCCTTAAGCGGCCCCTGTCCGGGAGCCGGGCGGCCTACTGCCGCCGTTCATGCCGGAAGGCCTGGGCGAATTGGAGAATCATTTTGTCCATCTGCATCTTCGACGTGATGCCGTAGGATTCCAGGACGGCGGAATCGATCTGATCGTAATCAATATTCTTGCCCTCGTATTCGCAGAACATATTGGCCAGATACACCCCCTGAACCAGATCCCGGTACTCAGGATCCACGGATTCCGGATCGTGGTGGTAGCGGATGGCCATCACCAGGGGCTCGGGAAAATTCCATTTCTCCGCGATAAGGGCGCCGATTTCCGCGTGGTTAAGGCCCGCGGAAAGATCTTCGAAGGTGGACAGGGGCAGACCCTTTTCCTGGCAGAAATTACGGATATTGTCCAAAAGGTCGGGGTGGACGTCGAAAAAGGCGATCTTCCCCATGTCGTGCAGAATACCGCTGACATAAATATCATCCAGCAGGTTTTTCCCCTTTTTGAAATTTCTCACCAGGTTGTAGGCGTAAAAGGCGACCTTGTAGGAATGTTCCCACAGCGCCCGTTTGCTCGTCGTATCGTCCCCCAACAGCTTCTGGGTCCCGTAGGAGTAGAGAAGGTTCTTGATGCCCCGGATGCCCACCATCTTGACCGCCTCCCCGATGGTATCCACCTTCTTGGCCAGCACATACTGGGCGGAATTGACCAGCTTGAGAAGATCCGCCGTCATGGCCGGGTCTTGGGAAATATGCCGGGCGATGATCCCCATTTCGGAGTTCGGATCGTTGATTATCCGCTGGATAGCCAGAATATTCTCCGGGAACTGGGGCAGGGAGTTCACATGATCCACCACCGTCCGGGACAAAAGGGAAAGGTTCTCCACCCGGGCCTTGTTCAGCGGCACGATGATCCGGGCGACGGTCTCCTTCCCCGCGGAAAGTATGTCGAAACAATCCTCGTCCAGCCCCATTTTCTTGAGCATCAGCACCAGAATCACCAGCCCCAGACCCGCGCCCTCCGAGCTGTCCAGCACCTGGGCCAGCGCGTCCTCCAGAGAATTGTACTGCCGGGAACGGGCCAGCTTGTCATGTATGCGGATAAGCTCCGTCTTGGTCGCCACCACATTGTTCCGGACCTCGATGTAGATGATGTTCTTCCGTATCTGGAGAATCAGCTTAATATAGAGGCCCTGATCCTTTTGCAGTTGCAGGTAGTGGGCGATATTGGAGAAGGTCGTCTCCTTAAAAGCCAGCATCCCCTCCCGGTATTGGACCGGGTTGGCCAGATCCAGCCCCTTCTCCATAAAGTAAACCCGCTTGGTATTGGCCTTTTTCGCGTTCACCGCCAGTTCCTGAACGCAGTAGGCGATGTAGTCCTTCAACCCCTCCTGCTGGACCTCTTGCAGAAAAATAGTCAATATCCGCTCAATGTAAATTTCGATCTCGTGGGGCAGGGTAAAAGTAGTAATGGTAAGAGGTATCCCCGCCTGTATCGCCTTTCTTACCCTTTTCTCGTCAACAACCAGCTCCTGGGCTGCCACTCTGTGCCTTCCTTTCAGGATTTTCCAAAAGCCTTATCACTACGCTAGACTACACAGTATAGCCGGAAACCCCAACAGGGATCAATGCGGCAGTCCCCGGTCCGGAACAAGCCCCATATTGAGTGCGGGTTGGGCGCATCCCCGGCGCTCCGCGCCGGGGACCGGGCTATCCGCTCTAACAAAAACCCTGCGGGTTTTTATTCCGCTCCTATCCCTTGCGCGCTCGCTGTGCCCCGCCCTTCCTGGACCGCGCCGGGGAGGACGAAGGGAGAAGCCGGCGGGGCCGGCTTTTTGGCCCGGCGCGGGGATCGCGCCGGGCCCGCCGGCGGACAAAAGCGTCAAGCCGCCCCGCGGAGCGGGGCGGCTCAAAGGCGGAAAACGGCAGGACGCCGTTTTCCGCCCGCGCAAGGGATAGAAGCGGTATCCTTTTGCCCGGCGGGCCGGGCAAAAGGATTTAGCGGATAGCCCGGTCCCCGCCGGAGGCGGGGATGCGCCCAAAAACTCGATGCCCGTCATCTTCTCCGGCGAAAAACGCCGGCGGCCCGGATTGACGCCGGCAGCTCCGCGATTGCCAAGACCGGCGGCAAAAACTATCATGTCCATGTATGGCTGCCCGCGCGGGATTCCTCGCCCTTCTGCTGCTTCCTTCCCTGATTCTGACGGCCCCCCTCGGCGGGGAGGACCGGGGGGCGGAGGCGCTGCTGGACGAGGCCCTGGCCGCGGAGGGGGCGGAGTATTGGGAGCGGGCCATCGAGCTTTACGGCGCGGGGGCGGAGCTGTACCCCGACGACATCCGCTTTCCCTGGGCCCTGGGGAATCTGTACCAGAGCCGGGGCCTCTACAATCTGGCCTGGGACGAGTACCGGCGGGCGGAGAAATTTGACCCCGGAACCCCGGAGCTTCTTTACCGTCTGGCCCGGACCGCGGGCTACCTGAACAAAAACGACCTGGCGGTGGAGTACCTGGAACGGCTTCTGGACATCGACCCGGAGCACCGGGACGCTATCGGCCAGCTTGGCTGGATGTACTACAAGGTCCACCGGCAGGCCGACGGGGACCGGCTTCTGCGGGCCGCGGTGGGGCGGTTTCAGGACGATCCGGACCTGGCCATGACCCTGGGGACCCTGAACTCCGATATGTTCCGTTACGACGAGGGGAAACGCTGGTATCTTCAGGCCATAGAGGGGGCGGAGCGGCGGCAGGACGTGCTGTTCTCCTCGGTGGCCCACTACAATCTTTCTATTTTGGAGAGCCGTTTCTACCATTTCGATCGCGCCCTGGAGCGGACCAACGCTTCCCTGGGCAGGCTGAACCGCTCGTCGGGCCGGCTGGCCCGGGGGGAGCTCTACCTGCGGCGGCTTGAGTTCCGCTCCGCCCTGGCCGATTACGAGGCGGCCTACGAGATGGACACCTCCCCCCTCTCCCGGCTTAACCTGGCCCAGGTCTACCAGATCGCGGGCCGCCTGGAGGAAGCCCGGGCCTACGCCGAGGACTGCCTGCGGGGGGGGGATTTTTCCTGGATGCTGAACTACGGCATCGATCCGGTCCGCTACCTCCGGGACATCCACGAGATTCTCTACAAGACCTACGAGGGGCTCCGCAACACCGAGGGGCTGCGGCCCTCCCCCGGGCCGGGGGCGTGGATAAGGAGCGGGGTCCGGGGCGTCTCCTTCCGATTCAAGGCGGCGGTCCACCGCATCCTTTTCCGCAAATACAGCCGGGACGCCGCCGCGTCCTACGAGGAGCCCCACCCGGAGGCCCTGATACAGTATTTCCGGGCCTTTGAAGCCTACCCCCGGCGGGCCCTGGATTACCTGCGGGAGGCCCGGAACATCGAGACCCCCCTGATACCCGCGTCGGCGCCGGGCTACGACTACGAGGAAGGCCGACTTATGAAGCGCCCCGGCCTGGCGGCGGCCTCCCTGCGGGGCTTTGATCCCCTCTGGGAACGGGACATGATCGCCGACGGCCTGGCGGAGCTTGCCAAAAACCGGGAAACCGGGGCGGCGGCGGAGCTTTACCTCCTCAATCCGGGGGCCCTGCGGCAGCAGGGCATAAGCCTGCCGGTGGAGCTGCGCTTCAGTCTTGGCTACGGGGAGGGGGAAGGCCCCCAGGCCCCCGCGCCCCGGCTCCTTAAACGGCTGCGGGGGATGCTGAAAAAAGCGGGGCTCCGCCCGGAGGATTCCCCCCCTGGTTCCCCCGGACCCCGGCTGCTCCTGAACCTGGACTTTGCGGGGGCGGAAGGCCCCTGGCCGGTCTTCTGCGAACTCTCGGAGGGAGGCCAAAGCCTGGTAAGCCGGGAGATCCTCCTGGCCTCCCCTTCCCGCCGGGATACCGCGGCCTTCGCCCAGGAACTGGCGGACGCCCTGTTCATCCGGCATCCCTAGCAGGCTGCTTAACCTAAAAAATCAGATATACGGACGGAAGAAATTTACCACGAAGGCGAGGAAGGCGCACGAAAACCGGGGATTGGAGGCGCCTTTTCATTCCTTCGTGTACCCGGCGAGCCGCAGCTCGCCTTTGTGCCCCTTCGTGGTTAACATTCCCACTCCCGGTTCTTTCGCTCATCCGGTGATGTAGGGTAATCGAGGTACTCGCAGGCTGCTTGGCCTAAAAAATTAGATATACGGACGGAAGAAATTTACCACGAAGGCGAAGAAGGCGCACGAAGCTCGGGGATTGGAGGCGTCTTTTCATTCCTTCGTGTACCTTTGTGCGCCTTCGTGGTTAACATTCTTATTCCCGGTCATTTCGCTCATCCGGTGATGTAGTCTAATCGAGGTACTCGCAGGTTGCTTGGCCTAAAAAATTAGATATACGGACGGAAGAAATTTACCACGAAGGCGAGGAAGGCGCACAAAGCTCGGGGATTGAAGGCGCCCTTTCATTCCTTCGTGTACCTTGGTGCCCCTTCGTGGTTAACATTCCCACTCCCGGTTCTTTCGCTTATCCGGTGATGCAGTGTAATCAAGGTACTGGTAGGATGCTTGGCCTAAAAATCAGATATGCAGCCGGAAGAAATTTACCACGAAGGCGAGGAAGGCGCACAAAGCTCGGGGATTGGAGGCGCCCTTTCATTCCTTCGTGTTCCTGGCGAGCCGCAGCTCGCCTTTGTGCGCCTTCGTGGTTAACATTCTTATTCCCGGTCATTTCGCTCATCCGGTGATGTAGTCTAATCAAAGTACCAGAGTTTTTTTAAGCTGCGCCTGTTCCAAAAACAGCAAGGACAAGAAAGAGGATCGACCGGCGCCGCCGGCCGCGAAACCTATTAGCCCCTAGGAGAATCGAACTCCTCTTTTAAGATTGAGAATCTCATGTCCTAACCGATAGACGAAGGGGCCTTCCCGCAACAACGAGGCGCCGTATGTTGTTCCCCAAAAGGCCCGGCGCCCCCGGCAAAAGCCGGTATTCCTACCATAGAGAAGGCCCAGGACTTTGTCAATCCCCCGGCTGCTCCGGCGGCAATGCTCAGCCAGGAAGACCCCGCCTATCGAACACAGCCTGACCGCATCCCCGGCCCAGGGCGGGAAAGGCCCAGGAAGGCCGGGGATTGAAGCGTATATTCATTCCTTCGTGTTCCTGGCGAGCCGTAGTTGGCGCCTTTGTGCGCCCTGGTGGTTAAAACTCCCCTTCCCGGTTGATACTCTTATCCGGCGGCGCAGCGCAGGCAAGGCGCCGCGGTCCGGGCCCTATGCCTCCGGCTTTTCGGGACGAATAAGCTCCGCGCCGTTCCGGTATACATGCCGGGGACGGGACCCCTCTTCCAGGTAGCAGTGGATAAGCACGCGGACGCAGCGTTCAAGGCCGTTGAGGACTTCCGGCTCCTGGGCGCAAAACAGGGCCAGGCCGCCCCCCCTGCCGGTCTGCCGGAGGGCGGCGGCGGGATTCAGTGCATTCAGGTCCGCCGTGACGGAGAAGATCAGGGAAACGATGTCCCCCTCCTCCAGCCCATTGTCCCGCAGGAGTTCGTCATAGAGGGCGGCCGTTTGCAGGCGGATGTCCCTGTCCTGGTTTAAGCACTGCGCCGCCCCCCGCAGGGCGAAAAGCCGTTTCACGCCGCCCCACCTCCCCTGGTTGATCTGGCGAAAACCGGAGTTGTTCCGAAACCTCAGTTTCCGAACAACAACCGCTCAAAAACAAAGAAAAACGCGGATTCCCCTGGGAAACCCGCGTTTTTCGCAGGGCCTGTTCAATAACCAGCCGGGTTATTGAACAGGCCCATTATTCCAAAACTTTAGCCTTTGGAACAGCCTTCCGGGGATTTAGTCAACGGCCCTCGATACACCCCCGGTCCCCGGCCCGCCCCGCGCCGGGGAAAGGGCGGAGGACCGCGGGGGCGAAGGACCTGTCCTTTCCCGCCCGCACCGGGGCCGATTCAGGCGTTGCCTCCCGCCAGGGCGGCGATGAAGGTCCCCGCGGCGGCTACCAGGGCCCCCAGGACCCCCAGAACCAGGAATCCCAGGGCCGGGATCCAATAAAGGGGGCGGCGGCGGCGCAGGCCGAACCAGCACCCCGCGGCGAAACGGTAGAGCGAGAAAATTGCCAGGGCGATGCCGCCGTACACCGCCGCCTGGATGATGGCAAGAAGGTTGGGGCCGGTAAAGCCCTGCTTCAGCCCCGCAAAGTAGAGGACGACCGCCAAAAAGCAGAACAGGAAGGCAAGGAGGGCGGCCTTGTTCAGCAGGCCCAGGAGCAGGGGATCGGAATCCTTGGGATTCCCCTCCGATCCGGGCGCTTCGTTGAGGCCGGGAAGCGGAAAGGCGGGTTCAACGTCGTTTTTTAATCCGGAAGGTTTGTTCATATCCGGATCTCCATGTTATTATTACAGGGAACAGCAATAAATTTCAGGATGGTCGCCATGCGAAAATTTGCCATACTGTTTTTGTTCCTCCTGGCCCTTGGGGGGACGGGATTCTTTTTCGGCTGGGTCCAGTTCGCGGTGCCCCCGGGCTCCTATGGGGTTATGCGCTCAAAAAGCCACGGCCTTGACCAAACGCTGATTCGGGAGGGAGAATTCCGCTGGGTATGGTACAAACTGATTCCCACCAACGTGGACATCCAAATTTACCGCCCGGGGCGGGTGGAACATCAGGTGAATCACCGGGGAACCCTCCCTTCCGCCGACGTGTATACTTCCTTCTCCCGTATTACCGCCGATTTTTCCTATGAATTCACCGGCGCCCTCTCCTTTAGTATCGACCCGGAATCCCTCATTCCCCTTATCCGGGAACAAAATATTGCGGGGCAGGCCGAATTGGAGGACTACGGCAATTCCCTGGCCGGGGAAATAGGGAATTTCATCATCGGGCAGATGCGGAGCATCGGCGAAGACGAGGAGGAACTCAGGGGAATCCTGGAAACCGGGGCCAGTGCGAAACTGGAGGGGGAAATCCGCCGGGCCTTTCCCCACATAACGGACCTTTCCTACCGCGCCGCGGCGGTCCGTTTCCCCGATTTCAGCCTCTATGCCAGGCTGCGGGATCTTTACAACGACTATATGGACAGCCAGCGGGAGTATATCGCCAGGACCCAGGATGAGGATTCGGCCCGGCAGGTGGATTCCCAGTTCCGGCTGGACGAGCTTGCCCGCTACGGGGATCTGTTGACCCGGTACCCCATGCTGCTCGACTACCTTAAAATAGAGGCCCCCTGAGCCTAAATAAAAGCAGGCCCTGCGGACGCAGGAAGTTGACCGCGCAGAAGGCGCGTGAAAATCGGGGACAGGGGGCGGTTGTTCCGGTGATGTTCAGTTTAGAATATGCCGCGTACCGCGGGTAGGTTGGGCGCATTTTTTTGCTTCGCAAAAAAACCGGGCTATCCGCTCTAACAAAAACCCTGCGGGTTTTTATTCCGCTCCTATCCCTTGCGCGCTCGCTGTGCCCCGCCCTTCCCGGGTTGCGCCGGGGGGAGGCAGCCGGAGAAGCGCCGCGGCTGTCCATTCCTTCGTGTACCTTTGCGTACCGTTGTGGTAAATTTTCCGGGCCGGGTATCCGGCCGCCGGTCCGCGGTTCAGCCTGGGCCCGCCGGGTTTCGAGAAGGGATCGTAACCCCCCGGTTCCGCGGGTTGTTGTACTAGGAAAAATCGTTCCCCTAAGGTATAGAGGAGTACATGAAATTACGTTTCTTGTTCGGCATGTTAATATTGGCCGCCGCCCTGGGCCCCCTGGGGGCGCAGGACAGGGAGGAGGACTGGACCGATGAACCGGGGGAAGATGTTCCCGCCGACGACTGGTCCGGTTTCATACAGGACCTCTATTCCCGGGGGGATCAGGCCTTCGGCATGTCCTTCGGCGTGGCGGTGCCCACGGTCTTCGCCGCCGAAGACGGGGGAATCCTGCCCCGCAACATCGTCATTGGGGGTACAGGGTCCCTGTCCTATGATTACTTCCTGGGGTCCAACCTCTTTGTCGGCGGGGAAGTCCAGGGCATGTTTGCCCCCACCCTGGGGCAGCATATGCTTTTTATCATCCCCATCCACCTGAGGGCGGGCTACCAGTTTGTGATTAACCGTTTCGAATTCCCCCTGTCCCTGGGTTTCGGCATTGCGGCCCAGCAGTTCAGGACCTCCAAAAGCTACAGC
Source organism: Treponema sp. (assembly GCA_031255615.1). Next base: position 8,985 of record JAIRSD010000243.1, on the reverse strand, counting down.
TACACGGGGATCTTTGTTAAACCCAAGGTGTCGGCTTTTTTCAGGTTTAATCCCGACTGGTCTTTTGGGTTAAACACCGCCTGGTGGTGGATTCCCCAGACGATGAAGAATTCCAGCGATTCCGTCCAGGGCCACTTCTTTGAAGCCACCCTGGCGGTCCGCTATCATTTTTAGGAAGATCATCAGAAAAATGAAACAGTTACCCTTTGGAAAAAAACCCTCCCCCCGGTTCTGGCTTGGATGCCTGGGGATCTTGCTTTTCGGGACCCTCCTGGGATCCTGCAGCCAGGATCCAATCTTTGCCATGATCGCCCGGGAAGTAAAACCCCGGGAACCCCGGATCAAGGGGGTCCCCACCAAGATGGCGATCTTCGATTACAACCCCGGCGAATACGCCCTGTATGTGGGAGGGTCTTCCCTCTTTAATTACCGGCAGGGAGAATGGGACGGGGTAAAGATTCCCCAGCCGCCGGGAAAGGTAGTGGACCTTGCCGCCACCAACGCCTGCCTTTACGTCCTGGTCAACGCGGACTCCCCGGAACTCTACCGGCTCAAAAGGGGAATGGGGGAATGGACCCGTATTTCCCTTGCCCATACCGATTTTCCCCGGCTCCAGGCCGTTTACGGGATCTGCGACAGCGAGGGGAAGCCCAATTCGGACTACCTCTTTGTGGGGGCAGGCAGGAGAAACCCCAGCGGCAACGACGCAAACGATTACGGGGTCTTTTATATCGACGACAACGGCGGCAGCCTCAACCCCCTGCACATGGACACCGGTCTCCTGACCGGCGCAGCTTTTGACGGCGGCCTGTACTATTTCTCCACCAAGGGGGACGGCATTTATCTTACCGGCGGCCTGCTTCCTTCCGGGTCCACCGCTTCCTGCCGCCAGATTACCGGGAAAATCAACGCCCGGGGGATGAGCAGGGTAGGAAACATGGTCCTGGCCTTCTCCTACGGCGGGGACATTCTGAAAGTTGACGGTTCCGGAACGATCAAGCTGAACGCCGGGAGCGCCGGGCCCTACCTCCGGGGATCCTCGGCGGTGTGGAAAAACAGCGGCGGCGAGGACACTCTCCTTTTGGTGGCGGTCATCGCGCAGGATTCCAGCCTCGGCCCTACCTACGGGTACCGGGAAATCACCATCAAGACCGGCCCCCTGGCGACATCCACCCCCGGAGAAATGCCTCTGCGGGAACCGGGCAACGGAACCACGGTTTATCCGTCCACCATGGACGACAACAACCGTTTCAAGGATACCATCGAATCCAAACCGGTAAATTCTATTTTTCAAACGCCCGCCGACGTGGATCCCGGCATGCCCCTTTTTGCGTCGGTCCAGGGGACGGGCACCTCGCAGGACGATACCGACGGGGGTCTGTGGTCCTACCGGGTGCGGGACGGTATTTGGCAGTGGAACGCGGAGTAGCCGCCCCTCCCCGGTCCGGGGGCCCCATTCCCCATGGACGAACTCTTTACCGCTAAGGCCGGGGGAAAAGATTCCGGGCCCCTGGCGGACCGGATGCGCCCCCAGGCCCTGGAAGATATTATCGGGCAGGATCATATCGTGGGGCCCGGACGGCTGCTGCGGCGGGCCATACAGGCGGACCGCCTTTCTTCGATCATTTTTTACGGCCCTCCGGGGACGGGGAAAACCAGCCTGGCCAGGGTCATCGCCAATTCCACCCGGGCCGCCTTTGAAAGCCTCAACGCGGTGCTGGCGGGGATCAAGGACATCCGGGAAGCCATCGACCGCTCCGACGAGCGGCTCCGGCTCTACGGCAAGAGGACCATCCTCTTTGTAGACGAGGTCCACCGCTGGAACAAGGCCCAACAGGACGCACTGCTCCCCTGGGTGGAAAACGGTACGGTGATCCTGGTGGGGGCCACCACGGAAAATCCCTTTTTCGAGGTGAACCGGGCCCTGGTAAGCCGGAGCCGGGTCTTCCAATTAAAACCCCTGACCCAGGAGGATCTGCGGGAGGCCGCCCGCCGCTGCCTTGCCGACCGGGAGCGGGGCTATGGCAAGTGGAAGGTGCTCTTTGAGGAGGGGGCCCTGGAACACCTGGTGGAGGTGGCCGGAGGGGACGCCCGGAGCCTCCTTAACGCCATGGAACTGGCGGTGGAGACCAGCATCCCCTCGTGGCCGCCGCCGGAGGGAACGGAGATCCTCATTTCCCTGGAAACCGCGGAGGAAAGCATACAGCGCCGGGCCCTGCTCTACGACCGGGACGGGGACTACCACTTCGACACGATCAGCGCCTTTATCAAGAGCGTCCGGGGCAGCGACCCGGACGGGGCCCTCTACTGGCTTGCCAAGATGATCCGCGCCGGGGAGGATCCGAATTTTATCTTCCGCCGCATGATCATCCTGGCGGGGGAGGATGTGGGCCTGGCGGACCCCAACGCCATCTGCGTGGTAACGGCCTGCGCCCAGGCCTTCGACCGCATCGGCTTCCCGGAGGGAAATTTCCCCCTGGTGGAGGCCTGCCTCTACCTTGCCACGGCGCCCAAGTCCAATTCGGCGCTGAACTTCTTCGACGTGATGAAGGAGGTCGAAAAGGAGGACGCCGAGGTCCCCAACCACCTGCGGGACGCCAGCCGGGACGGCGAAAGTTTCGGCCACGGGGAGGGTTATATCTACCCCCACGCCTACCGGGATCACTGGGCGGTCCAGCAGTACCTCCCTTCCAGCCTGGCGGGGAAACTGTTCTACATGCCAAGTTCCGTGGGCTACGAGGGGAAGATCCGGGAGGAGGTCCTCCGAAAGCGGGAACTCCAGGCGGCCATCATCCTGGGGGAAGAGCGGCCGGGGGACGGGGAAGTCCTCACCTGGTCCGCCGCCTCCAGGGGCCGGGAGGGCTGGTTCAAACGCCTCGAGTCGGGCCGGAGCGGCCTGCTCCTGGGGGACCGGGACCGGATCCTGGGGGCCGCAAAGATAAAACGCCACGACCGGATTCTGATTGTCCAGGGGGACGACGGGCTCCTGCTCTGGGAAAGCCTGCGCCGGGCGCCGGAGGGCCTCTGCGTCTGCCTTGTCGCGGGCGAAGGCCCCCGCCAAACCCTGCTCCGCTACGCCGAGACCCTAGGGGACGAGGAACGGCCCCTGATCGCCCTGCGGGAGGGAGGGAACACCGGCCTGCCGGAACCGGACCAGGCGGAGCGGCGTTTCGGCACGGCGGTTTTCGATCATATCTTCGTTCGGGAACCCTGGCGGCGGATCGGCCAGGGGAAAAACACGGCGGCCCTTTTCAAGGAATTCGCGGAAGGGGCCTTCCGGCTTTTGGCGGAAGGGGGAGACGCGGTGCTGCTGCAATCCCCCCCCGGCCTGGGGGAACGGATCTCCCGCTTCATCGAGGAAGAATCAATCGCCGAAGGACTGCGGCAGGCGGAGGAAGCCTTTTTCAAGACGGACCCCGTCCTCCTTTGGGATTCCCAAACCCTGGAAGGGATTTTTAGGGAAGCCGGCTTTGATCTGGCCAGCGAGATCATCAGCCAAAAGGAGGACCGTCTCATCACCGGCGGGGACCTGGGGCTCTGGTTTGACGGGGACCGTTCCCGTTGGGGCAGCTTCATCCGGGCCGCCATGGGGGACCGGGATTTCAAACGTCTGGAACAGCTGATGCGGGAACGGATTGCCCGGGGCCCCCTCGCCTGGAACTGGAAAAGCGTCCTGCTCCGGGTAAAAAAAAGATAGCCCTCTGTTTCCGGCGGCCCCCAGCGTTCAGAGCAGGCCGGCGGAGGGCTTGTTTCCCGGGCATGGTTCTGCCGCCGCCCTGTTTGCGGGCATCCGGCAATCGATCAAACAAAGGAGTTTTGTATGAAAAACGGCGCGGCCCTTTTGAGCGGCCTTCTCCTGGCGGCGCTTTTCTGTTCCTGTAGAACCGAAAGCGGCGGCCCCGTCGATACATCCAATCCCGACAGCGAGGCCCCGGACATTCCGGTGGAAATTGACGGCGCCCTGTGGTTTTCCCTTGCCCACGCCAATCTGGCGGCGGACAGGTCCGGCACCAGAAGCCGGGCGGAGGTGTGTTCGATGATAAATGGCAAATTCAGCCCGCCCTTGAAATTGTCGCCCCCCGCCGGTACGGAAGCGGATCCCGCAGACTGCGCCTTTTTTTTGAGCAAGCTCGACGAAGCCAACAACAACAGGACCCGTTACCGTTCCAGCCGCTACGCGACGGAGGACCTGGTTAAATCGGATACCCTTGCCGCGGCGCTGGACTTCTTATTCAGCGATAAAAAATTTGCCGTCCTGTCCCCCTCTTACGGCAGCAACCTCATGGTCTCCGCCGACGGCAACGCCTGGTATCCGGCGGCCATTCCCCTGGCCGGAATCTGGCGGGAGATTGCGGCGGGAGGGGGGAAATTTGCGGCCCTGGCCTCCGGCGCCGGGACCAGAAGAAGGGCGGCCTACTCAACCGACGGCATTAACTGGACCGGGGCAACCCTGCCCTTTGATGCAAGCTGGGAGGGCCTGAGCTTCGGCGGCGGCAGCTTCGTCGCGGTGGCCTCGTACAGCAACAAGGCGGCCTATTCCACTGACGGCATTGAATGGACGGAGACCGACATGCCCATAGGGGCAAGCTGGCGGGCCGCCGCCTATGGGGACGGGACCTTCGCGGCGGTCGCCACCAATAACAGCAGCATGGCGGCCTACTCAACCGACGGCATCACCTGGACCGGGGCGGAACTGCCTGCCGCCCAAAACTGGAACGCCCTTGCCTATGGAAACGGCATATTTACCGCCCTCGCCCTTAACAGCGGCACGGCGGCCTATTCCACCGACGGCGGTAAAACCTGGTCCGAAACGGCTATACCGGCGGCGGAGTGGCAGGATCTGGCGTTTGGGAACGGAAGGTTTATAGCCGTCGCCGCCGGCAGGGCGATCTGCTCCACCAACGGCGTTGACTGGACAGAAACGACCGCCGGTCTTTCCGGGGAGAACTGGCGGGCCGCGGCCTTCGGGAAGGGGGCCTTTATGGCCGTCGCCCGCACATCCATAGCCCTTTCAACCGACGGCCTGAACTGGACCGTCGCAAGCTCCCTGCCCCTCGATGCCGAGTGGCAGGACATAGTGTACGGCCCCTAACGCTGGACCCGGCCCGAAGCGTCGCCCCCTGAAAGTTTCAGGACCTCCTCCACGCTTACCAGGTTGTAGTCCCCCTCGATGGAATGTTTAAGGCAGCTTGCGGCAACGGCGAATTCCAGCGTTTCCTGGAGGGGGAGTCCCTGGGTGAGGCCGTAAATAAGGCCGGCCCCAAAACTGTCGCCCCCTCCTACCCGGTCCACGATGCGGACGGGATACTTTTTCGAGAAGTAATACTCCCCTTCCCCGTAGAGCATGGCGGCCCAGTTGTTGTCGTTGGCGCTGATGGATTCCCGCAGGGTGATGGCGGTTTTCTGAAAACCGAAACGTTCCGCCAGGGCCCTGGCTACTTCCTGGTAGCCTTCGCGGCTGATTTTCCCGGCGGTCACGTCGCTGCCGCCGGCCTTGATGCCGAAGACGTCCCCCGCGTCCTCCTCGTTGGCGATGCAGACGTCCACATAGGCGGCCAGTTTTCCCATGACCTCGGCGGCCTTTTCCCTGGACCACAGGTTCTTGCGGTAGTTAAGATCGCAGGAAACCGTAAGCCCCTTGGCCCTGGCGGTCTGAACCGCCGCCAGGGTGATCTCCGCCGCGTTATCCCCCAGGGCGGGGGTAATGCCGGTAAAATGGAACCAGGACGCCCCTTCCAGAATCTTGTCCCAGTCGAAGTCCCCCGGAACGGCGGCGGCGATGGAGGAACCGGCCCGGTCGTAGATCACCTTGCTGGGCCGCTGGCTGGCCCCCTTCTCCAGAAAGTAGATTCCCACCCGGTCGCCGCCCCGGACAATCCGGGAGGTATCCACCCCGAACTGCCGAAGGGTATTCAACGCCGCCTGGCCTATCTCATGCCTGGGAAGTTTAGTTGCGTATAGGGAATCCAGGCCGAAGTTGGCCAGGGAAATGGCCACGTTGGCTTCCCCGCCGCCGTAGATCGCCCCAAAGCTCCGGGCCTGGACAAAACGGTAATAGCCTTCCGGGGCAAGGCGCAGCATTATCTCACCAAAGGTAACAATTTTTCCCATCACGGCACTCCTTAACCAACATATAAAGGTTGTTTGGAAACCTCTGTTTCCGCGGATCCTCCGGCCAACAGCCGCCTAAAACAACAAAAAAACGCGAAGCCCCGGCGAGGGGCTCCCGGTTGAGGCCCGCTCCGTCCCGCATCGGGGGCGCCCTCCCCTCCCCGCGGCCCAAGGGCGGGGCACAGCGAAAAGCGCAGGCCGTGCCGGCAGGAGGCCGGCTTCTATTCCATGAGTTTTGCGCAGCAAAACCCGGAAGTTTACGAAACGGCAGGGAGGCCGTTTTCGTAAACCGCGCAAGGGATAGAAGCGAAACAAAAACCCGCAGGGTTTTTGTTAGAGCGGATAGCCCGGTCCCCGGCGCGGAGCGCCGGGGATGCGCCCAATATGCACTCCCCCGGCATTTCCCGCATTGGAAATGGGGGCGGCGGAACGTTACTTCTTCTGAAGAAGATGCCAGGCGAAACCAAGGATCTCGTCCCTGGCGAAGACGGCGTTTATCCTGCCCCCGGCGTTTTTCTTGACGGATTCGGGATCAAAACGGACACCCTGCCGCTCCAGATAGGCCTGGGCCCTGGCAACGGTATTGGTGGCGACGGCGATGTGCCCGTTGGCCCCCGCCGCGCCGGGAAGTTTGGTCAGTTCCAGATAATCGCCGGCAAAAACAGAACTATTCCCGTCCTTTACGGGGAAGCCGAAGAGGGCGTTGAAAAGGGCGGCCCCCTTCTTGGCCTCCTCCCCGGACCCGGCGTTGATCCCGATATGGGCCAGGGTAAAACCGAGCATGGTAAGGACCGCCTCCCTGGACAGGGCGGCGATCCGGGCGAAGTCCCCGGCGTTGATCAGATCCGCCCCCACCATCCAGGTGCCGCCGCAGGCGAGGATCCGGTCGTAGGCGATGTAGGCGCCGATGTTGGCCGCGTTGATCCCCCCGGTGGGAATAAATTGCAGGCTGGTATAGGGGGCCGCCACCGCCTTGATATAGTCAAGGCCGCCGGACTGTTCGGCGGGAAAGAACTTGACCGCCTCCAGCCCCGCTTCCAGGGCCCGCTCAAAGTCCGAGGGATGGGAGCAGCCGGGGGTTACGGGGATTCCCTTTTCGATGCAGTAGTCCACGACCCGAGGATTGTAGCCAGGACTGACGATGAACCGGGCCCCCGCGCTGAGGGCCCGGTCCACCTGATCGGTGGTCAGAACGGTTCCCGCCCCCACCAGCGTTTCGGGGACCTCCGCCGCGATCCGCCGGATCGCCTCCTCCCCCTGGGCGGTTCGAAAGGTTACCTCCGCGCAGGGAATACCTCCGGCGATAAGGGCCCGCGCCAGGGGAACCGCCTTGGCGGGATCATCGATCTTGATCACGGGGATGATCCCGATTTTTCCCAATTCTTCCAAAACCTTCTGCATTCGACACCTCTGCTTTGATAATGCCGGCCTGTGAGGGGCGCGCCTCTCCTGAAACGCCGTCCGTCTACGGATCGTCCAGTTCAGAACGCCTCAAAACGCCAAATGGTGAAACACGGCCTGTATTATCGCCCGGGATCGCCGAAAAATCAATGGACCAGCCCCGCGCGATAATTCCCGGCGTCGAAGTCCGCATGTCGAGTATATGTTGGGCGCATCCCCGGCTCCGCCGGGGACCGGGCTATCCGCTCCAACAAAAAACCGGAACATCACCCCCACAACCGGCATCCCTGCCGGCAGGCTTTCGCCGCGCCCTGTAGTTCTTGACCGTCTGCGTTTTGGCGCGGCGCCAAAACGCGGGTTTCCCAGAGAACTCCCCGTTTTCTTCGTTTTTGAGCGGCTGCTGTTCAGAAACTGAAGTTTCCGAACAGCCCTATTAACATTATGCGGGGCCGGGGGCGTTTATCGGGCGAAGCCTGAGGATGGGGGCAGGGATCGAGGGAGCGCCGGATGCCGGCGGGATGCTTTCCCCGCCGGCCGCCCCTTTTAGAGTTTAACCTCTTCCCGGTTGCCGGTCATGTCGCTAAAGACGGCGCTCCCCTCCTTGATATTGAAGATCTCAAAGATGCCGTCCCCGGCGGAGTACATTTGCCCCAGCATCGGCTCGGTTTCAAGGGCCGTCTTTTGCGAAGCCGGGCTGGTAATAAAGCCGACGGTCCCCGCGATACGCAGGGTCTTCATGTCCTTGGACACCGCGCAGACTTCAATCTTCTGGTTCGCCTTCATCTGCTTCCACATGGGCTTCGTGTTATTGGTGCAAAAAGTAAGTTTGCCTTCGTAAATCATAACAAAACCCATGGGCCGCACCCGGGGCTGTCCTCCCTCATCCGTGGCGAGATAAAAAACCCCCGCCTCCTTCAAAAAATTCAGAATCCTTTCCATAACGGCCATACCTCCAATTCAATAAAATAGATTACGCAAAGATGCGGTTTACCGGACCAAGCATACTACCTTGAGGCCCGGCGCCGTATCAAGCCCGGCGTTTTTCCGCAGGGCCGGGGGGCCTTCCCTGTCTCGTCCCTTGTTAAATCACCGGATAAAAGCATCAACCGAGGACAGGAATGTTAACCACGAAGGCGCACCAAGGTACACGAAGGAATACATAGGCGCTTCCTGTTTCCGCCATTCGTGCGTCTCCCTGCCTTCGCGGTCAATTCCTTCCGTCCGCATATCCGGTCTTTTAGGCTAATCAGCCTGCTGCTTTGCTTGCACTCACCACCGGATAAGAGAAGGAACCGGGAACAGGAATGTTGACCACTAAGGCGCACCAAGGTACACGAAGGAATGAAAAAATGCCTCCAATCCCCGGTCTTCGTGCGCCTTCCTCGCCTTCGTGGTAAATTTCTTCGGGCTGCATATCCGGTCTTTTAGGCTAATCAGCCTGCTGCCTTGCTTGCACTCACCGCCGGATAAGAG
>JAIRSD010000133.1 GCA_031255615.1 Treponema sp. | reverse complement strand
AGATCTCATTGCTCCTCAAAACATCAGCCTCCAGCGGCAAACCCCGGATTCGACCAGCCGCCCCGTCCCCCGCCCCGCCGCCGGCGTAGAGAAAGGCGGCCCGCCGCCCAGGAAGGCCCCCTGCCCCCAAGCCCCCGCATTTATCGGACAGGCGCCGCACCCCACCGGCGGGGCCCCGGCCAAAAGCACCACTGTCCCGAAACATCATCTTCCAGCGACAAACCCCGGATTCGAACAGTCGCCTCATACCCCGCCCCGCCCTCGGCGTAGAGAAAGGCGGCCCGCCGCGCAGGAAGGCCCCCTGCCCCCAAGCCCCTCCCGCATTTAGCGGACAGCGACCGCGCCCCACCGGCGGGGCCCCGGCCAAAAGCACCACTGTCCCGAAACATCATCTTCCAGCGACAAACCCCGCATTCGACTAGTCGCCCCATACCCCGCCCCGTTGTCGGCGTGGAGAAAGGCGGCCCGTTGCGCAGGAAAGGCCCCCGTCCCCAAGCCCCCTCGATTTCGGTGGACAGGCCCTGCGCTCCACCGGCGGGGCCCCAGTCAAAAGCATCACTGTCCCCGAAACATCATCTTCCAGCGGCAAACCCCGTATTCGAACAGTCACCCCATACCCCGCCCCGCTGCCAGTGTGGAGAAGGTAAGGCCCGCCGTACAGGAAAGGCCCCTGTCCCCAGCCCCTCGCATTTAGCGGACAAGTGCTGCGCCCTGCCGGTGCTGTTCCCCAGCATGAGGTGCGGCAATATCAGGATAGGATCCGAACGGTTGCCCCCAAGCCCCCGCATATAGTGGACAGGCACCGCGCCCCACCGGCGGGACCTCGGCCAAAAGCATCACTGTCCCCGAAAAATCAGCATCCAGCGGCGAACCCCGCATTCGACCATCTGCCCCATACCCACCCCGCCCTCGGCGTAAAGAAGGTACGGCCTGCCGCGTAGGAAAGGCCCCCGTCCCCAAGCCCCCCCGATTTCGGTGGACGTGTACTGCATCCCACCGGCGGGTCCCCGGTCAAAAGCATCACTGCCCCGAAACGTCAGCCTCCAGCGGCAAACCCCGGATTCGACCAGCCGCCCCGTTCCCCGCCCCGCCGTCAGCGCAGAGAAGGTACGCCCCGCCGCCCAGGAAGGCCCCCCCTCGATTTCGGTGGACAGACACCGCGCCCCCACCGGCGGGCCCCCCAGTCAAAAGCATCACTACCCCCAAAAAAAATTCAGATCCCGCACAGCAGCCCGTTAAACACGAAAAAAGCAGCAATACTATTGACAGTGATACTGCTTTTTGTATTCTGTTATATACAGATAAAAATATACACCACAGAAATACTACGGAATTTCTATCTTGGGGGGATAGAACAAAAAAAGCATTTATCATATATTAAAACCGTTCGAGAAATTCAACCTTCGGACAACGGCCGGTTAATAAAGAAGAAAGGCGCGGGTTCCCCCGGGGAATCCGCGCCTTTTATAAGATCCGTTCAACAACCAGGCAAGTCGTTGAACAGGTCCATTATGCGGCCGGAAAGGTTTGTATTGACGCGGCCCGGGAGGCCGCAAACGGAAACATTCAAAAACAGTGAGGAAACACACATGAAAACCAGAAATTTCACCGGCGGGGCGGACAAGTATTCCCCCGGTCCGGGAATTTTCGGAAACTTCGCGGCCTTGCCCGCCCTTCTTTTTTGCGCGGGCGTCTTTTTTTCATCCTGCCTGAACCCCATTGGTTTTGTGCCGGATCTTTTATCCGATGCCGGCGAGGTTATTAATCCCGGACTCAACGATCCTGCCAACCCCGGCGACATCTCCTCCGCCGACAAGCCGGACATCCATCCCGATCCCGATAAGGGGGCCATCGTCTTTAAAAACCTTACCGGCGGATCCATGGCCAGGATAGTAACCTATACCATCACCGGCCAGGAACACAGCGACATAAAGGCCGACGTCTCCCTGTCCGCCGGTCAGGAAAAGTCCATGATTCTGCTTCCCGGACATTACGACATTACCATGAAATTCGACGATGCCGCGGCCCCCATCGCCGGAACCAAGGCCCTCCTGCGGGGCCGCGTGGAATACGTCTACTTCTATGCGGGAAAAGACGGGGCCTACAAGGGGGGCGTCAACATGGACTCCAGCCATGTCTACGGGGATATCAACTACAACTACTACCAGGACAACGAGAACCTGGATGACAACAAGGACGGCGACGCTGTGAACAACCCCCGGGAAGGGGATGTGTCCGCCGATAATGATCCCCGGATCAAACTGCCCCCCACCATGCGGGAGAACTACGGCATCCTTATCGTTCATAACCTAAGTAAAACCATGCCCCTCCTTAAGCTGGTATTCGACCACTACGAGAACGACAACGCCGCCGGCAATACATTTGACATGCACTGGGAAATGAATCCCGGACCGGACAAGGGGAACCGGAAATCCATCATCCTCCATCCGGGAGTCTGGAGGGTCCGGGCCGTTTGGATAGATCCCGCCCGCCCCGACGATTCCGGCGCCGTAATCGACACTTCCATTGTAAAGGCCGGAGTTTCGAATTATATCAACCACCTCTACTTCTATAAGGCGGCGCCCCCGGACGGCGCATACCACCTGACCGATGAATCCGACAACACGCGCTGGATTCCCCAACCCGACGCCAACGATTACCTTGACAACGGAAACACCGGCGGCGTGGACATGAGCAGCGAAGGACAGATCACCAACGAGAACGAGAATATTAATACCAGCGGCCCTTCGTGGGATATGCATCGGAATAATTACGGCGTACTGACGGTTCAAAATTTAAGTTCCCGGGTCAGGATTACCAGGATTACCCTTACCCACGACCTGGACAAATCCCGGAAATGGGAAATGGGATCCGTCGGCATCCAGAACAACCGGTCCATAATCCTGGAAAAGGGCGTGTGGGATGTGGTCATCGACTATTCCTGGGGCAGTCAGACAGGCAGCAAGACCCTGGACGATCTGAACGTCAAACCCGTGGGTCTTACGAATATCAGAACATCCGTGTACTTCTCCTTTTTTGACGACGGGGACAATTCCTGGGAAATAGACGCCGACTACCGCGTTGAAGGCGGCATCAACGCGCCGCCGGTCTACCAGTATGACGGGAACAGCCCAAATTCCGGCGGTGATGGCGGAAACGAAGGAGATTCTCCCGGCGCCCTGACCGATGCCAATAAAGGCAGCCTCGGACTGGTGGTGATGAAGAATCTGTCGAAAACCGCCGATATAAACGCCGTCAATTTTTCCTCGGCGGCGCCGGCAAAAAATTATTCAATATCCGGCGTTTCACGGTCGAACCAGATGTCGATACTTCTGGGGGCCGGGGGTTGGAGCCACTATCTGGAATACTATGCCGACAACCGGGGATCGGGGAGGATTCCCGCCGGGAGCGGCGCGAATTCCTTCACCCTTACCGCCGGTTCCATTTACGTCCTCTATTTTTACCAGAACAATACCGGGGACTACTCGATAAGCTCCAGTTGGCCTCCGGTTTGGCCGGATCTGCCGCCCCTTACAGACGCCAATACGATCCCCGTCGGCAGCAACGAAGGATACCTCCACATCAAAAACGGCTCCTCCGCCACGATCCTGACCAAACTCTCTTACCAGTACAACGGGGCGGACACGGAGATGAATTTTCCGGGAAACATCCAGTTAGTCCCCGGAGCGGAAACCGCCAACGACGCCATACTTCCGGTAGGGGCGGCTACGGCCAGGTTCTACAACGGGGTAAAACAGCAGTGGTCCGGGGCGATTCCGGTAAACATAAAAGCGGGGCAGATCTTTTCCGTAACCTTCACCGACGGTATGGATATTACCGACCTGCCCGACGGCTACGGCATGGTAAGGGTTACGAATAAGTCTTCCGAGGCCGTTCAATCCGCCGTCTTTTACGACTCCAGGATGACCGCCCGCCGCGAATCGTTCACCCTGGTATCCGGAGAAACCGACTCCCTCAGGGTTCCCTTCCAATCCTACGTGGCGCAATTCAAGATGGAATCCTTTACGGCGGAGTTCATCATCACCCTTGACAACAGCAGCAAACGGATTGTCGCGGTTACCATCACCGATGAGACCATTACGGATAAATCAAACGTGGCCAATCCCAATACGCAGGAAGGGGGGATCCGGGTCTTTAACGCATACCCCATGAACGTCGGAGCCGCCGCTTATTTGGACACAAAGATCTTCAAGTACCATCTTTATAAAGCGCAAATCGATCAGACCACGGGAAACCACTACTACGGCGCGAATCCGGATTATTCCTTCGACGGAACGACCCCCTACAGTCCGATAGGCCGCGGCCAAAACAAAAACATACCGGTCGTCGCGCCCGGTTTTTATAAGCTGATCGTAGTCGCCGGTTCCTATCCATGGCCGAACTACCAGAACAGCATTGCTATCGACAACCTCACATTGAGCGAGAAACTGATCAGCTACGACTGCGGGGAGGTGCTCATCGTCGCGGGCCAGGAACGGCAGTACCACTTTAATAACCACGGCAACGAGAAAGACACCCCCAACGGCTACGTTACCTTCAATATAACCATGTCCGAACATGACAACGCCTTCGCCATGGTGTATTTTGAAATGGCCGTCAGACCGCGAGACCACCTGTCCGACGCCGAATTCAACCAAATCTACAACGCCCCCTGGACCAGCGCCTCGCCGGGCCCCGATACGCGATGGTACAACAAATGGCCGGGCCCCTGGATCAACGCCTCGCAGGGACCCTACGCACCCAAAGAGACCCTGGTCTTCGAGTGGGGCGGACTATTGAACAGTTACACAAACCAGGCCGGTCCCTTCGCCGTACCTCCGGGAATATACTGGACCAGGTACAATGACAACTACCTCTCCGGCTATGCCCGGGGCGGCGGCAACGACACCCACTGGCGCCTCATCGACCTGAGAAAATACGCCCGGCGGCATGTAAACTGCGCCTCGGACCACACCGTGGGAACCAACTGGGCGCCGGTCCCCCAAAGCTAAAACAGCCGCGGTTCTCCCTTTAGCACGGGCCGCGTATCGAGTGCATGCCGGGCGCATCCCCGCCGTCCCTGACGGTCCGGCGGGGACCGGGCTATCCGGGGCTGCGGCTTCGCCTCCGGCCCCGGCGCTCCGCGCCGGGTCTGCTCCGCACCCCTCCTATCCCTTGCGCTGCCCAAAAATGGCATCCTGCCATTTTTGGGCTTGGGGTTTTGCCTTGCAAAACCCCAAGGAACAGACACAGCCGGCATCCCCGCCGGCCTGGCTTTCCCCCTCGCCGTTCCCCGCGCTTTTCGGCTGCGGCGGCGGGGCGTTTCCCTTGTAAAACAGGCGGAATCCCCCCCCTCCCGGCAAAACGCGGCCCCCCGGGGGGCGGCCCCGGGCCGGCCCGCCCCCCGGGGAGGCCGAAGCAAAACCCCTACCCGTCCAACTTTTTTGCTTCAACACCTGGAAGGAAGCGGCGGCGGGGCTGAACCAGCCGCGGAGTTGGCCGATTTTACGCGATTTATAGTTTCATTCGAAAAAAAGATGGAAATCCTGGTCGAAAGGGTATATATTGTCCATCGTTACGTTAAATTTGAAATTCCTGAAGGTGGTATGTACCGGTTTATGGCGCCGCGGATCTTACGAATCCGCCTAAAAGATCCCTTCTCCCCATGGATGTGCGCGCCGGATGCCGGGCGTTTTCCGGAACGCCGGTCCGGGGAACGGGGCGCTGCCGCCGGACTTTTCTTCTCTTTTCCCCGGACGGCGGGGCGCAGGCTGCCGGCGGACCGGCGGCGATGAAGGAGGGAAGGGGGCTGGAGGGGATCATTCCGGAACTGCGGGACCGGGCGGGGCTGAGCGAGGCGGAGGCCCGCGAAAAACTCGGGCTGCCGGAGGATCTGTACAGCCGCTATGAACGGGGGGATAGGGAGATGCCGGTGGAGCTGCTGGGCCGGATGGCCGGCTGCTTCGGGGTCGAGGCGGAGGCGGTCCTTCGAGGCCGGGGAATACGGTTTCGGATAAGGTACCGTGAAGACGGCTTCATCGTGGACCGGGAAGAGACGGAAGAAGGGGCTCCGGCGGAATCCCCAGGTCCGGAGAAGACGGCTGGGGCCGAATCCCCGGCCCCCAGGGAATTCCCGGTTCCGGAGCGGTCCGCCGGAGCGAAGGCCCCGGACCGGAAGGAGCCGCGGAAGCCGAATCCGCTGGACTTCGAGGGTCCGTCCCGGCAGATACTGGACTGGCAGCGGACCTACTCGACGGGGCTGGCTTTTTTCGACGGCCCCCACCGGGATTTTATCGATACGGCGAATTCGCTGTACACCGCGTCCCTGATAGGGGGCTGGGAATCGGCGCGGGA
>JAIRSD010000111.1 GCA_031255615.1 Treponema sp. | reverse complement strand
GGCCTGGCCCGGCTCATGGCCGCCCTGGCCGAGATAGCCGCGTCCCCCCTGGAAGCCCTTGGAAAGTACCGCTGCGACGCCGAACGGCTCGCCCTGCGCTGGTGGAAGGCCTGCCGGGACGAACGGCTTGCCGCAGCGTCCCCGGGCTTTCGCGGCGCCCCGGCGGGCGGCGCTGAATTTGAAAAGGGGAAATCGCTTCTGGACTACGCCGCGAAAGAAGGATGGATGAAGGCGATGCTTGTCAGAATGATGGACGCCGAATGGCGCCTTAAGGATCCGGCAAAGGCCCTTGCCCTTGCGGATGAGGCGCTGGCCCTGGAATCCGTTCGGGAAGCCCGCGTTCCGGATTCCGGCGGGCCCCCCGTCGCGGCCAGCGTCCCCATGCCCCGGGAATTCCGCGATTCCCTGCTCCGCCGCCGCGAAAGGCTCTTGAGAAAGGCGGCGAAGCGCCGCAAAACGCCGTCGTGCGGCCCGGACTGAGGCGCTGGCCGGACGCTGCCGGCAGGCGAATCTGTCATGGGCAGAGTCCCCGGCGCAGCCGGGCCCGCCTATTCTTCCTCGATGACCTCTTCCCCAATCTCTTCGCTTACAGGGGCGGATTCGGATTCCATTTCCACCGCGACCGGGGCCTCATTGCCTTTTTTCCTTTTCGACGGCCTCCTGGCCGGGCGGGCGTGGCGGCGGATCTTGGCCACATAGGAGACCAGAAAAAAATACAGGATCACCGCCACGCTGACGGCGATAACCTGCCAGGTGGTAATTACCTGGATCAGCATGTCTCTTATCTCGCCAAACCGCATTGCCCCGCGCTCCCGCAGTTCCCCTGTTTTTTGCCTTTGCCGCGCCCCGGCGTTTTCCGCACGCCGTTTCCGCCTGCCCTTAACCTAGCGCTTTGGCCCGATAATGTCCAGCAGGGCCGCCCCAAAGCCGGCCGGGTTTAGCTACGGGCCCGGGAACGATTCCTTTCAAAAAACCGATAAAAAAATTGACAAACGGGAAATTTCCGGGTGATACTTAGTTATGAAAATCATTGTACCTATCAAACAGGTGCCGGAAAGCAGCAATGTAAAGATGGATAGCGAAACAGGGACCGTTATCCGCACGGGGGTGGAGACGGTGGTGAACCCGCTGGATCTGTACGCCCTGGAAGCGGCGCTGCGTTTGAAGGAACAGTACGGCGGGACGGTGAGCGCCGTTTCCATGGGGCCGCCCCAGGCGCTAAAGGCCCTGAAAGAGGCGGTCGCGATGGGGTGCGACGGCGCGGCCCTTGTTTCGGACCGGAAATTCGGCGGCGCGGATACCTACGCCACTTCCTATACCCTGTCCCAGGCGATCCGGGCGATTGGCGCTTACGACATCATCATTGCGGGGGAGCGGGCCACCGACGGCGACACCGCGCAGGTAGGCCCGGCCATTGCCGCATGGCTCGATATCCCCCTGGCCACCTATGTGTCAAAGATCGAGGGCCTGGAAGGCGGGCGTATCCATGTGGAGCGCCTTGTGGAGGAGGGGTACCAGCGCCTTGCCGTTTCCCTCCCCTGCCTTATCACCGTGGTAAAGGCCGTGGCTACCCCCCGGCTGCCCACCCTTAAAGGCAAGATCCGTTCCATGGAACTTCAAATTCCGGTATTCAACGCCGATAATATGCACCTGGACGCGGAAAAGCTGGGGCTCGCGGGGTCCCCCACCAGGGTGGTCAAAATCGATACCCCCAGGATCGCCCGAGGCGGCAGGACCGTAAGCGTCCAGGACGATATTTCCCTGAAAACAGCGGTGGACGAGCTAATGGCCCTGCTTGAGGCAAAAGGAGTTCTCCCATGACAGATACGGCGGCCCCGGGGGCGGGCCAAACCGGCGGCAGCCGGGAAGTATGGACCCTGGCCGAACAATTCGAGGGCAGGCTCAAAGGGGTTTCCTTCGAGCTCCTTGCCCGGGGGCGGAAGCTGGCGGACAAGCTGGGCGTCAGGCTGGTCTCCGTCCTTATCGGCGACGGGGTAAGCGAGGGGGACCTTTGGTCCCTAGTCAGGCAGGGGGCCGACGCGGTTTACGCAGTGCAGGACCCTGCCCTTAAGTACTTTGTATGCGAAAACTACGAAGCGGTTCTGGAACGGCTCATCAAGGAGTACAAACCGTCCATCCTGCTGGCGGCGGCAACCTCTACAGGAAGGACGCTTATGCCCTATACGGCGGTCAAAAACCACACGGGCCTTACCGCCGACTGCACGGAGCTCGACATTGAGGAGGGGACGGGCAGCCTCCTGCAAACCCGGCCCGCCATCGGGGGCAATATTATGGCTACTATTAAAACCCCGGCCAGGCGGCCCCAGATGGCGACGGTTCGGCCTAAATCCTCCCGGCCGCTTCCGGCGGATCCGGGCCGGGCCGGGGAGATACGGCATATCCCCCTCCCCCCCCTGCCGCCGCAGCGGACCGAGGTAAAGGGGTACCGCCGGGACGAGGCCGCTTCCCTGGGGCTTGAGGAGGCGGACCTCGTGGTAGCCGGGGGGCGGGGCCTTAAAAAAGCGGAAAATTTTTCGCTCGTCCGGGATCTGGCGCAAAGCCTGGGGGCTGCGGTGGGGGCGAGCCGGGACGCGGTGGACCGGGGCTGGATTTCCTACCCCCACCAGATCGGCCTGAGCGGGAAAACCATATCCCCAAAACTGTACATCGGCATCGGCATATCCGGGGCGATACAGCATCTGGCGGGGATCAAAACCAGCGAAACAATTGTGGCCATCAACCCCGATCCGGACGCGGCCCTGCACAAGATAGCGGACTTTGGAATCGCGGGGGACGCCTTCCAGGTGATTCCCGAAATACGGAAACGGCTCGACGCGAAAAAGCCCGGCGCGGCAAAGGGGAAAGCGGATGGCAAATAAATACAATCCTGTTACGCCGGAAATCGTAAGCGCCCTGGGGGAGATCGCCGGCAGGGGCAGCGTTTTTACGGACCCGGAAAAAACCGAAGCCTATTCCCACGACGAAACCGATTCTGCGGTATACAGCCGCAGCCCGGAGGCGGTGGTGCTGCCGTCTTCGGCGGAACAGGTCGCCCAAATAGTAAAACTGGCAAACAGGGAACGGATACCCGTAACCCCCCGGGGCGCGGGCTCAGGCCTTTCCGGAGGGGCGATTCCCGAATACGGCGGCATCGTCATCTCCCTTGAAAAGATGAACCGGCTTCTGGAACTGGACAAGGCCAACATGGTGGCGGTGGTCGAGGCGGGGATGGTAACCAACGATCTGGCCAACGCGGTGCAGGCCGAGGGGCTTTTCTTTGCCGGGTACCCCATGAGCCTCCAGACCTGCGTAATCGGGGGCAATATCGCGGAAAACGCCGGGGGCGGCAAGGCGGTCAAGTACGGCGTAACCGGCCGGTACATCACCGGCCTGGAACTGGTGACACCCCGCGGCGACATTGTGCGGCTCGGGGGCAAGCTCGTCAAGGATGTAAGCGGCTATGACTTAAAATCCCTGGTCATCGGTTCCGAGGGGACCCTGGGGATTGTTACCAAGGCCGTCGTAAAACTCATCGGGTACCCGTCAAGCAGGGCCGACATCCTGGCGCTGTTCAAAACCCCCAGGGAGGCCATCAACCTTGTCCCGGTAATTCTTTCCCGGGGGCTCGCCCCCACCAGCATCGAATTTATGGACCAGCTTTCGATTATTACAAGCTGCAAGTACCTCAACGAAAGCCTCCCCTACGAGAACGCGGGGGCCATGCTGCTCATCGAGCTTGACGGCAGCAGCGCCGCCCAGATCGAGGCGGACCTGGTTGAAACCGGAAAGCTCTGCGAGGCTTCCGGCGCCACGGAGGTGTACGTGGCCGAGGACCGGAACAATATCGAACGGATATGGAACGTGCGCCGGAATATTGCCGAAGCCTTTAAGGTCTTCAGCCCCACCCAGAGCCTTGAGGATATCGTGGTCCCCTGCTCGCGCATCCCCGAAATGATCCCCGAACTTGAACGGCTGGGGAAAAAGTACGGGGTGCAGATTCCGTGTTACGGCCATGCCGGGGACGGCAACCTCCACGCGACTCTGGTAAAGGACCCGGAAATGCCTGCGGACTTGTGGAAGAAGAACGAGGACCTCTGCCTTAGGGAACTGTACCAGGTGACGGGCGGATTCGGGGGCAAGATAAGCGGGGAGCACGGCATCGGCATAAAGCGCCGGGAGTACCTTGCGGAGATCATCGATCCGGTGGAGCTGGAACTGATGCGGGCCATCAAGAACGCCTGGGACCCGAACAATATCATGAACCCCGGAAAGATATTTGTATAAGCCGATAAGCGGAGGAGGTTTGTATGCCGGCAGTTGTTTTCCCTTACGGCAGAGAGTTTTGGACTTACGACATTCCCGAGGAACGGTTCAAAGCCGAACTTGTTTCCCGCATGCATCATTACCAGGCGCCCGCTTCCCAGGAAGAACTGGTACGGGAGGCGCTGGAAAACCCCGTCGGGACCCCGAAACTGAGCGCCATGGCCGAGGGCAAAAAGCGCGTGGTGATTATCGCGAGCGATCATACCCGGCCCGTGCCCAGCAAGGCAATTATCCCGCCCATGCTCGCGGAGATCCGGAAAGGCAGCCCCGGGGCCGATATTACCATCCTGGTTTCCACAGGCTGCCACCGGGCAAGCACCAGGGAGGAGCTTGCCGGCAAATTCGGCAGCGCCGTTGCGGAGAAGGAAAAGATACTTGTTCACGACTGCGATTCCCCGGATATGGTGAGCCTGGGCAGGCTTCCCTCGGGCGGTGACCTCGTCATCAACAGGGCGGCGGCGGAGGCGGACCTTCTGGCGGCGGAAGGCTTTATCGAGCCGCATTTCTTTGCCGGGTATTCCGGGGGCAGGAAGAGCGTCCTCCCCGGCATCGCGAGCCGGGAAACGGTGCTGTACAACCACAACGCGGAATTCATCGCCAGCCCCCGCGCCCGCTCCGGCATCGTGGAGGGCAACCCGATTCACGACGACATGCTGTACGCCGCCCGTGCCGCCCGGCTCGCCTTTATCTGCAACGTGGTCATCAACTCCCGGAAGGAGGCGATCTACGCCGTGGCCGGGGACGCGGACCTGGCCCACAGGCGGGGCCGGGAATTTCTTGCGGGCATGTGCCGGGCGGACGCGGCTCCTGCGGATATCGTTATCACCTCCAACGGCGGCTACCCCCTTGATCAGAACATATACCAGGCGGTAAAGGGAATGACTGCGGCGGAGGCCACGGTCAAAAAGGGCGGGGTTATCATCATGCTTGCCAAATCGGACGACGGGCACGGCGGGGAGGAATTTTTCAAAACCTTCGCGGAAGAAAAAGACCTGGAACGGATGGCCGAAACGTTTTTAAATACCCCGAAAAACAAAACCCGCGTCGATCAGTGGGAATCCCAAATCCTGGCCCGGGTCCTGCGGCATGCCCGGGTGGTGTACGTTTCCGACGCCCCGGACGGGATGGTCAGGGAATTCCAAATGATCCCCGCCCATTCCCTTGACGAGGC
>JAIRSD010000108.1 GCA_031255615.1 Treponema sp. | reverse complement strand
ATCTCCGCCTTTTTGGGGGCCCTGACCTCTTTCATGATGTACCTGGCGGGGCAGGACGCCTACCGGGTGATGATCTGGACCATGGGGTACCTGGGTTCCGCCTCCTGGCTCCGGGTGGGTCTGCTCTGCGGCCCCCTGATTCTGGGGCTGCTCTATTTCTTTTACCGCCGCCACGATGTGGACGCCCTGTTGTTGGGGGATGAGGAGGCCCATTCCCTAGGCCTGCGGGTGGGGCGGTTTAAGCGGCAGCTCCTGGTTATCGTAAGCCTGATGGCCGCCTTCTCCACCGCCTTTACGGGGATGATCGGCTTTGTGGGGCTTATCGTTCCCCACGCGGTGCGGCTGTGCATCGGCAACAGTCACGGCCGCCTCTTGCCCCTTTCGGCCTATGCCGGGGGGGTGTTCCTGCTTCTTGCCGACACCCTGGCCAGGACGGTCCTGGCGCCGGTGGAGATTCCTATCGGGGTGGTGACCGCCTTTTTCGGGGCCCCCTTCTTTCTGTTCCTTGCCGCCGGCGGGCCCCGGGCTGTGCTGAAACGGGGGGGCGGCCGTGGGAATTGAGGTGACCAATCTGCGTTTTGCCTACCGGAACCGCCCGGTGCTGCGGGATATTTCCCTGTCCCTGCGGGCCGGGGAATTCCTGGGCTTCCTGGGCCCCAACGGGTCCGGGAAATCGACCTTTCTTAAAACCCTGCTG
Organism: Treponema sp.; assembly: GCA_031255615.1. Next base: position 2,609 of record JAIRSD010000108.1, on the reverse strand, counting down.
GGCTTTCTTACCCCCTCCGCCGGCAGGATCGTGTTTTCCGGGTCCCCCCGGGAGACCTCTTCCGGGGCCGCCGGTTCTTCCGGGCCTGCCGGTTCCGCCGGTTCTTCCGGGGCCCGGGCCGAGCGGGCCCGGCGTCTTGCCTTTGTGCCCCAGAATCCGGGGATCCGCTCCTCCCTTTCGGTGTGGGACCTGATCCTGATGGGAAGGCTGCCCCACCTGAAGGACCGCTGGGCCGGTTACAGTCGGGAGGATCACCGGAAGGTGGGGGAGGTGCTGCGGGTCCTGGGCATGGAGGACATGGCGGACCGGGATGTGATGAGTCTTTCCGGCGGGGAACTGCAAAAGGCGGTTATCGGCCGCTGCCTGATCCAGGAGGGGGATATTATCCTGCTGGACGAGGCGACCAGCGGCCTGGACTTAAACCACGCCATAGAAATTATGGAACTGATGCGGCGCAAGGCGGACCGGGAAGCCAAGACCATTGTGGCGGTCCTTCACGATCTGAACCTGGCGGCCCAGTACTGCGACCGGATTGTGCTACTTAAGGACGGGAAACTCCGCTACCAGGGAACGCCGGCGGCTATTTTAACCGAAAGCGTTGTGGAGGAAATTTACGGCGTCCGGGCGGCGGTGAAGATCGATGAGGGCGGACGGCCCTATGTCCTGCCCCGGCGGATATGTTGTGAACAAAAGGAGGCCCCCGGTGTTTCTTGAACGGTACCGTTCCCACCACGATGGGGAACGTTGTTTGGGTACCCTGCTGGGCAGGTCCAGGGGGAGACGGCTTTCCGGCCCCCAGGAGATGTATCCCTGGTCAGCGGTGGAGGCGAAGCTGGGGGAGGAGCCCCCGGCGGGGGGGCGGCCCCGGGGAATCTACATCCACGTTCCCCACTGCGACCGGATCTGCCGGTTCTGCAATTTGAACCGGAGCGAACGGAAGGGGGCCGATCTTGATGCCTACACGGCCTACCTTATCGATGAAATTGAGATGTACGGCCGCCAGCCCTATGTCCGGGGCCGGCCCTTTGACGCGGTGTACTTTGGGGGCGGCACCCCCACGGTTCTTAGCGCGGAGCAGTTTTCCGCGGTCCTTACGGCCCTGAGGGACGCCATTCCCCTGAAACCGGACTGCGAGATCAGCGTGGAATCGACCCTGCACAACCTGGGGCCGGAAAAGGCCGCGGCCCTGGAACGGGGCGGGGTCAACCGTTTCAGCATCGGGATCCAGACCTTTTCCGACCGGGGGAGGGAAACCCTGGGCAGAACCTGGGACGGCGGCAGGGCCCTGGAACAGCTCCGGGCCCTCCGGGCGGCCTTTGGGGGGCTCCTGTGCCTGGACATTATCTACAGCTACCCCGGTGAAACGCCGGAGGAAGTGCGCTACGACGCGGAATGCTGCGCCGCCCTGCCGGCGGACAGCGTTAGCTTTTATTCCCTGATGGTTCATCCCGGCTCCCTCCTGGGAGAGTCCATTGCCGCGGGGACCACGGTGTTTAACCGGGATACCGAATACGACAGGGAGCGGCACCACCTGTTCTACCGGGGGCTCCGGGAACGGGGCTTTGAACTGCTGGAGCTTTCCAAACTTGCCCGCCCCGGCCGGGACCGGTACCAGTACATCCGGGTCCGCTATGACAACGGCGACATCATTCCCATCGGCGCGGGGGCGGGGGGGAACATTGCCGGTATTCCGGTGTACTCCATGGCTCCGGGGAAGCGTTTTGTCTCCGCCCCCAATCCCCGCTACGAGGGGTACCACAAAATCCTGGGGTACCTGCAATTTGGGATCTACGACGTGGAACGGATTACCGGGGAACTGTACCCCCTGTCCCCGTCCGGCGGGGAGGACCGGCCACGGGACGCCGGCCCTTCCCCGGCAGCCCTGGCCATAGGGGAACGGATCCGCGCCTACCACCGCCAGGGACTTTTGGAAGAAACCCTGCCCGGAAAGTCCTACCGCCTGAGCGACGACGGGGTGTTCTGGGGCAACAATATCGCGGTGGATCTGCTTACCGCCGCCATACAGGCGGAGACCCCGGGGCTGCCCGGACCGGGGGAGGAGGAACTATGATTGCGTTTAGGAAAAGCTGTTCAGTCCCCCGGTCCCCGGACCGGGGGAGAAGGGCCGGGGCGGTACTCGGTATACTCCTGGTCCTGCCCGTCCTTATGGCCTGCGGGAACAAGGCCGGAAAGGCCGGGGGGGCGGAGGCCCGGAACGGCGGGCCCGCCGGCACTGCCGGGACCGTTGCCCCGGCGGGGGACCCCCCCGGGGGAGGGCCGGAACTCTACTGGACCCTGGGGGACGGGGAGGGGGGCGCGTATATTCAGGACAAGGAGGGCTTCTCCGTTCCCCTGCGGGCCTATAGCCGGATCGTCCTGATTTCTCCGGGGGCGGTGGAGACCTTCTACCTTATCGGCGCCGAAGATCGCATCGTGGCCATTTCCTCCAGCCGGGACCCGGTGTGGCCGGAGGATAAGACCGTTCATCTGCCCAGTATCGGCAATGTGGCGCGGCCCAACATGGAGGCCATTGTCGCCCTGGAGCCGGACCTTATCATCGGGAACGCCATGTCGGTGTCCCTGGCCGGGGATCTCGCGGCCCGGGGCTA
>JAIRSD010000099.1 GCA_031255615.1 Treponema sp. | reverse complement strand
CGCCCACTCCGCTGATGTACGCATTCAAAGTATCCACGGCCCAGCACCTTATGACCCCGGCGCCGTTAACCATAAAAGTACCGTCCTGTATCTCGAAGCGGAGTCCGTCAAACCTCCCCGCGCCGTTAAGCATCACCATGGCCGTATCGCTGCTCCCGCTAATATCAATGTCCCCGGCCCCGTTGATATTGGCCTGAAAGCCGCCGCAGTCCAGCTCCCCCCGTATCCTTCCGGCGCCGTTAAAATCGATTTGTAAGGAGGGCGTTGTCATTTTATCCACAAATTCGATATCCGCCGCGCTGTTTATCGTTATTTCGGAAAGGGCGGGACAGTAGAGGTCGACGCCATAAACTTCCGCCGTCTGCCGCACCAGCCGCAGGACCAGCGTATCGTCACTGTTGGAGATTTCCAGGTCTTCCTCGGGATTTGAGCCGGGATAAAGAACCACGCGGTATTCCTGGCTTGCGTAAACACGAACACGAATCCTCTCCTCCCTGCCCCTGTTGTTCTGCCAGCCATGGTCGCTTATCTCTATGGCGCTGAAGGGGGGAAGGGGCCGCTCGAAGCTTGCCCCCTTCCCGTCGTCCCCGGTTGTTTCCCCGTCCCTTTCCCGGTTCCCCCCGGCGTAAAGGCCGGAGACCAGTAAAAAAAGCCCCATAAGGCAAATAAACGCCCTTTTCATCACAAACCCCCTTCGTTTTTTAGAAAAACAGCTTCCAGCCGGTTTGAATTATCACGCCGCTTACCGGGTATTTTGAACCGGCCATTTGGCCCAAATACCCAAGCTCAACGTAAAGCCCCCCAAAATCGTCCATGCCGATATCCCAGCCCCCGCCAAAACCGAAGCTGACGGCAAAGGGGTCCTCAAAAAACGGTTTGGTATCGTTGCCGTATATGCCGAAACCGCCTTCCAGATAGGTATACATCATATCCCGGGAATTGCGGCCAATAATTAATTTGTCCGACACCGTAAAAATACTGTAATCGCCGTTGTTGAAGGACAGGCCCCCGGCCCGCAGCAGAATGTTGTTCTGCAGGTACAGTACTTTTTTGTGCAGCACAAAGCCCATGTCGAAATGACCGCCTATGAGGCGGGGGTTGCTGGCCCAGGTAAAGCCCGCGTCCAGGACAAAGTCCCTCTCCCCGCCCGCGCTCTTCCCGTTTCTGTTGTTTCTGTCGCCCCCATCGGCGGACAGAAACGCCAAGGGGGCCAGGGCGATCAGAACGCCAAGAATAATTGTACGCATAATTTCCTCCAAAAAAGTAATACACGGGGCTGTTCCAAATGTTTTTGGAACAGCCTTTGAACTGAGCGGAAAACCGGGCTTTTAGCCGGTTTTTCCGGCCTATTCCAAATTCAGGGTCCGTTTAAGCAGAAAGCCGGAACACCAGAAGCACAGGGCGGCAAAGGCGCTTGCCAGCAGAAGGAGCAGCCCCAGGTCCCCCAGGGAGGAGAAGAAAAAATCTCCAACAAAGGGGCTAAACAGCCGTTCCGTTACCAGCATAACCGCCAGGTACACGCCGCAGCCGGCGATCCCCCGGAACCGGGGAAGCAATTGGCTGATCGTCATGGCGGCGTAGACCAGGCAGAGCTGCTGAAAAGCGAAGGCCAGCCCAGTCGGGATCCGGATAAGCAGCGGAACCAGGGCGCGGCCGTTCTCCCCGAACCAGTACTGGAGGGTCCGGATGAGTTCTCCAAGCATGTTCTGGTAATCCGCCACAAGCCCGTAGATCAGCACGGCGGCAAATTCGACGGCGGCGGTCAACAGGAAGCTGCAAACGCCGGCTATCGCCTTGGACGCCACAAGTTTCCATTCGCTTACCGGCAGCGTGAACATCAAATACCCTTCGTCCCTGAGAAAGTTATCCCGGAAGCGCATAATTACCACCACCAGATTAACGATAAAGAGGACGATGAGCATGAGCCCCAGAACGGTTACGAGTTTCCCCCGCATGTCCCCGCTCCAGATTGGCCCCTCCGCGGTGACGCGGCTGTTGATCCCCGCCGCCAGCGCCAGGACCAGAATTGCCAGGTAGAGCGCCGGCAGGATCCGCATCAGCGCCTTGAGATCGTATCGCAGTAACTTCCCTAACATTTGAACATCTCCCTAAAAAGTGTATCGATGGACATGCTTTTTTCCGCCCGGATATCGTCGGCGGCCCCCTGAAGAATGATCCTCCCCTCCTTCAGGAAAAGTATGTCGTCCAGTATCCGCTCCACGTCCTGGATCAGGTGGGTGGAGATCAGCACCGCGGCGTCCTCGCTGTAGTTGCCAATAATGGTACTGATGATGTAATCCCGGGCCGCGGGATCGACGCCGCCAATGGGCTCGTCCAGCAGGTAGAGCCGGGCCCGGCGGGCCATGACCAGGATGAGCTGCACCTTTTCCCGGTTGCCCTTGGACAGGGTTTTGAAGCGCCTGCCGGGGTCTATGCCCAGGTTTTCCAGCATGGTCTCGGCGGCGTCCCGCCGGAAATCGGCGTAAAAGTCGGCGAAGAAGGACAGCAGTTCCGCTACCCGCATCCAGCCGTCCAGTACAAAACGGTCGGGCAGGTAGGAAACCAGGGCCTTGGTTTCCGTTCCGATTTTTTTGCCGGTGACCAGCAGTTCCCCCTCCGAAGCCTGCAGGAGTCCGGCGGCCAGTTTTACCAGCGTTGTTTTGCCGCTGCCGTTGGGACCCAAAAGCCCGGTAATCCGGCCGGCCCTTAGGCCCAGGTCGATGCCGTCCAGGGCCGCCTGTTTGCCGTAGCGTTTGGACAGGGCCCTGCACTCCATAATCAATTCGTTCACGAGTTTCCTCCTTGCGTAGGTTCTGAGGGCCCCGGACGCGCCTCCAGCGCCCGGAGGAAGAGTTCCCGGGTCTCGCCGGGGCTAAAGCCCAGGGACTCCATGGCGGAAAGGGTCGCCCCTATCTGGCTGGAGGCCAGGGATGAGCGGAGTTCCCCGATTTTTTCCGTGTCTTCGGTTACCGTTTTCCCGCTGGCCCGCCGGGTGGAGAGCAGATCCTCCCGTTCCAGCTCGGCCAGGGCCCGCTGGACGGTGTTTGGATTGACGGCGAAGAGGGCCGCCAGCTCCCGGATGGAGGCTATTTTTTCCCCCGGAGCAAGCCGTCCTCCGGCTATCTGTCCTTTGATTTCGTCCATCAACTGCAGGTAGATGGGCCGTTCTGTCTGAAAAATCGTCACCTTTGT
>JAIRSD010000057.1 GCA_031255615.1 Treponema sp. | reverse complement strand
TTATTTTTGCCCGGTTTACCAGCTTAACGCTGTGTTTCCCGGTTCTGGTGAACTTTTCAAGTTCGCTCCGCGCTTCCTCGCTTAGTTCGATTTTGATGTGCTTTCCTCTCATAGTGATGCCACCTCATCTTATCAAGATGGCCTCAGCATAGCACACTTTGTATTATTTGTGCAGTCTTAGATGACACACCCTTCTAGTTGCCCTTCCGTGTTTCCACATAATCCCGGATACCGTCTCCGTCGGTATCCCAGCTATACACGACGGCGCCATCCGGAAGGAACCGTTCCCCCATTTCGTATAAACCATCCCGGTCCCTATCGGTTTCAATCAATTCGGGTATTTTTTCATAACTCAACGGATTTAAGGAATCCAGGACCCGGCCTTCCCGAAAATACCGGACGGTTTCCATCCGGCCGTCAAGGTCAAGATCCAGCCGCTGTATCCGGGGCAAACCCAGACTGAATTCGGTATAGGCCGCGATATTCCCATCCAAAATTTCCAGCGCCCGGCGGGGGACTCCCCGTTCCATCTCAATATGCTCAACGGCTCCGGGAAATTCCTCACTGGGCCGTTGAATAGCCAGGGCCTGAGCAACCAGGACACGGGGATTAAGCTCCGCCTGCCCTCTGTCCGATTCAGGATATAGGCAGTCCGGCCCCCCGGCGCCGGGAGGCGCAATGCCGCCGGACATATCCTCGGATACCAGCGGGGCAAAACGGAGGGGGGCGAAAAAGAAATTCTCTGGGACGGCGATAAAGGTCGCATTCTCCATTTCCGCCTTCAACACGGCGGGGTACCGTTCCCACTGAATACGAATCCGCCGTCCCCCCGTTGTAAATTCTCCCTGAAGGGGGATCCCCTCAGGGGAAAAGAAAACCCGCATCTCCGGAAAGCCGTCCTGATCGGCGTCCCCCCGGTACTCCTGAGGAATTCCGGCGGAGTAACGGACCAGTGATTCGCTCCGTCCGTCCCCGTCGGAATCGGAACTAACCAGGCCGGAGTATTCCAGCAGCCTTTGCCGAAAAAGATCACGGCCCTCCCGGTCCCGCAAAAGGGACCAGATCCGGAGAATGAGCCCCCTGTCAAGGACCGCGCCGGATCCGTTTTCAAACAGCCCCTCCACCGCCTGTCTATCGTCAATAAGCCCCAGATCCATGCTTGCTGGGAGGGATTCCTTTTCCGCCCCTCCCAGGGCCCGGTATGCCGACACCAGCCGCCGGGCTTCCCCGGCATCCCGAATAAAAGGGGCCGCGAGATAAGCGAGCCGGGGAGACTCATCCAGGAGAAGGGGAAGCCTTCGCAGGGCAAGATCGATCATGGCCCGATCCGCCTCCGAAGGACCGGTATCTCCGCCGGCCCAGGAAAAAAGTATTTCCACCGGCCGGGGATCCCGGGGATAGCGGTTCATGGCGGACATAAGAAAACGGCGGAATTCCGGCGGTTCCGGCAGCCCCTTCAAGGCGAGAAGCCGCAGTACGGCCGAACGGGCCGCATCTTCCCCCAGGGGCCCCCTATGGTCCCTCCCCTCCTCAGGGCCGGAAAAGCTTTCTTGTCCGGGGATGCCCTGTTCCGCCAGATCGAGGCTGTGCAGGGCCCGGGAATAGTTCCGCAGGGCGATCAGAATCTCCGCCTCCAGAAGGCAGGCTTGGGTAAAAGAATATGTCTCCCAACTGCCGGCGGCAACGGCCTGGTTCAGGGCATCCAGAACACGGGGGAGGGGGACCTTCTCATGGTACCTGGCTTGAGCCAAAAGATAAGAAAGATCCGAAGACGCGTCGGCAAAATCGGCGCCCCGTTCCAGGAGGTCCAGGGCTTTTTCCCAGCGGCCTTCCCCGATAAACTCTTCGGCCTTTAAAAGATACTGCTCCGCGGCGGCCCTTGAGACCGCGTGGGAGACGGTGCTGTTCAACTGGGGAAAAACAGAAAAACCGGGGAAGATCAGGACGACCGCAAGACACAGAAAACGGAAAGCCATGATCAGCCGCTAGGATATAGAATCCGCGACGGAGGCCGGAGGGGGAACGGCATCCCCCCGGGGGGGAAGTCCAAGTATGTCCCGCACCTCATCATCTGTTAAAGTTTCCCTGGCGATAAGGGTATCGGCCAGTTTCTCCAGTTCCCCCTTATGGGATTCCAGGATACTCCGGGCCTGCTCCCGGGCCCGGTCAAGGATTTCCTTGACCGCCTTGTCAATGCGCCGGGCGGTATCTTCACTATAATCCTTGTGGCGGGCGATTTCCTTGCCCAGGAATATGGGTTCGTCTTCCTGGCCATAGGCCACGGGCCCCAATTCCTCGGCCATACCCCATTCACAAACCATGTGATGGGCCATGTCGGTGGCCTGCTGAATATCCTGCTTGGTACCGGTAGTCGTTTCGTCGTAGAACAACTTTTCCGCGATCCAACCGCCGTAACAGATAACGATCCGGTCTTCTATCCAACCCTTGGTGCGGCTGTAGGCGTCTTCCACGGGAAGGGACATAGCCATACCCAATGCCCGGCCATGGGGCACCACCGTAACTTTGTGAAGGGGATCGGCGTTTTTCAGGAAATAGTGAAGCAGGGCGTGGCCCGCCTCGTGGACGGCGGTCATCCGCCGTTCCTTGTCGGAAATCACCAGGGTAGTCCGGGCCACTCCCATCAGGATCTTGTCCCGGGCCTCCTCGAAATCCGGCATCCCCACTTCCGCCTTGTCTTTGCGGGCCGCAAAAAGGGCGGCTTCATTCACCAGGTTGGCAATATCCGCGCCGCTCATGCCGGGGCTTGCCCGGGCGATACGGGAAAGGTCGATATCTTTCCCCAGGGGGATCTTTGCGGCGTGAATGTTAAGGATGGCTTCCCGCTCCTTTATATCCGGCATAGCCACCACCACCTGCCGGTCAAAACGTCCGGGCCGCAGCAGGGCCGGATCCAGCACGTCGGGCCGGTTGGTGGCCGCAAGGATGATCACCCCGTCCTTGGAATCAAAACCGTCCATTTCCACCAGGAGCTGATTAAGAGTCTGCTCCCGTTCATCGTGGCCGCCGCCGTAACCCGCTCCCCGGGTCCGTCCCACGGCGTCAAGTTCGTCGATAAAGATGATGCAGGGGGCGCTGCGGCGGCCCTGCTCAAAGAGATCCCGAACCCGGCTGGCGCCTACGCCGACGAACATCTCGACAAAATCAGAACCCGACATGTGGAAATAGGCGACGCCGGCCTCCCCCGCCACGGCCCGGGCCATGAGGGTTTTCCCCGTGCCGGGCATCCCTACCAGGAGCACCCCCTTGGGAATCCGGGCCCCCATTTTGGTAAATTTCTGCGGATTCTTTAGAAAGGCTACCACCTCTTCCAATTCATACTTCGCGTCCCGCTGGCCCGCCACGTCGCTAAATGTAACTTTCTTCCCTTCATCCTGATACCGTTTCGCCCGGCTTTTACCAAATTGAAAGGCCCTGTTCCCCGAACCCTGCATATTGCGGAACATGAACCAGATGAATCCAAATCCGATAAGCCAGGGAAGGAATTCCAGAACGATACGCCAGGGACTGATTCCCGAAACCGCCCCGGAAACATTGATGTTTTTTTCCCGCAGGGCGCTCATCAAACCGGGATCATGGTAGGGAATAAGGGTTTTCATGGGAATACCGGCGGAACCGCTGTTTCCCTTAAGAAATATATCAACAGAATTATTGTCGTGGATCGTTACGGATTCTACCTGATTCTGTTCCACATAGCGCAAAAAATCCGAATATCTGATATCCCTTGCCGACGGCCGCCCCTCCCCCCGGAAAAAATACGCCCCGAAAAGGACCGCCGTCACCACAAAAAAAACAAGGGCGAAACGGCCGGGCCGTCCTCCCTGCAAATTTGGATGGGGCAGTTTATCGTTCTGATTGTTCAGCATTAATACCCCCAATGCCGCAAAAGAAAAAATCCCCGCCGCTTTGAATTTCCCGCTTCCACAGTATTACTGCGCTCCGATGACAAACACCGATAAGGGCCGCCTCCCCCGCCGCATCCTGGGCGATTAGCGCCGCTGAAAAGCGGGGCGCGGGAACAGACTCCGTCCGCGTCCCGAAAAAACCTTGTTCCCCGGCGAAAGCCGCATCCCTGGGGGCGGCCCCTCCCGAAGCCCTGGCGCCGCCGGGGCGAAAGGGACGGAGAACAAGGGGAAGAAGGGCAAAAAAACCCTCCCCCTCCAGGCGGACGGAAGGATCCCCGCCCCTCTCCAGCACCCGCAGGACCGTCTTTTCCCCAGCATTGGACCCTAACCAGGCGGCAGCCTCAAGATTATAGCGTCCCGGCCCTTTGATCAACAGAGAAAAACCCGCCTCCCCTCCCCCGCTCCGGCGGAATATGGAGACTTTCCCCCCCCTCCGATCCGCCGCGGCCCGGCAGAATCCAAGATCGATGTCCTGAATTTCCCCCCGGATGAAAGGGCGCAGGCTGCGCCGCCTTATCGAGGAATCCGAGCCGGGCCCTCGAAAAAGATTCAAGCCGTGGAACAACGCTTCTTCCCGGATTATTAAGGGCTGATCAAAGAAATTCCCGCCGCTTTGCAGCATCCTGCCCCGGCCGGAATCCCTTCCGGAAAGATCCTTCCATTCCCAGGCCACACGGCTCCGGGCTTCGGCGCTGATAAAACCAGCCGCCAGCCTTTGGGTATCCCCCAGAGTTTCCAGGGCCCGCTTCCATCCGGAAAAACGGCTGTCCAGGAAGGGGACCAGCCCGGCGCGAATCCGGTTGCGGAAAAACCGCTCGTCCGTATTTGTAGAATCCCTGCGCCAGGGAAGCCCCCGGAGGGCAAGGTAGGATTCTACATCCCCGCGGTAAAGGCCCAGGAGGGGCCGCAGGATAAGCAAGGACGTTCTACCCGCGGCGATACGGCGGGAAGGGGGCATACGGCCAAGCCCTTCGGGACCGGAACCCCGGAGAATCCGCATGAGGCACAGCTCCAGCGCATCGTCCCCGGTGTGGGCCGTAACAATGGCCCCGGCGCCTCGGCGCAGGGCTTCCTTTATGAGAGCCCGGTAACGAAAATGCCGGGCCGCCGCCTCTATGCCCGTCCCCCCGCGGCGGGCATATTCAGCCACCCTGCCGGGTTGGATGCTCAGCACCCGGCAGGGGACGCCCAGGCCGGCGCAAAGGACCCGTACCGCCCGGGCATCCCCCTGGCTTTCCTCCGCGGGGCGGATTCCGTGTTCCACATGGGCGGCCCGGAGGGTAAAATTTTCCCTTTCCCGGAGCCGGGCAAGGGAAGCCAGCATGGCGGTGGAATCGGCCCCTCCGGAAACCGCGGCCAGCAGGCTTATTCCCGCGGGCAGGGAACCCAGACCTTTAAAAACAGCGGATTCAAAGGCGCCGGCGCTTAGGCAGTCCAAAAAGGCACCCAATACAAGAAAAAGAAGGGGGGATAATCCCCTTCACCCTTCTTTGTCATAACCGCAGCGGATGTATACCCTTTCCCCGGACAAGCCCCGGGTAGAGGGGACGACTCCCTGGCTCCCGGCCGCGGAATCGGATCACCCAGCGGGGGCGGCGGCCGCGCCGGTTTCCCCCGCCGCAGGGGCGGCGGCCGTTTCCCTGGCATACTTGACCAGGGCAACCACCTGATCTTCGTTGGAGATCAGACGAACCCCCTCGCCCAGCTTGATATCCCGGACATGGAAGGACTGATTCACCTTAAGATCGGAAATATCAATCTCAATCCGTTCGGGAAGATCCTTGGGCAGGCACTCCACTTCGATCTCATGGAGCGGCGATTCGAGGACGCCCCCCTCCCGCACGCCGACGGGATTCCCCGTAAGGTGCAGGGAAACATGGGCCCGCAAGGCGATGCCGCTTTCCACCTCGTAGAAATCGACATGGAGGATGCTCCCTTCAGTAATACTGCGCTGCGTATCCTTCACAAAGGCATCGTAGGTTTTTCCTTCCACTTCTACCTGAACGATGGTGCTTTCGGATATATTTTTGACCCGGTTGGAAAATTCCCTGGCGTCAAGATCGATGGACAAGGAAATGCCGCTCCTGCCGTACAATACCGCCGGTATCCGGCCTGTCCGTCTAATCCGCCGGGCTTCCGCCGATCCTTTCGCGGTCCTGCTTCGGGCCGCCACTACAACCTGACTCATGGTGTAAACTCCTTTGGTTCGTTTTTAAACGGTTGTTGTTCGGGAACTGATGTTTCCGGACAACTCTAAGGGCTGCCGCAAAACCGGCGCGCAACCTATGCCGCGGCCCTGTGAACAGAACTTTTCTTTCCCAGGATCGTCTATCCATAATGTATATATTTGACGGACAGAGTCTAGTCGGCGGATCTGTTCCCCGGTTTTACCGGGGACTTATCCTTAGACCATCATGTTTGGAATAAGCTCAGTTATCTGATATTCGTTTGGGACGACAGGGTTCGAACCTGTGCATGCCGGAGCCAAAACCCGGTGGCTTACCACTTGCCTACGTCCCAATGCGTATCCCGTTATGAAAACGCCAGCCCCGCCGGCGGTTATTTTAACCGCATGGCCGCCGACTGTCAGCCGGCGGCTTTCAGCAGATGCTGTCAGTAGTTAAATTTCTACCGTAAGATCATCCTCGCCGTTACCGGAATCGTAACGTTCCAGGATTCTTCTTTGCAATTCCGCCCGGAATTCGGGATTGATAGGATGCGCGACATCCTTATACTCTCCAGCGCGGGTCTTCCGGCTGGGCATGGCAATAAAAACTCCGCTTTTTCCCTCGATGATCTTAACATTGTGCACGACAAAGCAATCATCAAATGTAACGGTCACATACGCCTTTAATTTACCTTCTCCGGTTACTTTCCGAACCCGGATATCAGTTATTTCCATGGCGCATCTCCTTTAGCAACGAGGCCAACAACGTATTTTCATTCTAATACCCCGAATGACGAACGCGCAAGGAAAAACGTTACATAAATAAGAAAGATCCCGTTCATTAATAACCGCGCTGCCCTTTTTGCTCCTCCTTCATCCATAAAAACTCCAAAACAGGTGGAACCTGCCCCGGACAGACCGGCAAAACCGGCGCCTTCCCTCCGCAACGCGGAAAGGATAGGCCGGTAAACAGAGGATTCTCCTTCCCCTTCATCAAGGACCGGAAGAAAATCGTTCCAATAGGGCCAGACGGCGGGATCCGCGCCCAAGGCCCCTATCAGTTCCTCCCGCCCCGGATTCCGGGCGGCCCTCCCGCGCCGCCGGAGATCCAGACGGCGGAAGGCTTCCCCCGTGGGGCTGGGAAAACCCGGATGAACCAGCACCACCGGCCAGGGACGGGGGCTTTCCAGGGGAAGCAGCCGCTCCCCCCTGCCGGTTACCCAGGCGGCTCCGCCGCTCCCCGCCGCCGAAATCCCGGGGGGCCCTCCCGCCGGGGGATCCGCCAAAAAAAAGGGGACGTCGCTGCCCAGAGACAGAGCCATACCCCGCAGTTCCGCCAAGGATAAAGCCGTACCCGCCAGCATATCCAGGGCCGCCAGGGTTGAAGCGGCATCCGAAGAACCGCCTCCCAGTCCTCCCCCCAGGGGGACGCGCTTTTCCAGACCTATCCGAAGGCCCCGGTCAAAACCCGTCCGCCGTTGGAAAAGGGACACCGCCCTGGCGACGATGTTTTCCTCCGGGGGGATTTGAAAGCCGGGGCCCGGAGGGGAATGGACCAGTATATCGCAGCGGCCCTTCTCCTCCAAAACTTCGAAGCTGAGGGAATCCCCAAGGGCCAGGGTTTGGAAGATGCTTTCCAGATCGTGGTAGCCGCCGGTCCGGCGCTCCCCCACCGAAAGATGCAGATTGATTTTGCAGGGGGCCGCGACCTTAACACGAACCATTGTTTGTATCTTTTTTATAGCGGAAAAATCCTCCGCTGTAAAGACGGGGGCGAAACAAAGCGGGGCCGCGGAGGGACGCCGTCGGCAAGACTGCCGCCGGCAGGGAGGCCGGCTCCCAAGGCGGTGCGGCGCGGCGGGGGATAAGTTCCCCGAGTTTGCGCGCAGGCGCAAACTCCAAAAGCGTAAAACGGCAGGGATGCCGAACCAAAAGGCGCAGCCGGGTGGGTTTGCGGAGTTTGGGGCAAGGCGCCAAACTCCAGGCCGGCAGGATGCCGGCTGTTTCTATTTCCCGGGTTTTTTGCTTCGCAAAAAACCCGGGCTGAAAATCCGCATGGATGCGGATTTTCAGCAGCGCAAGGGATAGAAGCGGAACAAAAACCCGCAGGGTTTTTGTTAGAGCGGATAGCCCGGTCCCCGCCGGAGGCGGGGATGCGCCCCTCTTAAAAAGACTGAGTACTATCCCTGACTTGAGGCGCGGGAGCGAAGGGGCTGGGGGCCCAAGGGAAAACGGCGGGGGATCCGCCTTATACCGCATATATTTTGAACCGGGCCGCAGTCCGGTCAAAAGATTGAAAAACTACAACAAAACCAGTTGACAGATGCTTAAAGTCTCCCTTATGTTTCAAGAAATATCATTAAGCAAGGGAGGAACCATGGTTCCCGAAGAGATCATAAGGCCGGACGCGGACGCGTCCATACGACCGTTTTTGTCTGAATATATGTCGGAGGGATGTATGAATACCCAACGGATCCCTGAGACCGGGGAGGAGGCCCTTGTTTTGCGGTCCCTTGCCGGGTGGAGCGTCCCGGCGCTGGAACCGGCGGAATGGCTTATCGCCGGCGGCCTGGATCCGGCTGTCGCCGGGCCCGTGGAGGACGGGGAGGCCTATCCCTTCCCTCCCCTCGTTTTTGGCGACGATGATGAGGACGATGATATTGACGACGATGAAGACAACTTCGACGATATGGAAGACGACTTCGAGGATGACTTCGAGGACGAAGACGATGATTTTGAAGACGAAGACGATGGCTTTGAAGACGAAGACGACGATGATGA
>JAIRSD010000279.1 GCA_031255615.1 Treponema sp. | reverse complement strand
CGGCGCATCCCTGCCGTTTTTCGCCTTTCGAACTTGGTGCGCATCGCGCACCAAGTACAGGATTCGGAAACAGCCGGCTTCCATGCCGGCGCATCCCTGCCGTTTTTCACCTTACGGGGTTTTTGCGAAGCAAAAACCCCAAGGCATAGAAACAGCCGGCCTCCGTGCCGGCGCATCCCTGCCGTTTTTCGCCTTTCGAACTTGGTGCGCTTCGCGCACCAAGTCCAGGATTCGGAAACAGCCGGCCTCCTGGCGGCGGCATCCATGCCGCCGCCGGCGCATCGCCGCGCCCTGCCCCTGCCGGCGGGCCGCCGGTAGAAAAAAGGGCGCGGAATCCGGCCCGCGGCGCCTGCACGCCCCTCCAACGCCGCACGGGGGGAAACATCCATGAGTTTTTGCGAAGCAAAAACCCAGAAGCTCACACATGGCAGGAATGCCATGTGTGAGCCGCGCAAGGGATAGGAAGGGTGCGGAGCAGCCACGCCGCAGGCGGGGCCGGAGCGAAGCGGAGCCCTGGATAGCCCGGTCCCCGGCCGCGGGCCGGGGATGCGCCCATCATATATCTGAATTCAACCTATCCCGGACCGTGATAATTGATAATAATATGGAAAGAGGGGGGCCGAAATGTAGAAAAACAAAAATTTTTGTAGTATAATTGCCTTTGTTTGTTAAAAATAGGTAAAACCCAGAATGGGGAGGTTGTCTGTAATGAAAAAAGCCATTGTTTTCGCGGCGTTTTTGGGATTCTTTATGGTAATCCCGGCGTTCGCTCAAGATTCTGACGCGCAATCTTCTGAACTCTATATGGCGGAAGGCATGGCTTCCTGGTACGGCTCCGGTTCTGGTCTTTTCGCCTCCCATGCCAACCTGCCCTTTGGAATGGAAATTCGTATTACCAACCTTGAGAACGGCAAACAGGTCAACGTAAAGGTGGGCGGCCGTATTCCCCTGGGCGACCGGATTTTGGATATTTCCCCCGAGGCGGCCAACATTTTGGAGATAAATACGAATACGGAGGATCTTACCCCGGTTCGGATAGAGGAGGTGGCCGTGGAGGTCGTCCGTAAGATTCCGCGGACCATCCGGATGCGGAATTTCTACCAGCGGGGCCGGGCGACGGTTGCGGTCGGTATGGATCTTACCGCGGGGCATCCCTCTTTGAGCGTGGGGCGCCAGATAAAGATAACCAATCAGGCCAACAACCGGAGCGTGGTGGCGACGGTGAAAAACCGGGTCCGGGCTTCTCAGCTCCGCGTCATCGAGGTGTCCCGAGCGGTGGCCCAGGCTTTGGGGGGGGGCCGGTCGGTCTCTTATCTTGATGTTACGGTAGAAAGTGTGGATAAATGAACATATTATGAAAATCCGCCGGGTTTTCGGGTAATAGCCGGACGACAATCTAAGAAACGATATTGGACTTGTTCGGTAATCCGGCGGCTATTGAACAAGCCCCGCGAAAACGCGGGATTTCCGGGGAAACCCGTGTTTTCCGTGTTTTCAAAGGGGCATTGATTGGAAACCGAGGTTTCCGAACAACTCATTATTAAATCGGGGAGCGTTTGATATGAAGAAAAATTGGTTTATCGCGGTTTGTCTTTTTTTCCTGCCCATGACCCTTCTTTTTGCCCAGAAAAAAAATTTGGTCATCTATACCTGGAAGGAAATGATACCGCAGGAGATTTTAGAGGAATTTGCCCAGGAGACCGGTGTGGAGGTGGTGCTGAAGACCTTTGAGTTTAACGAGGAAATGCTGGTGGCCCTGGAAATGGCCGAGGGGGGCGGCTGCGATCTGGTGATCGCCGACGACTACATCGTCGAATTTGTCATTTCCGAGGGTCTTGCCCAGAAATTAAACAAAAGGATGCTGCCCAACCTGCGGCACGTGAATCCCTTTTACCAGCACCAGTTTTACGATCCCGATAACGAATATACGGTGCCCTACGGGGCGGGGGTTCAGACTATCGTGTACAACCCCGATAAGGTGAATTTCGACATCCAGGGCTTTACCGACCTCTTTAACCCCGCCCTGAAGGACCGGCTGGGGATCCCCGCCAATTACCGGGTGGTAAACGGCATGGCCCTGAAAGTCATGGGCATGGGCTACAACGAGATGAATCCGGGGGTTATCAACGCCGCGGGGGAGAGGCTTCTGCGGCTGGCGCCGAATGTGGCCGTTTTTCAGGACGACGATCTGGACGAATATATGCTGGCCGGCGATATTGACGCGGCGCTGATGTATACGGATCAGGTTTTTAAGTCCCTGATTAAGAATCCAGGCCTGCGGATGGTCTATCCCCGGGAGGGAATCGGTTTTGGGATCATGCCCGCCTTTATTCCCGTCAACGCCTCCAACCCGGAGGCGGCCCATTGGTTCCTCAACGCCATCATGGAACCCCGGCGGGGGGCCCGGTGCTTCGAATACCTGGGGTATTATTGCACCTTTTCCGGTTCGGAATCGTATATAAGACCCGAATACCGGCCCTTTTTGCTCCTGCCCACGGAGGAACGGGACGGCCATGTGGTGAATAAGTTTGGGAACTACGAACTTATGATGAATCTTACCGAGGAGGCCGAGGCCGCCCATACCCGTATTTGGGATGCCTTTACTACGGCCCTGGGGCCGAAGTTCTAGTTTCTCCGCCGCCGCGATAAACCGAAATGACGCAGACGATAACTCGAGAATACATCAGAAATTTCTTCAAGCTGGAGGATTCGGCCAAGGAGAGCCGAATTTTGGATTATGTGATGTCCCGTCTGGTTTTGAAGGAGTATGCCCACGGAAGCTACGTCTGCCGCGCCGGTGATAATTCCCAGGGCATGTACTTTATCGAATCCGGGGCGGTCCTTGTTCTGGGAAGCAAGGATCAGGTCCTGAACGAACTTCAGCCGGGAAGCTATTTTGGGGAATACGCCGCCCTTACCGGCGACAA
This sequence comes from Treponema sp., assembly GCA_031255615.1. The sequence continues at coordinate 13,461 of JAIRSD010000279.1, read as the reverse complement.
GCGGATGGCGGATGTCCAGGCCAACGGGGCGCTCCAGGTCTACGAGCTCAGCACCAGGGTGCTCCACGTCCTTACCCGGAGCCATCCGGGAATCTACAGCCTTTTCCTGAAAAGCGTTTACGCCCAGGCCACCGAAAAGTACCAAAGCCTGATCCGAATCCTCAATTCCCGCCGCGGTCTGGGTTCCGCCGCCGGGGGGAAGGCCCAGGGCCCCCTGTCCCTGTTTGTCAATTATTACCTGGTGTTTCTTATCTTTTTTAACCTTTTCCTCTTTACCCCGGAACTGTCCGCGGGGCCCTTCCGGGTCATGTGGATCTGTTCCCCCATCATATTCCTGGTGCTTTACATTATGATAACCCGCCGGGCCCTGGAATCGATAGTCCTGTCGGGATTCTACATTTCGATTATGCAGGCCCGGACGGGCTTTATCGGCGTTTATACGGATCATGTGATCAGCGCCCTGGGGGAAAACGCCGGCCTGATCCTGATGGTCCTCCTCATGGGGGTCCTCACCCGGCAGTTTTCCGCGTCCGGCAGCATCAACGCCCTTAAATACGCGGTGGAAAGGCGGATAAAAACCGGCAGGGGGATCCTCCTTTCCGCTTTTTTCTCCATGGTCCTTATCGCCATTGATGAATATTTGAGCATCCTTATCAACGGCGCCTGTTTTACCCCCCTTTCGGATCAAAAAGAAACGGCCCGGGAAAAGTCCGCCGTCGTCCTGGGGATGACTCCCATGGCCCTCTGCATCCTCAGCCCCCTTTCCGTGACGGGGCTTTACCTTACGGGGATCATCGTAAACGCCGGGGGCCGGCGGGATATTTTTTTCCAGGCGGTCCGGTATAATTTTTCCGCCCTTTTCGCCCTGGCGTTCATCCTTCTCCTGATTTTCGGCCTGATACCCCCGGTGGGGGTCCTGAAAAAGGGCCTGATTCGGGTAAAGGAAGGGGGGGCCCTGTGGCCGGAGGGAACCGCGATCGGCGAAAACCGGGATTCCCCGAACCGGGGGAAGGTGATAAACCTGATCCTGCCCATCCTGATCCTGATCGCCTCCTCGGTAATCGCGGGAACCCTGGAAAGCGGAACCCTGTCGGTGAACGTGCTCTACGGCATGCTGATTACCCTGATTTTCACCTTCCTTCTTTATTGCTCCCAGCGTTACATGACTCCCGACCAGTTTTTTGACAACCTGGTGTTCGGCATTGAGAGCATGCTGGCCCCCATTATCATGTTCGTCGCCTCCAGCGTTTTCGCCGCCGGGATCGAGGAGATCGGCTTTTCCGAGTGGCTCAACAACACGGTGCGGAGTATGATCGGGGGCCAGGCGTGGATCCTCCCGGCCCTGATTTTCGCCATCTGTACCATGGTGGGGGCCTTTTTTGACAACCCCTGGGCCATGTACGCCCTGGGGATACCCATCGCCCTGGAATTGGGGCGGAACATGGGGATGGATCTGGGTCTCTTTGTGGGGGCGGTCTGCGCCGCGGGTTTTGCCGGCAATGAAATCGCCATGGGAGACATATTTTTTGAGGGGCCCATGCTGGGCATCAATCCCATTGTCTATTACCAGACCAAGCTGCCCTACGTTATCGGCATCACCGTTCTGAGTTTTTTGGTATACGGCGGCATGGGATATTTCTTCTATGGCTGAACTGCTCCGCCTGGAGGGAATTACCAAGCAATTCGGCGCCGTACCGGCGCTTAAGGGGATAGACATTTCCGTTGAGGCCGGGGAATTTGTTACCCTCCTGGGGCCGTCGGGCTGCGGAAAAACCACTACCCTGCGGATCATCGCCGGGCTGGAACAGGCGGACGCCGGCCGGGTTTATCTTGAGGGCCGGGACGTGACGGAGGAAGAACCCAACCTCCGGGACTTGAACATGGTTTTTCAGAATTACGCCCTTTTCCCCCACATGAACGTGGCGGCTAATATCGGGTATAGCCTGAAAATAAAGGGCAGGCCCCGGAAGGAGATACAGGAGGCGGTACGGCGGGCCCTGGAGATGGTGCGGCTTCCCGGCTACGAGCGCCGTATGCCCGGAGAGCTTTCCGGCGGCCAAAAGCAGCGGATCGCGGTGGCCCGGGCCCTGGTTAATTCTCCCAAGGTGCTGCTCCTGGACGAACCCCTGGGGGCTCTGGATTTGCAGCTCCGCCGCCAGATGCAGGTTGAACTCAAGGGTTTGCAGAAGCGTTTGGGGATTAGTTTTATTTACATCACCCACGATCAGGAGGAAGCCTTGAGCATGTCGGATCGTATCGCCGTGATGCGGGACGGGGCCATCGAGCAGTTGGGAAGCCCCAAGGAGATCTACGACCGGCCCCGGACCAGTTTTGCCGCCCGTTTTGTCGGCAACGCCAACATCCTCCGGGAACAGGGCCCGGAGGGCCGTCTTTTGGCAATCCGCTCCGAATGGATAAATTTGGAAAAACCGGATCCGGCCCGGCCCGCCGGACGCCTTGCCGTGGTGACGGAGAAGCAATTCGCCGGAGGCCAACTGCGGATAAGCGCGGTCCTTAAAGATACGGGGGAGGAAGTTACCGCCAGCCGTCAAGGTTTTGACTGGCCCGTGGAGCTTGGGCAGGACGTGCGGGTAAGCTGGGAACCGGCCCGCGCGGTCCCGGTGGAGGAAAGCGGGGAGCCATGAAACAGCGGACGGCCTTTGCCATGGCCCTGCCCTTGTACATCTTCACCCTGATTTTTGTCCTGGGGCCCCTCTTATATATGCTGGTCCTGAGCTTCCTGCGGCGGGAGGGGAATCTGGGGGCGGCCCTGGATCTTACCCTGCGGAATTACCGGCGCATCGCCATTCCGGAGTATGCCGCCGCCTTTTCCCAGTCGATAAAGCTGGCCCTTGTTTCCACCGTCCTGGTCGTTTTTTTCGGCTATCCCTTCGGCTATATGATGGCCAAACTTTCCGCCCCCTGGCGGAGCAGGGTCATGCTGATCCTGATCATCCCCTTCTGGACCAGTTCCCTGATGCGGCTTTACGGCTGGATCATCGTATTCCGTTCCAACGGGATCCTGGATAATATTCTTATGTCCCTGGGTTTTATCGGCTCGCCCCTGCGGCTCCTCTACAGTTATCCCGCGGTGGTCACGGGGATGATCTACGTCCTTTTGCCCTTTATGATCTATTCGGTCTTCGTCAGCGCCGAAAAGATGGACTGGAGTCTGGTGGAGGCCGCCCGGGTCTTGGGGGCTTCGGCGCCCCGGGCTTTTCTTACGGTTACCCTGCCCCTGACCATGCCGGGGCTTTTTTCCGGCGTCGTCTTAACTTTTATTCCCTCCATGGGGCTTTTTTTTATCGCCGACATCCTGGGGGGCAACAAGATAGTGCTGGTGGGGAACCTTATCCATGAGCAGCTTTTGCAGGGCCACGACTGGCCCTTCGCCGCGGCCCTGAGCGTGGTGCTGATGCTGCTGACCAGTTGTTTTATGTATCTCTACCGCGTCCTTGGCCGTCTCTGCGGCGGCAGCGGAGAATTGGAGGGGCTGGTTTGAAAAGAGGGGCGGCCCTGTTGTCAAAGTTCTATCTGGCGGTAATACTCACGCTGATGTATCTGCCCATCCTCCTGGTCATTGTCTACTCCTTCAATCAAAACCGGCTGAGTACGGATTGGGGAGGTTTTTCCCTGCGCTGGTACGGGGAGCTTTTCAAGGACCGTTCCCTGTTTAGTTCCCTTTTAACCAGCCTGGTCCTGGGGATCCTCTCCAGCCTTTTTGCCGCCCTTATCGGGGTTCTGGCCGCGTCGGGAATGACCCGGGCCAAAATTCCCGGCGCCAGGACCGTCGAATTTTTGGCGGTTCTCCCGATTATTACCCCGGAAATCATAATGGGCATGGTCTCCCTGGCCTTCTTCGCCTTCCTTTCCCTTCCCTTCGGGATGGTAACCCTGGTGATCGCCCATACCACCATGTGTATTCCCTACGTCTTCCTCCTGGTAAAGGCCCGGCTTGAGGGCCTGGACAAGAGCCTTGTGGAGGCGGCCAGGGATCTGGGGGCGGGGGAATGGCGGGCCTTCGTCGATATTATCCTGCCCCTCGTGATGCCCGCCGTCGTTTCGGGGATGCTCATTTCCTTCGCCATGAGTTTTGACGATGTGATCATCAGTATTTTTGTTACCGGCCCCCATACCAACACCCTGCCCATTAGAATCTATACCCAGTTGAAGGTGGGGGTGAGGCCGAAGATCAACGCCCTCTGTACGCTGCTGTTTATCTTAACCGCCCTTCTTTCCCTCTGTTCCGCCCTTATCTCCGGTTATGGCATCCGGAATAAACATAAACATCAAGGAGCTGCTTTATGAAAAAGAAACGGGTCTTCTTTATTTTATCTTTCCTGGGCGTTTTTCTTATCCCCGGACTGCTTTTTGCCGGTGGAAAAAGGGACGCGAAACGGCTGACCATTTATACCTGGGAGGAAATGTTTCCCCAGGATATTCTGGCGGAATTCGAAAAAGAAACGGGGCTGAAGATAAACTATATAAACTTCGACAGCAACGAAACCATGCTGACCCGGCTGCGGACCGCCAAGGGGGGGGATTACGACCTGATAATAGCCGACGACTATATCATAGAGGCCGCCGTCGCGGAGGGGCTGCTGCAAAAACTCGACAAGTCAAAAATCCCCAACTACGGCAACATCAACCCCCTTTACCGCCGCCCCTTCTACGATCCCAACGACGAGTACACGGTCCCCTACGGGGCGGGGGTGCAGACCATCGTGTACGATCCCGCGGCGATCAAGAAGCCGATAACCGGCTACCGGGATCTGTGGGACAGCTCCCTCCGGGGCAGCCTGGGGGTAACCGCGAATCCCCGGGTGATTAACGGCATTGCCCTTAAGGTGATGGGAAAAAGCTACAACGAGTCCGACCCCCGGGTAATCGCCGATGCGGGGAGGCTGATGATCGATTTGGCGCCGAACGTCAGGATCATCAAAGACGATTTCCTGGACGAGGATCTGATCTCCGGGGAAGTCTTCGGGGCGGTCATGTACACCGACCAGGTGACCCGGTCCATGATGGCCAGGCCGGGACTCAAGATGGTGTTCCCCGAGGAGGGAATCGGTTACGGCCTCATGGGGGCCTTTATCCCCGTCAAGGCCCCCAACGCCCAGGGAGCCCTGGCGTTCCTTGACTACATCCTCGACGCCCGGCGGGGGGCCCGGTGTTTTGAACATCTGGGCTACTACTGCACCTATAGCGCCTCCGACCCCCTGATAAACCCGGAGTACCGGGTCTTCCTTACCCTCCCCACGGGGTTTAACACCGACATGGAAACCATCCGGGGAATAAGCCAGGAAGCGGAGGAGGAACACGAGCGGGTCTGGACCGCCTTTAAACAGGCCGCGGGCCAATAGCCCCCCGGTCCGGCGCCCCCCGCGAAACGCCGGGGGGCCCTCCGCGCTAATTTTCCGCCCGGTTTTAAGGGATCTTCCTGTTCTCCCCCAGGGCCTCCGCCTTTTCCCGGAAGGCGAGGGGGACGGAGAGCGTCTTAAGCCGGGATTTTTCCCCCCGCAGCACCGTTACCTTTCCCCGGGGGCAGCGCAGAACCGCGGCGAGGAAGCGGCGGAGTTCGTCGTTGGCCTTGCCGTCCTCCGGGGCGGCGGCGATCCTGATTTTCAGCCTCCCGTCTTTAAGGCCGGCGACCTCGGTCTTTGACGCGCCGGGCTGGGCTTTTATGTCAAGCTGGACCGCGCCGTCCTTGACCCTGAGCCACGCCGTTTCCGCCATCAGCCCCCTCCGCCGCGGCGGGCCGGGCGGCAGGACGGCAGCCACCGGGGTTCTCCGATTTTCCAGGAAAATGAATAGGCCGGATCCCCGGCGGGAAGGGGGCGGTAGCGCATGTTGGCGACCGCGGCGGCCCGGAACGCGAAGCCCCCCCGGTTTTCCGGGGCCCCGCTTTCGGGGCCTTCCAGGAGGGCGCAGCCCAGGAGGGGGGGGAAAAGGGCCGTGATTTTTCCTTCCCCGGCGCCGAAATCCCCGGCCTCGACCCGGAGTTCCAGGGCCGGGCCGTAGATCTTCAGGGGCCCTATCCCCGGAGGGTCCAGGGATAGAACCGCCGGCGCTCCGCCCCGCAGCATACCGTCCCGGCCTCCCTCCAGGCTGCGGCGGCGCAGATTCCGGGCAAGCTCCCGGAGTTCCTCCTCCGCGAGGGGGGCGGAAAGCAGGGCCAGGGGCGCCGCCTGGGGGAAGGACCATGCCCCCCAATAACCGGCGGCGAAGAGTTCCCCGCTCCAGGAACGCAGCAGCCTCCTGCAGTCCCGGTGGGGGATGAGGACCGCGAAATGGAGGGGCCCGCCGTTTTTATCCTTTCCTTTCCTTCCCATATCCAGCAATGCTCAGTTTACTCCCGGTCCGTTTGCATCGGGGAGCTGCGCCGTTCCCGCCGGTAAGCGAGGAAGGGCGGGGCACAGCGAGCGCGCAAGGGATAGGAGCGGCCAACAAAAACCCGCAGGGTTTTTGTTAGAGCGGATAGCCCGGTCCCCGCCGCAGGCGGGGATGCGCCCAACCTACCCTTGATGCCCGGACTTTTCCAAACGGGACGCCGCCGTTTCCCTATTCTTTCCCCTTCGTCATTATGATGGTATCCTTGTATCATGTATACATTGAGGAATTTTACATGAAGTACAAAACTAAGATTCTGGCGGATCGGCTTGTGGGAATTCTGTCCGCCTGGCCCGGCGTTGAATGCATCCTCGTGAACGAGGCCGCCCAGCCGGACACCCTGGACCCTTATTTTGCCCTTATTCTGGACGTGTTCTGCACGGTCCCCATCATGGAGCCGGAGGATCGGCGCCGGGCTTATGGTCCCGATTTACTGGCCTTTGAAACTTCTCCCCAGGCGCTGAAGGATCGTTTCCTGGTGGGGGATATACCGGTTCGGCTGGAGTACAAGTCCACCGCAAAGATAGAGGAACTGGTGGACATTGCGGACAACCGGGTCGAATCCCTCTGGCTGGTCAAGGATTCGGGGACCTACGGCTTTTACCGCCTCGCGGGCGGGGATATTCTCTTTTCCCGGTCCGGCTGGATCGACGGAATCCGGCGGAGGCTGGAACGTTTGGGGGATTCCTTTTGGAGGGCGATGCGGGGCGCCAGCCAGTCCAGGATGGAGCATTTTCTGAACGATCTGGGGGCCGCGTATCTGCAAAACGACGAATTCCACTACCTTCTCGCCTCGGCGGGGTTCATCAAGGAAGCCTGCCTTACCCTGTTTTGCGTCAACCGCCGTTTTGAGCCTTCCCACCGGGCCTACTACCGGCAGGCGCTGGAACTTCCCTGCCTTCCCAGCACATTCCCCGCGGGGCTGGAAAATTTTGTCCGCCAGAGGCCGGAGATGACCATGGAACGCCGTTTTTCGCTGGCCCAGGTGATCGCCCGGGGCATTGTTGATCTGTAAGACGCCCCCCCCGGAATGGAAGGGGTTCCTCCGAATCCTTCCGGCGATTCTGCTCTGCGGCTGCGTCCGGGGCCCCGGAATTCCGGCGGAATTTCAGCGGGAGCTGGGGGGCAGCGTTTTGTATGCGGCAAACCAGGACGGCGCCCGGGGGCTCTTGAATTTCGCCAAGGCCGGCCCCCCGGTTATGGAGATTCGGCTGGAACCGCCCCTCCTTCTCCCCTCCGCCATGTCGCTGACCCTGGAATACGGCCTGCGGGATTCCCCGGATTCCGCCGATCTTCCCCCGGCGGAGGGGGCGGAGCTGATCCTCCGCTGCCCCGCCCGGTCCGAAGACGGGGCCCCTGCTTCAGCCTCCGCGGCCCCCCTCTTTGTCCTTCCCTGGGACGGGGATTCCTGCGGATTCCCCCCGGCCCCCGCCGATTCGACGCGGGCCGACCCGGTGCAGTCCGAATCGGACCGGGCCGACTCGGTGCGGGCCGCTCCCCCTTTTCGTTACACGGTGCCCCTTATGGGGGATTCCCTGGCCGGCATCAGCATTACGGCGGCGGCGCCGGAGGAATCCCTGCCGGCCCTGAGAAAGAGCGGCCTGGTCCTGGAACTGAAGTCCCTGGAGCTTGTCCCCCGCTGGTACGGCGTGGACAGGAGCGGCGGGGGTCTAAACCTGAGCCCCTTTGTCTACGCCTCCCCCGGGGGGGGCGTAGGCCTGGACCTGCCCCGGGAATTCGCCTTTCCGGCGGGGGATCTGGTGATCCGCTCCGGGGCCGCGGTCCGGACGGCCGCCGGATCCCTCCGCCTTGAAGTCCCCCCGGCGGACGGGGAATTTACGGTCCTCTCCCGCCTTTTCCCTTCCCCCCTCCGGCGCTTTGTGGTAGAGGGGGAGGACCTGGAAAGCGTCCGCCTGGTCTCCGGCCTGCCCCTGCCCTTTCCCGAGCCTATCCCCCTGGATCCGGCGCTGATCCTGGATTATCCCCAGACCTCCTGGCGGCGGGCGGATTACGAAGTTTTCCGCTGGGAAAGTTTCCCCTCCCTCCTCATCATCGATACCGCCGATTACGCCGTCCAGGACCGGCTTTTTAAGCGGCTTGCCTTTTTCGTCGAAAAGGCGGGCTATCGGGGGCGGCTTGCCGGGGACGAGGAGCTGGAGGACCAGCACGGCTGGAACGCCCACGACTACCGGGCCCGGGACCTGGCCCGGTTCTTCGAGGCCGCCCGGCTTGTACAGTTTCCCCTGCTCCCCGAGGAACGGGAACTGGAGTCCCTCCTCCTGGCGGCCCGGATCATCCGCCGGGAGGGGGATCGTTTTGCGCCGGGGGAGGGGGGGATCATCTCGATTTCCCGGGAATCCGCCGGATACCTCCGCGGCCTTTTCATGGCCCACGAGGGGTTCCACGGAATCTTTTTTATCGACGAGGATTTTCAGGAATTCAGCCGCCGCCGCTGGGAGGGCCTCGATCCCCGGGCCAAGCGTTTCATACTCTCCTACTTTGACTATCAGCACTACGACATTGAGGATGAATACCTGGTGGTAAACGAATTTATGGCCCATGTGCTGCAGCAGCCCGTGTCCCGGGCGGGCCGCTACTTTGGGGAAACCCTGGCCTCCCGGCTGGAGGCCTCCCCCTGGCGCAGGGCCGTGCTGCCGGAAAAGGATGAGGCAGCCGGCGTTTGGCCCCTTTTGGCTTCGGCCTTCCTTGCCGAAGCCCGGGCCTTCGACGCCTACGCGGCGGAGCGCTGGGGCCTGGGGGCGGGCAGAGTCTACCGGATCAGGGTCAGGAGAGATCCAGCTTGAACTTGGGCCGCCGGTTGCGGCTCGCGTCGAAGGCGCTGATCCCCGCGTTGTAGCGGCGTTCCGTTTCCAGGGTGGACGGGGGGCCGTGGGCGGCGAGAATCGTAAAGTCCCCGGGGAGGGACAGGATCTTGCTCCGCAGGGCGGTCATCTGCACCGCCGCTCCGTAGGCGCTGGCGGTCCGTCCCACCAGCCCCGCGCTGAGAACGTCGCCGGTAAAAAGCAGCCGGTCGACGCGGAACACCGCGGAATCCGAGGAATGGCCGGGGACGGCGATTACCTCGACCCGGAAGGGGCCGATGCTGATACTCTCCCCGTCCCGAACCATGACGGTCCGGTGTTCGTTGATATGGGGGTTTACGGCGTATATGTCCGTTTCGTATATCCGCTTAAGGGTCCGCAAACCCCGCACATGCTTAATGTGATCGTGGGTTATCAGGACCCCCAAAAGGGGGTAATTGTTTTTTTCCAGAAAGTACAGAATCTGCTTGTCCATGACCGCGGGGTCAACGACGAGGGCGCCCTGTTCGCCGGGGGGGTCGGTTCCCAGGACGTAGCAGTTGCTGAATCCGTAACTGCAATAGTGAAAAAATAGTTTCATTCTATGTATTATTCTCCGATCTCGAAGACCGCTTCCGCCGTATTGGAGGCCTTAAAAGACACCCCCTCCCGCCGGCTTTCGATAAAATAGACCCGTTTAAGATTGCAGTCCACAAACCGCGTTTGGGTTATATCCGCGTTGATAAAGCGGCTGTTGTAAAGGTCCGAATTGTTGAAGGTGCTTTCCCGAATCACCGATCCGCCGTAATTAAGATGGGTAAGGTTGGACCCCTCAAAGGTGCAGTTTGAAATATCGGATCCCGCGAAGCTGAGGAACTCCAAATCGGAATGGGAAAAGTCGCAGTCCTTGAAGACGCAAAAATCGAAAAACAGCATCCGCATCTGGACTCCGGTAAAGAGGCATCTGGTGAAAGAGGCCCCCGAAAAGGTGCAGCCGTAGAATTTGCGGCAGGAGAAATCCATCTCCCCAAAGTAGAGTCCGCAGGCGGAAACGTCCTTTATCACGTCCCGTTCGGCGATGTACCGCCCTATCCGATCCGCCTCCCGTTCCGAATCGGCGGCGTGGACGGCGCAGGTATTGGAACCGCTGATGGCCGGCCTGCCGCAGCCGGCGGCGCAGGGAATGACAGGAAACATGTCTTGTTATAAACCAAAAATGATCTTTAGGTAAATCCCGCCTTTGTCCGTCCCGGCAAGCCCCGGTTTCGAAGTCCGGATATCGTGTGTATTCCGGGCGCATCCCCGGCCCGGAGGCCGGGGACCGGGCTATCCAGGGCTGCGCTTCGCTCCGGCCCCGCCTGCGGCGTGGCTGCTCCGCACCCTTCCTATCCCTTGCGCGGGGGAAAGCCGCGCCGCCGCGGCGCGGCTTTCCCCCTCTGAGTTGCCGCACTTTGCGCGGCAACTTATGGACCTTTCCCCCCCGTGCGGCCTTTGGGGCGCCGTCCCAAAGGCCGAAAACCGCGACGCCGGGGCGTTGCGGTTCGGCATCCATGCCGCTGCGGCCGCGGAGGCCGGCCTCCCTGCCGGCGGAGTCATGCCCATTATGACGCGGTGATTTTTGACGCGGGCGCAAAAGCTCCGAAGACGCGGCGTTTTGTTTTTTCGGAGTTGCTGCGCGGAACGCAAACTCCGGGCCCGCGCAAGGGATAGGGGCGGCACAAAACCCGCCGCCCGCCTTGCTTGCACTAAACCACCGGATAAGCGAAGGAACCGGGAACAGGAATGTTAGCCACGAAGGGGCGCCAAGGCGGGCTGCGGCTCGCCAGGAACACGAAGGAATGTATTACGCTTCCAATCCCCGGTCTTCGCGCGCCTTCCTCGCCTCCTATGTTTTGTGTCAAGAGGAAGCCTGGTTTTGTTTCAGACTTTCCCCCTGTCCCCCAGGCAGGGTATTCTATAGCGGAACATTTAGTTTAAGCAACTTGCCACAGGTGTTTTTTGTCTGCCAACTTTCAGAAATCTTAAAATTTTCCGGAAGTCCTTTTCACCCAATCTATTGACAGATCGGTATATGTCGTGTATTCTGGTTTAGCTGGATGCCGGATCTGTCATTTGGGGAGTATGTAATGGGCAATTGGATTCACACGACAAATAAATTGAACAATCTTTTTAGCGAAGTATTCTTTACCTCGTTTTTTGGGTTTTTCTTTTTTTTATGTGGCCGATTGTTCATAGGAAAGTACTGAGTTTGTAAAAAACGATGAAAAGTGCGCCTGTGGCAATCGGATATGATTGCCACAGGCGTTTTTTTTGCCCAAAAGAGGTGATAGCATTGGGAAAACGAAGTGTTTTTCCAATCATTTAAACCAAGGATAGGAAAGGAGCAATGAAATGAAATCCAAAAATAGGTATTTTGTTTTAATCGCGGGGATGGCCATACAGTTCTGTGCCGGAATCATCTATATGTGGAGCGTGTTTAAAGGGCCGATTTCCAATCATCTGAATTGGGACGCCGATTCTGCGGCCCTTACTTCGTCCATTATGCTGGCTATGTTTGTAATTGGTATTATCTTCGGCGGTTTGGCGCAGGATAAGTTCGGTCCTAAGATGGTAACATTGATAGGGAGTGTCCTTATTGCAATCGGTATGGCATGTACCACGCTCGTAACTGAAAGCATCCCGTGGCTTGTCTATATAACATACGGTATTGTCGGTGGATTGGGCGTCGGAACGGTCTATACCTCTACCATCGCGGCAATCCAAAAATGGTTTTCGGACAGACGAGGCTTCGCGTCAGGCATGATTGTAAGCGCATTCGGTTTTTCGCTTGTAGTGTTTGCACCATTAGCGAAGTCCATGCTTGGCAACATAGGTGTTCCAGGCACATTTTTAACCTTCGGGATTAGCTTTCTTGTCATTTGCGGTGTATGCTCTCTTTTTATTGAAAACCCGCCGGAGGGATATACGCCTGACGGCTATGTACCTATGCAGACGGCAGGTACAAAGCGGCAGTATTCACCAAAAGAGATTATAAAAACAAAGCAGTTCTATTTATTGGCCGGCGGCCTGATTTTCACGCTGCCAGCATATTTTATACTTAATCCAGTGTTTATATCACTCGGATCCGTCAGGGGGTTATCCGAAGATCTTGCCCTAATCGGGGTTTTATTAACGGGTATCAGCAGCGCGGCTGGTCGGCTTATTGTGTCCTGGGTATCAGACAAGATAGGAAGAAAAGCGGCGATGATAGCCATCGCGGCGATTATTTTGTGCGCCTCGTTAATTATGATTATCGGTGAAGGGGTACTGTTTCTTATCTGCATTATACTAGTATCCTTCGGCTTCGGCGGAGCGGCAAGCGTATATGCAGCTATGACGGCGGAGAGCTTTGGCACAAGATACGGCGGCATGAACTTTGGATTGGTTATGATTGGGTTCGGAGTATCTGCATTGGCTTTCCCAATCATTTCAAACAAATTAACTGTAGGCGGGAGTTATACGAGTTCATTTGTTCTGGCGGCAGCAACTTGCGCAGTTGCAATGATACTCGTATTGCTCATGAAAAACCCCACAAAAAGCAGTGTGAAAAAATAGGAGTTGCCGCCGAGTGGCGCACGAAGATATAAAGCGCGGCGGTCATGCTCATGCCGAGTTCGGAGAATGTCCGTCGCGGGAAACATCATATCGCTATGCGCAGACTCACGCCGGATGAAATCATGTGGGGTTTCACGGATTCGTTGCCGAGCGATTGTTGCAACCGATTTTATTGTGAAACGACGCCGATACCGATACTTTTTGCGGCGAACCTATTGATTTTTTAATGTGCAACGGATTGATTTCAAGTGCTAACGGCGGAAGCGGGACAATCTACTTGAAGGGGCAGGGAAACCTTCTCCGCATCGACGGCGGTAAAGACGGGGCTAAGAAGACGCTCACCCTTGACGGCGTTACGCTGGCCGGAGTGGACAACAACACATACTCATTGGTCAATGTCATGAACGGCGGCGAGTTTGTCCTGAAAAGCGGCGCGATTTCGGGCAACACCATCGACGGATGGGGCGGCGGCGTATCCGTCGGCGGCGAAGCTGCGGTCTTCACCATGCAGGGCGGCGCGATTTCGAATAACACCGCGAGCGGCAGCGAATGGAGCGGCGGCGGCGGCGTAATCGTCAGCGGCGAGGCTGCGATCTTTGTCATGCAGGGCGGCGTGATTTCGGGCAACACCGTTACCGGCGGCGACCCTTGGGGCGGCGGCGTGTCTCTCACTCGC
>JAIRSD010000271.1 GCA_031255615.1 Treponema sp. | reverse complement strand
CCGGTAAAGTTCACAAAAACAGGGAACCGGGGAATATCTCCCGCAGCCGGCGCTGCATGAATCGGAGACGGCGGCAATCGCCGCGGTTTTCCCGTGTCAAAGAGGGCATACCCCGAATGAGAGAAACGATGCCTCGCCCTTTAGGGCGGGGAGGTTCATTCCAAAAGAAATACTACCGAAATCTGAGTCGTAATCTCCAGTTCCCCTGTCGGCAGCATCGTCGAGGCGGATTGGTCCCGGGATCCTTCGGCGGCGGAATTCATTTTTTGATTCATCAACAGCGCGCCCGGAGGAAAAATTTGCGCGTTCCCGAATTCGGAAATATTCAGCGTCTTGACGATTTTCAGCCCGGAAAGCCCGGCGTACTGGGCCGCCTTGTCCCGCGCCTTCTGATAGGCCAATTCGCGGGATTGGACAAAAAGCTCCTGATTGTCCTTTATGCTGAAATTTATGTGGTTCAACGCGAGGCCCTCGATCTCAGTTAGTTTGTCCAGTATTCTTGAAGCTCTTTCAGCGTCCCGGCGTATATCGTCTACCGAAAAAGTCATGATCTGTTCGGCCTTTTGCCCAATCAGCACCCGCCTGTCCGCCCGCCATTCATATTCCTGGCTAAACCTTAATGAGGGGGTGCTTATATTTTTATCGTCGAGACGCTCGGCCTTTAGTATTTCCAACACCTGCCCAACCTGCGTGTTCACCGCCTCCTGGGCCTGCCGGATCGTCGGCGATATGCGGCTTAAAGAAATATTGAGCTGGATCATATCCGGCTGCGCCAATACCGTGCCGACGCCTATGACGGATATAGTGCTTTGATTATTTTCTTTCGTACATCCGAGAACCAACAGGGCGCATAATAACGCCGCCGGTATTTTTTTCATCCCGTCCCCCTTTGCACAGGCAGTATGTTATCCAATTCAATATATTTTTCAAGATCCCTGATATTCAGCAATACCAATTTAGGAAACGCCGCAGCAAGGAATGTTTGGATCTTCAGAGCTTACCCCCCCCTGCCGGGCCCTGGCAAGGGACGGCGGGCGACATAACTCTGACCCCAAGGTCCGCCGCTTAAGGAATCCGGGGCGGGCCCGGCAGACGATTGATCAGGGACTCCGCCTTTTCCCGGTAGCGGGAGGGATCGGCCTGAACCGCGGCGTCCAAATATTCCCGGGCCCTGTCCCGGTTCAGGGCCGCCGCGGCGTTGAGCCCCAGGGCGTAGTACACCGGACCCCGGTCCGCCCCCCCTTCCAGGCTTTGCAGATAGTACCTCTCCGCCTCCTCCCAATTTCCGTTCCCGTAGGCGCCAAGGCCCAGATAGTAGTAGGGGGCGTAGTGGCCGGGCCGCAGATCCAGGGCTTCCAGGAAAAAGGGACGGGCGGCCTCCCCGTCTCCGGACAGGTAGGCCCGGCGGCCCAGGTCCATCAATTCGGAAAAGGTTCTGCGGGAATCCAGGTAGGCCCGGTAATCCCGGTCCAGGTTTTCAAAACCATTCCATTCCCCCAGCCGGTCCGTCAGGATGCGGGAGTTTTCCGCCGCCCCCGCTTCCGGGTTAAGCAGCATGAAACATTCCAGGAGGCTGCGGAAATAGTCCTCATTTCCGCTGTTAAGAAAAAACGAAGCCAGCGACCAGGAAAGGGCGTCAAACGCCGGAGCGGCGGGGCCCTCCGCGCCGGAATATTCCGCATCCGCCAAAAGGATCTCCCTGACCGGGGGCAGGGGCCCCGCCTTTACCATCCCCAGCCAGGAAAGATGTTCCCGGTAGCTTATTTCCCTGCCCCCGGAAAAAGAAAGGCCGCTAAAATAAAGGGCGAAGCCCCTTTGAATCCAGGAAGGGGGGCTGGGGATAAAGGCCCGGAGGTATTGAACGAAGGCCTGATAGGGGACGGCCCAATTCCAGGAGTCTGCCGCCGGCACAGATCCCCCCGCGGCGGGGCCGTTGTTTATCACCAACTCCCGCGAATTCTCCCGCCGGTAATGGAGGTACACCGCCCCCTCCCGTTTTTCCCCCAAAAGGCCCGCCACATAATCGTCGTAGGCGGCCGGATTGGGAATCAGGCGGACCCTGAGGGGGGAGGGGGCCTTGAAACGGAAAAGCCGGGAAAAAATTTCAAAGCATCCCTCCAGGCCGGCGGCGATCCGTTCCGCGGCGGCGGCATCCCCGCCGTAGATTTCGTAGTGGGCCGATCTATATACGGGCCGGGGCGGAGAACCGCCGTCCTGCCCGAATCCGGGATAGGCCCCGACAAGCAATATCGCCAGTAATACTGCCGGGCGCAGCGCCGATTTCATAGATCCCCCTCCTCCTGCCGGATGATCTTGTCAATGATTATATTTACTTCTTCGATAAGGATATTGGTGTACCGTTCGATATCGTCAATGATATGCTGCTGTAGTTCGTGGATATTTCCTCCAAGCTGGGTCCCGTAGGGTACATCAATGGTGATGGCAAGCTGGTATCCCACCTCCTTGTCTTTAATAACAATTTTTTTTATGCGGATCTCGCTGTTGTATTCGTCAACGCAGTGAATGACCATCTGGCTTAAAGCCGCCTCGGTCATAATGACCTTGCCCCGTTTGGAATATTCGGGCCGCACCAGGGACTTCTCCAGCACCCGGGGGATGGGTCCGATTCCGGCGGGGCTGAGTTCCGCCCCCGCGGGGCTGATGCCGGTGGTCCTTCTTTTCCGCTGAAGCACCCGGATGGCATCGTAAAAAATATTCGGATAACTCCGCTTTACCTCGATGGACGGCACGGGAATAACATGTTTCCCCTCGATTTTCCTGGTCCTGATAGCCTTTTCGATTTCCTCCTGGGACGCGATATCCTCGATCTTGATGATCTTGACGGGAACGGGAAGCTGCAGCCGGGCGGCGATTTTATTCACCATTTTTTCCGAAGTCCCCAAAATAAGAACCCGGTGGATCTTTTCGGTTTGAAATTTCCTGGCCACCTCGTCCCGGTGGCTTTTCTCGTCAAAAAGAGCCGCCTTCACCGCCGCCATAAAAGTCTTTTCCGTTTTCGCCGAATGGCCCGCCAGAATCCGGTTGTCCTTAATCAAAAGGCCGTCGTCGATGATATAATTAATCCCGTGCCGCTGGGCCACCAGCCGGGCCCGGAAACTCTTGCCCGTACCGCTTTCCCCCACCAGGGCGAAGACCTTGATTTTGTGGAACAGCCAGTAGAAATCGGGAAACATAGCAACAGTATAAAAGATAACAAAAAACGGGGCTACCTGCCGGCGGATGTTAAAAAAACAATGGACTTGTTCAATAAGCCGGTTGGTTATTGAACAAGCCGTGCGAAAAACGCGGGTTTCCCGGGGAAATCCACGTTTTTCTTCGTTTTAAGCGGTTGTTGTTCAGAAACTTCAGTTTCTGAACAACCCTAACAGACCGGATATCGAATGTACGGGCGCGCCCCCATCCGCGGCGGGGAGATTCCTTGGGCAGCCGCGCCGGCAGGGAGGCCGGCGGAGGGGGAAGCGTTCCATGAGTTTTGGCGGGGAACGGCAAAACTTACAGGCCGAAAATCCGCGGGGAGGCGGATTTTCGGCAGGCGAAAGCCCTGCCGGAGGGCGGGGCTTTCGCCCGCGCAAGGGATAGGAGCGGAACAAAAACCCGCAGGGTTTTTGTTGGAGCGGATAGCCCGGTCCCCGCCGGAGGCGGGGATGCGCCCAAAAAACAGGGCCCATGATTACACTCAATCACCGGACAAGTGAAAAAACCGGAAGATTTTTAACCACGAAGGGGCACCAGGGCGAGCAGCAGATCGCCAGGAACATGAAGGAATGAAAAGGCGCCTTGAAGCCCCGCCCTTCTGCGCCTTCCTCGCCTCCGTGGTAAATTGCTTCCATCCGCACACCCTGCCTTTTAGACTAATCAGCCTGCTAGAGCCGCATGAAGTAGCCGAAGAGGGCCTGGAAAAGGCCGATGAGGAAGCCCAGGATGGCGCCGAAGATATCTATCCATTTGAACTGGTTGGCCATTACGTCCAGGATGATGCCTTCGACCCGGATCATGTCCAGGCTGTTTATCCGGTCCCGTACCATGGTCCGGATATCAACGGCTTCCAGGAGTTTTTCTATGCGGGCGTCCGCCGCGGCGAAGAGTTTGTCGGTTATCAGGCGTTCCGGGCTTTTCCCCTCCACATCCGGCGGGAGCAGGTCTTTGAGGACAGCCGCCAGGGCTTCCCCGGTAAGGAGGTTGTCCTTGACATAACCGATAAGCCGGTTCCGGGTTTCCTGCCGGCGGCCCTTTTCTTCCAGGTCCTTGACGGCGCCCTCGATGATGGCGGGCATGTTTTCCTTGACGGCCTGATCGAACTGCCCGGAGCTGACGACGAAGCGCTGGAGGGGGGGGAGGCCCTCAACGATTTTATCGACAAGGCCGCGGCCCGCGTCAATCAGGTAGGCCCGGATCTCCGGCTTCCGCAGAAAATCCCCCAGGCTTTCCAGGGCCCGGGGGTAAATTTTTTCCGCGGCCCCCTCGAAAAGTTCCGGCAGGCATCCGGTGTATGACGCGAGGTCCCGGCTGAAGCGTTCCCGCAGTTCTTCCCCGGCCAGCCGTTCCCGGAGTATCTCCGCCGTGAGGAGTTCCCGCTCCACCATGGCGCCGATGTTGTCCGCCAGCCTGGCCCGTTCCCGGGGGAGGATCCCCGGGGTAAAGGGAATCCGCAGGCCGAAGATATGGTAGGGGCGAAGGGGCCGGAACAGCATCCTGATGGCCAGGACATTGGTGACAAAGCCGATGAGGGCCCCCGCCAGGGGGGGGACGGATAAGAGCAGGAGTCGTTTCATTGCAGCAGGCTTTCCGCGGCTGTTCCGGCCTGGGCTTCGGTGGAGTAGATGTCGATCACCGATTCCGGCAGCCAGCCCTGGCCCTCAAAGCCCTGTCCGCCGCCTTCCACCAGCACCCAGACATCCTGGCCCCCGGCCCCCCCGCCCGCGGCGTTCCGCGCCGCCGCGCCGGAGACGCGGCGTTCCAGGATCCGCACCACCGAACCCCGCCGCAGGTACCCGAGGGAATCCTGGCCCCCCGGTTCGCCGGATGCGTGGGTGTAGGAAACGTTCACCACCCCGTAGCCGATTTCTTCCCGGGACAGGGGGGGCATGGCCGGGGGGGCCAGGCGGATCTCCTCCTTTTGGCTGCACGAAAGGGGGCATAAAAAGAGCAGCGCCGCCAGAATCCCCCGAAGGAAGCGGGCACGCGGCGATTCCGAATTTGAAGCCCATGGATT
>JAIRSD010000204.1 GCA_031255615.1 Treponema sp. | reverse complement strand
CGGAACTGCTCCTGGCGGACATGGCGGGAATCCGGGGGGAGGCGATCATGTTTACCGCCAACGAAACCCCCTCCCGGGAGTACCTGAAGGCCCGGGACCTGGGGGCCGTCATCAACCTGGATGACCTTACCCATATCGAATTCCTGGAACAGGCCCTGGGCCGGCTGCCGGAACTGATCTCCTGCCGCTATAACCCCGGCCCCCTTAAAGAGGGGAACGCCATCATCGGGAAGCCGGAGGAGGCCAAATACGGCTTTACCCGGGACCAGTTGCTTGAGGGCTACCGGCTCCTTAAACAAAAGGGGGTCCGGCGCTTTGGCCTTCATACCATGGTGGCCTCCAACGAACTCAGCCTGGATTACCACCTGGAAACGGGGCGGCTACTGTTTGAACTGGCGGTGGAAATAAAAAACGCCACCGGCCTTTCCCTGGAATTTGTCAACCTGGGCGGGGGTTTGGGTATTCCCTACCGGCCCGAACAGGAGGCCCCCGGCTGGGAACGCCTCGCGGAGGGGCTCAAGAGGGTCTACGATGAGATCCTCCTTCCCGCGGGTCTGGGGGGGCTGGGCGTCCATACCGAATACGGCCGGCCCATTACGGGCCCCTACGGCTGGCTGGTAGCCAGGGCTGTTCACCGTAAGAAAATTTACCGGGAGTATATCGGCCTCAATGCCTGTATGGCCGACCTGATGCGGCCGGCCCTTTACGGGGCCTACCACCACATCAGCATCCCCGGCAAGGAGGGGGAAGCCCCGACCGAAACCTACGATGTGGTGGGGAGTCTCTGCGAGAACAACGACAAATTCGCCGTCCAGCGGAGGCTCCCCGGCATTACCGTCTCCGCCGAGAGGCCGGATGATCCGGGGGCCGGGGATTTTGTGGTGATCCACGACGCGGGGGCCCACGGGCGGGCCATGGGTTTTAACTATAACGGCAAACTTCGCTGCGGGGAGCTGCTGCTGCGGCCCGACGGATCGGCGCTGCAAATTCGGCGGCCGGAAACGGTGGAAGACTACTTTGCCACCCTGGATCTGGGGGCCCTTCCCCAATTCGGCGGGGCCGCGGCGGAGGGGGATTCCGGTATATCCGCTCCGTCCGCCCCCGGCGGCTTTTAGGAAGGGCGGATGCCCGTTGTTTTAAAGGTTTTGAAGCGCCTGTTGTTCAAAAACTGAAGTTTCCGAACAACCCTATACAACGACCCTATGTAATGTAAGGAGATACCTGATGATAAGGCGGAATCCCTGTATAGCCCATATCAAGGCGGGGTACCTGTTTCCGGAGATTGCCAAACGGCGGCGGGAATACGCCGCCGCACATCCGGAGACCGCGTCCCATGAGAAGCGAATTATCAGTCTGGGGGTGGGCAATACCACGGAACCCATTCTGCCCCATATCAACGCGGGGCTGGTGGAAGGGGCCCGGCGGCTTTCCACGGCGGAGGGTTATTCGGGCTACCAGGACGAGGGGCTTTTGGAGCTGCGGGAAAAAATAGCGGTGGTCTTTTACCGGAACATAGCCGGGGCGGCTCTGGGGCCGGATGAAATTTTTATCTCCGACGGGGCCAAGTGCGACATTGGACGGCTTCAGCTTCTCTTCGGCGCCGGTATTCCGGCGGCGGTTCAGGATCCCTCCTATCCGGTCTATGTGGACGGTTCCGTGCTTATCGGCGCGGCGGGGGGATGGGAAGGCTCCGGCTACGGGGGCATCACCTATTTGCCCTGTACGGCGGAGAACGGCTACTTCCCCGATCTTTCCCGGTTTCCCGCCGACGGCCTCTGCTATTTTTGTTCCCCCAATAATCCTACCGGGGCGACGGCCAGCCGGGAACAATTACGGGCATTGGTCGACGCCGCCCTGTCAAAGGGGGTCCTCATCATATTCGACGCCGCCTACGCCGAATACATCCGGGACCCGGCCTTGCCCAAGTCCATCTATGAGATCGACGGGGCCAGGGAATGCGCCGTCGAGGTAAATTCCTTTTCCAAGCCCGCGGGTTTTACCGGAGTCAGGCTGGGCTGGACCGTGGTTCCCAGGGAACTCAAGTATGAGGGGGGGGAAGGGATAAACGCCGATTGGGCCCGGGTGGCGGGGACCGTTTTTAACGGCGCCTCCAACATCGCCCAGGCGGGGGCCCTGGCGGCCCTGGACGAGGAGGGGCGCCAGGAGATGCGGCGGCTCTGCGACTTCTACCTGGGAAACGCCGCCCTTATCCGGGACGCCCTGCGGAAACTGGGCATATCCTGCGTGGGGGGCGACAATTCCCCCTACATTTGGGCCCGGTTTCCCGGACGGGACAGTTGGGACGTGTTCAACGAAATTCTGGAAACCTGCCAGATAGTAACCACCCCGGGGGCGGGTTTTGGGCCGGCGGGGCAAAGTTTTATCCGCTTTTCCGCCTTCGGCCACCGCCCCGATGTGGAGGAAGCGGTCCGGCGGCTTTCCCGGCTTGGACTGCGGACCGGATAGCCGCGAAGGGGAGCGGGCGGGCTGCCACTGCCGGGGGACGAAGTTGGGGGGGATGTCGATCTTCATCGTGTCCCCGGTCTGCACAATCAGGTACAGCCCCGCCCGCAATACCCGCCGCCTCACGTTCTCCTGGACAACCGCTCCCGCCATAGCCCCGTAAATCCTCCGCCGGTCCTGATGCCGGTCCGCCCAGGCCCGCAGCACCCCCAGCCGCTCGATATGATCCGCTATGTCGCCCTGCCGCAGCTTCGCCTTCACCTCCACCGCCATCACCCTCTCGCTGTTTTGCGGCAGTAGGTCGATCTCCGCCAGAACCTTCCCCGCAGCCGGGTCGTAGAGGCGGTAGTCTTCGGCGGTCGCCGCGTAGTCAAACTCATAGCCCAGGGCTTCGAACTTTTCGCGGATGCCCGGGGCCGCCAGATGTTCGACAAGATTCCCGAAGCTGTTGTTCAGCTTCCCCATCTGCCGATCCAGCTCCCGTTTGCTCTCGTCCATCCTGCGGCCTATGGCCTCGGACCAGTATCTTCCGAAAGCGGTTCATCCAGGAATGCGCCGCCTCAACAACCCATCGGCGGGCCTTAAAAGCCGGACCTCCTTCTTGTTCCGCCCGTTCTGCCATCGGCTCCTGATGTGCGGAATAAAACCCCGCAGCACCGCGATTTCCCGCATTGCTTCCCCCCCCTGTATCCCGATCAAGACAGAAGTATTGCGGATGCCCGCCTATATCAGGCCGCCGGACAATAATAGCATCAGGCAGATTTTCAAGCCGGGACGCGTCATGCCGGTTGGCTCCGGCCGCCGCCAACGCCAGGGGTGCTCCTTTCCCGTCAGCTAGGAGGCGCCGTTTGCTCCCGTTTTTTTCCCCGGTCGGCGGGGGTTTCCCCCGCCTTTTCCACCGCCAGGGGGGCCTTGGTCATACATCCGTCGCCGCTTCCCCAGGTCCAGGCAATGCCCTTAGCTTCATCGTATGCGGACAGTCCGGCTTCCCCCAGGGCTTCAAAAAAACCGGCCTTGCACCAGCGGCGGAAACAGCGGTACACCGGGCTGGGGGA
>JAIRSD010000131.1 GCA_031255615.1 Treponema sp. | reverse complement strand
CCGCCCCCCTGCTCCGCCCTTCGTGGACATTCCTCGCCTTTGCTGTAAAAATCTGCACAATCCGCGTAATCTGCGGACAGAAACAACCGGGGCCAAAAATATAAACCACGAAGGCGCACAACGGTACACGAAGGAACGAACAACCGCTCCCTGCCCCCGCCCCTCGTGCGCCTTCCTCGCCTTAGTGGTTCATTTCTTCCATTCGCATATCGCCGCATATCCGGCTTTTTAGACGGGCGCCTTCACTCTAAGCGGCATTGTGCGGGCGGCCGCGGTAAGGGGGGGCTTACCGGAATTCCGGCAGCCAGTTCCCGTGGGCTTCGATAAGATCGTCCACCAGCTTCACGATGTCGTCCAGCGAAAGCTCCGCCTGGGTGTGGGGGTCCATCATCGCCGCGTGGTAGATATGCTCTTTTTTGCGGCTCCGGGCCGCCTCGACGGTAAGAAGCTGGACGTTGATGTTGCTCATATTCATGGCCGCAAGCTGGAGGGGCAGGGGGCCGGTGTAACAGGGATGCACCCCGTTCCCGTCCACCAGGCAGGGAACCTCCACGCAGGCCTCGGCGGGCAGGTTGTCGATAAGGCCCCCCCGGTTTAGCACGTTCCCGCCGATCTTATAGGCCCCGCCGGTGTACACCGCCTCCATGATGTAGGATGCGTACTCATGGCTCCGTTCATGGGGCAGCCTGTCCAGGCGGCTCAGGTTTTCGTATTCCGTTTTCCAGCCCCTGATCTGCTCCACGCAGCGGCGGGGGTACTCATCCAGGGGAATATTGAACTGTTCGATGAATTCCGGGTAAGCCCCCTTGATGTAAAAGGGATTGTACTCCGCGTTATGCTCGCTGGATTCGGTGCAGTAGTACCCCAGTTTTTCGATATAATCAAAACGGACCATGTCGTTGTGCCCGCCCCGCCGGTTTTTCTCCCGGGCCCGTTTTTTAATTTCAGGGTACAGATCCTCCCCCGCCCTGTCGCGGATCTCCAGCAGCCATGCCATGTGGTTAATCCCCGCGATCTTTTCGCGGCGGCCCTCCAGCTTGTCTTCCATGCCGAGGCTTCTAAGCAGACCCTCCGAGCAAACCTGGACGCTGTGGCAAAGCCCCACGGTTTTTACGCCGCTGTACCGCAGCAGAAATCCGGTGAGCATGGCCATGGGGTTGGTGTAATTCAAAAACCACGCATCCGGGCAGACCTCCTCGATGTCCCGGGCGAAATCTTCCAGCACAGGAATGGTGCGCAGGGCCCGCATGATGCCGCCGATCCCCAGCGTATCGGCGATGGTTTGCCGGAGCCCGTATTTTTTCGGCGCCTCAAAATCGATAATCGTACAGGGATCGTAGCCCCCCACCTGAACGGCGTTGACGACAAAATGGGCGCCCTTCAGGGCCGCCCGGCGGTTTTCCACCCCCAGACAGCATTGTATCCGGGCCCCGCCCCCCTTCCCCCGGTTGATCGCGGCGATAATCTTTTCGCTTTCCCGCAGCCGCTCCCCGTCGATGTCGTACAGAACTATCTCGCTGTCCCGCAATACCGGCGAACACAGACAGTCCCCCAGCACATTCCGGGCAAAAACGGTGCTCCCGGCCCCCATAAAAGTTATTTTCGGCATAGATTCCCCCTTGGGAGCTGGCCCGCCCTCCCGCAAAGCCGCCCCCCCGTGATACTACGGCCTTCCCCCCGGATTTTCAATAAGACGCCGCGCTTCCCGGGTGAGGATGCGTTTTATGTTACGTGAATATTGGGCGCATTTTTTTACGGCCGCCTGCGGCGGCCGCAAAAAAACCGGGCTATCCGCTCCAATTTTTGCTTCGCAAAAATTCCGCTTCTATCCCTTGCGCGGGCGGCCGCCGCGGCGGCCGCTTTCGCTGTTCCCCGCCCTTTTTGGCTGCGGCAGGGCGGGCGGTGGAAGCCGAATCGCGGCGCCCCGCGCTTTGGTTGGAGGGCGGCCTCCTGAGCAGCCGCGCCGCAGGCGAAGCCGCAGCCCCGGCAGCCTGCGGCTGCCTTGATAGCCCGGTCCCCGGCCTCGGGCCGGGGATGCGCCCCGGATCCTGCGAGCCGTATCGCATGATCGCAGCCGATATGGTATACTTTTTTTATGAAACGATTACCGCACATTGAGCTGTTGAAGGGTTTCCGCGCCGGGGAGGACGACGAGGATGAGGACAGGGAGGAATCCAGGGCTTCCGGGGCCGATCCCCTTCTCGCCAGGATGCTCAAGACTCGGACAATCCTGCTTTCCGGGGAGATTAAAAAGGAGCTCGCCGAGCGGACCGTCCGGCAGCTCCTCCTGCTTGAGGACATGGGGGATGAGCCTATCCGCATGTTTATCGATTCGCCCGGGGGGGACGCGGACGCGGGCTTTGCCATTTTTGATATGATCCGTTTTGTAACGCCCCCGGTCTGGACCATCGGCATGGGGCTGGTGGCCAGCGCCGCGGCGATTATTCAGCTTGCCAGCCCCCGGGAGCGGCGGCTGGGGCTTCCCAATAGCCATTACCTGATCCATCAGCCCCTGTCGGGTATCCGGGGGGTGGCGACGGATATAGAAATTCACGCCAGGGAGCTTGATAAGCTGCGGGCCCGGATTAACCACCTGATTGCCAACGAAACGGGCGCCCCCTTTGACCAGGTCGAACGGGATACGGACCGGGATTTCTGGATGAACGCCGGCGAGGCGGCGGATTACGGTCTTATTTCCAGGGTTGTCGCCAGCCGGAAGGACTTGTAGCCCCGGCGGGCCGCCGTTTTTCCGCTGAACGGTAATTGTTATGGTTGATCTGGTCGTTTTTCTGGGGAACCCCGGCCGGCAGTACGCCCTGAACCGGCACAACGCGGGCTGGCTTTTCGCGGAGGCCCTTCCCTTTTTTCAGGCCCTTTCCTGGCAGAAGAAGTACAAGGGTTCCTTCGCCCAGGCGGGGGCCGGTTTTATCGGGTCCTTCCTTTCCGGCCCGGATTCCCCGCCGGAGGCCGGGGGGAATCCCGCCCCGGAGGCCGGGATTCCGGATCCTTCCCGGAAGATCGCCTTCTTAAAGCCGGAGACCTTTATGAACGTTTCCGGGGAAGCGGCGGCGGCGGCGGCGGTCTTTTTTAAGCTCAAGGCCCCGTCGATTCTCGTGGTCCACGATGAACTGGAACTGCCCCTGGGGGCGGTCTCCCTGAAATTCGCCGGAGGGCTGGGGGGCCATAACGGGCTGCGTTCCCTGAAAGCCTGTCTGGGCTCCCCGGATTTTTGGCGGCTCCGCTTTGGCATCGGCCGCCCCGACGACCGTCTTCCGGGCCAGGGGGGGCCGCCGGGGAGCGGCAGGGGCATTGTGGATTGGGTGCTTTCCGACTTCGGCCCCGGCGAGGCCGCGGATCTCGATACGGCCTTCGCCCGCACCGCCCCCGCCTTTATGCGGGCCCTGCTCTGGGGGCCGGAAACCCTGCTGCCCGCCTGGGGAAAGAAGCGGCTGCTCGAATCGGAGGGCCCGGGGCCGCAAACCCCCGCGAATCGGTCTTAATACCCCCGCAGATTGCGCCGCTGCCGCTGATCGTGGGGAATTTCCGCGAAAATTCCCGACAGTGGCCGGAAGAAATTTACCACCAGGGCGAAGAAGGCGCACCAAGACCGGGGATTGAAGATGCTTTTTCATTCTTTCGTGTTCCTGGCGAGCCGCAGCTCGCCTTTGTGGTTAACATTCTTGTTCCCGGTTTTTTCGCTTATCCGGTGATGCAGTGTAAGGTGCTACAGGCCCTTCTTCGCCTCTTCCCAGTATTCGTCCATGACGGCCAGGTTTTCCCCGGTCATTTCCCGGCCCGCCGCCTTCATCTTCTGCTCCACATACTTAAAGCGTTTTTCGAATTTGACGTTGGTCCGTTGCAGGGCCGTCGAAGGATCGATCTTCAGATAGCGGCAAAGATTCACCACCGAAAAGAGAAGGTCCCCCAGTTCCCCCTCCGTTTCCTCCACACCGGACCCCGCCCCCCCCAGGCCGGCGGCTTCCTCGGTTTCCCGCAGTTCCTCCCGGATCTTGGCCGTCACCCCCTGAAGCTCCGGCCAGTCGAACCCGGCCTTGGCGGCCTTTTTTTGCAGCCTGTAGGCCCGGTCCAGGGGAGGGAGGCCCCGGGAAACCTGATCCAGGACGCTGTCCTTCGGTTTCCGGCCCTCCTGCTCCACCTTGATCTTCGCCCAGTTTTCCAGAACCTCCGCGGAATCCTTTACCCTTGTTTCCCCAAAAACATGGGGATGGCGGCGGATCAGTTTTTCCGTTACCCCCGTTAATACCTCGGCGACGCTGAAAACCCCCTCCTCCTGGTGCATATAGGCGATCATGGTCGCCAGGAGGTAAAGATCCCCCAGTTCTTCCCTGATGTGGGAGGGGTTCTTTTCGTCAATGGCCTCCACACATTCGTAGGTTTCTTCGATTAAGTCCCCCCGCAGGCTGGCGGGAGTCTGCTCCCGGTCCCAGGGGCAGCCGTCCGGGGCCCGAAGGCGGGCGACCACCTCGTAGAGAGCGGAGAACGCTTCCCGAATCGGGGGGCAGGCCCCGGCGGAACCGGGGGAGGGGTTTTGCGGGTCCTTCGCCATATCAGGCCGCCGCCCGGACCGACAAGGTCATAAGCTGTACAAAGTAGTTGATCTTTTTGTAGGCCTCTAATATCCGCTGGCCCAGGGGCGCCTTGGAATACCCCTCCAATTCCCGCCAGTTGATGATAAGCTCCCCCTGTTTTTTTGGGATGTCGTCGGATAGGGCCTTCATGTGTTTCCCCACCGTGATAATGTGGGCCGTCGATGTCTTGATAATGTCCAGGGCCTCCTCGTCGATGCCGCCAATGATGTTGCCGATATAGCGGATCTGCGTCCGGTCCCGGTCCACCCGCAGCAGCGCCCCCCGAAGCCGGGGGCCGTTGCTCCCCTTTTCCGAAAGGCTTTCGTCCAGGGTTTCCATGGCGGGCAGGGCCTCCAGGGTGCCGTGAAAACCATCGGACATTTGCAGGGAATCGGAGTTGTTGGTCCACTGCCCCCGAATAAGAACAATATCGCAAATTTCCTGCACTTCCTTGACAAAAAAGTCCTGAAGAAAGGCGGCGAGATAGTTCAGGGTGCCGGCATAGACAAAACCATCCAGATCCTTCCCCTGGTATACCTGGTTGGTCCGGTCGTTATAGTGGGCGAGCCGGGTGGTGTCTATGTTCCCGAATATGGCCCGGTGCAGGGTATCGATCTGGCTGTTCCGCTGTTTCTCGATGATAGCGCCGATCCGCACCTGAATATCTTCCTGTTTTTCCTCAATCCATTCCCGGCTTAACTGCCTGGAAGGAATATCCACCTTTCCATCCCAGAGGGGATTCCTCGTGGCGTGTCTGATGATATACTCGATGATCTTGGAATTTTTCAGGTCGTGCAGGTTGACCAGCAGGGTCGCCCACTGATCGTAGGGGATGCAATCGGCGCCCCCCGTGACGGCCCGCAGAACCGAAAAGACGGTTTTCCAGTCCCCCTGGGGGTCCAGGGCGGAAATGGCGGTATAAAAATCCCCCAGATCCGCCGCCAGAATCTCCCCCCTGACCGGGGCAAATTTCAGGGGGGTGGTAAAGATCCCCGCCAGAATGGAGGAATCGAATTTTTTAAGGGTCAGCGCGTAATCAAAACCGGCGAACCGGGACAGGACGGTGATAAGGTTGCAGCACTTGTCCGCCGCCGCCGCCCGGCTGCGGTCGAATGCCGCCGTGAGGGACCGGTAATCCTCGTCCAACTGTTTGGCCAGCAGATCCGGGGCCGTGGTTTTTGAACGGGCCGCGATGGCGTTCTGGGAGAGGCTGCGGGCGGTTTCCAGGGCCTTGGGGGGCAAAAAAAACTCTATCACCGCCGAATCAAGTTTCCCCGATTTTTCCACATCCTTCATGAAAACCTGGACGGGGTACACGGTCTTGTAGACGGCGTAAAAGTATTGGGCGAAGGAGGGATCCACCTCCTCCGACTTAATCCGGTAGAATTTGGCGTACCTGTTCTGGGTAAGCTCCCGGATTGTCTGTTTAAGGAGTACATCCTTATCGGAAAGGGGTTCGTTTTCTTTCCCCAGAAGTGAAAAAACCTTGCTTATAATATTATTATCGTCCGGCATCTACTTTCTCCTACCCGTCCTTTTCATTATAATATAATATTATCAAAACCATGGTGCAATCAACAGAAGGGGGCGTCCCGGGCGCGAAAATCTCCGGAACCGGGGCCCCCGTCCGGGAAACTCCAGGCCGCGAGACCGCAAACCGGGAATCCGCAGGCCGTGAAACTTCAGAGCTTGGGCATGCCGGCTTTGCGAATGAGAAGTTTGAGCGGATGACCGCCGCCCCGGTAGAGAAATTGGTCGCTTCCCTGGCGGCCCCCGCAATCGTCATCATGATGATGTCCGCCCTGTACAACATGGCGGACACCTACTTTGTCGGCGCCCTGGGAACCAGCGCCACCGCCGCGGTGGGGGTCAGTTTTTCGCTTATGGCGGTGATCCAGGCGGTGGGTTTCTTCTTTGGACACGGGGCGGGGAATTACATCTCCCGGGCCCTCGGTTCCCGGCATACCGCCGACGCGGAGATCATGGCGGCCACCGGATTTTTCACCGCCTTCATCATCGGCGCGCTTATCGGTCTGGGGGGCAGCCTGTTCCTCGAACCCCTGGCCCGGTTTTTGGGGGCCACGGAAACCATCCTCCCCTTTGCCAAAGACTACCTGCGTTTCATCCTGGCAGGCTGCCCCTTCATGGTAAGCTCCCTCATGCTCAACAACCTGCTCCGCTTTCAGGGCAGCGCCTTTACCGGGATGATCGGCATGATCTCCGGCGCGATCCTGAACATCGGCCTGGATCCTTTTTTCATTTTCGTCCTCGGCCTGGGCATCACCGGCGCCGCCCTGGCCACCATGATAAGCCAGACCCTTAGCTGCGTTTTCCTGTTCCTCCTCTGCCGCCGGGGCCGGGGGACCATCCGGATCCGCCCGAAAAATTTCAAACCCTCCCCCGCCCGCTACGCCGACATAGCCCGGGGCGGAACGCCCTCCCTTTTGCGGCAGGGTCTGATGAGCCTTTCGGCGATCTTCGTGAACCGCGCCGCCGGCCTCCACGGGGACGCGGTGATCGCCGCCATCTCCATCGTTACCCGTGTCGTGATGATGATAAACGCCGCGGTCCTGGGCCTGGGGCAGGGATTCCAACCGGTCTGCGGCTTTAACTACGGAGCCCGCCGCTACGACCGGGTAAAAAAGGCCTTTTGGTTCTGCGTCCGCCTCACCGTCGTCCTCCTCTGTTTACTGGGACTGGGCAGCTTTATCTTCGCCCCCTCCATCGTCGCCCTTTTCCGCCGGGACGATCCGGCGGTTATCCGGGTAGGGGCCCTGGCCCTCCGCTTCCAAAGCTGCGTCGTCCCCCTGGGAGGCTGGATCGTCCTGTGCAACATGATGCTCCAGACCATGGGCAAGGCCCTCCCCGCCAGCCTCCTCGCCTTTTCCCGGCAGGGGCTTTTCCTCATCCCCCTGCTCTTTGTCCTGGCCCCCGCCCTGGGAGTCCTGGGAATCCAACTCGCCGCGCCCGTCGCGGACCTGCTCACCTTTCTTTTGGCCCTGTTCCTGGGAATCCGCACCCTGCGAAAGGACCTTGCCGATGAAAAACCGGCGCAGCCGGAGGAGAAAAGCCGATGCTGAAAAAAACACGGGACAGAATATTCGTCGTCATCCGCGCCGCCCTTTTGTTATCGGTAGCGTTGAACGCCGTATTGATATGCCTGGAATTGCTGCGGGGCGCCGCGGAAGACCGGAGCCTCCAAATCGAGTTCATCGCCGCAAACGTTGAGTCCGCCCTGTGGGCCCTGATCACCTTTGCCCTCAGCTTCGGATCCACCATCATCGAAAAACATCAAAAAATAGACATCCCCGACATCCTCGAAGTTATCATCGTTATTTTTATCTACGCCGGACTTTTTTTAAGCGTCCGCTTTAAACTGTACTACAAATTTTTCTGGTGGGACGACTTCCTCCACACCCTGTCGGGAATCATCATGGGCTTCATCGGATTCATCGTCATCTATAAAATCAATTACCGCTACACCATGAATATCAGCCCCCTCCTGGTGGCCCTTTTTTCCTTCACCTTCGCCATCACCCTGGGAGTCTTCTGGGAAATCATGGAATTTACCTGCGACGTACTCCTCGGCACCGCCAACCAGAAATGGAATCTCAGCGATACAGAAATACTAATGGGCAAACCCTACCAGGGAAGCGGCCTGCGGGACACCATGTCCGACCTCATCCTCGACAGCATCGGAGCCTTCGCCACCTCCCTCATCACCTATTACATGTATAAAAACCAAAAGAAAAAAGTCCTGAAAAAAATGAAGGGGATGATAAAATCCAGGGCCTCCTATTGAATTGTTAGGGCGCATTTTTTGCTCCGCAAAAAACCGGGCTATCCGCTCTAACAAAAACCCTGCGGGTTTTTATTCCGCTCCTATCCCTTGCGCGGGCGGCAGCCGCGCCGAGCGGCGCGGCTGCCGCCTTTGCGGTTGCCGCGCTCCGCGCGGCAACCCAGGGAATTTCCCCGCCCGATGGAGTTTCGCGCTCCCCCGCGAAACTCAAAAACGCGCCGCGTGAAACGCGCCGCGTGTGAACGCGCCGCCTCACCCGCCCAGAAGTTCAAGGAGTTCCGATTCCTCAAAGGCCCCCAGGGATTTCAGGGCGGAAAGGCTGCGGAGAAAGGCGAATTCCGCCCTGATCCTTGCCGTTTCGCTGGACAGGGACCGGGAGGAAGCGTCCAGGAAGGACGCCATCGAAACCCCGGAAAGCTGGAAAAGCTCCCGCTGCTGTTCCAGCAGCAGGGCCGAATATTCGGCCTGCCGCCGGCTGGCTATCAAGGTCCGGCTGTTTCCGGCCAGGTTGAAAAGCAGGGACTGCAATTCAATATCGAAGGCCGCCAGGGACTCCTCGTAGTCGATCCGGGAATTTTCCAGGGAGTTTTTTTGCCGCCGCTCGTTGTTAAAGAGGACCCAATAATCCAGGGGAATGGTTCCCCCCAGGCTGAGCGCCGCCCCGTAGGACAGGGGATCCGCGGGGGACCTGGCGGTAAAGCTGTAGCCCAGATCGAAGGACAGGGATAGGTCCAGGCTGGGGAGGAAGGCGCTCCGGGACAGGGCGTATTCGTTTTCCGCCCGCCGCAGGCTTATGGCGGCGGAACGGAGAGCGGGGCTGCGGGCGGCGGCCCTGGCCCCGATTTCCCCGCCGCGGAGGGCGATGTCCTCCATGGTCCACCGGGAAATGCCGCCGAGGAGATCCTCGTAGTCCTCAACATTGACCGGCGCCAGGGCGCTGACATCGGCGAGGCCGGTGAACTGTTCCAGCCTTTTCCGCGCCAAGGCCAGGCCGGTAAGGGCCGCGGCATGGGAGCCCTCGGCCGCCGATTTGTTGGCCAGGGCCAGGTAATAGTCCCCCGGAGAGAGGAGCTCCCCGGCGCGGCGGATCTCCGCGATCTCCAGGGCAAGGGAGCTGATCGCCGCGTTGAGTTCCGCGCTTTCCACCGCCGCTTCCGCTTCCAGGCAGGCGAAGTAACGGTTGTCCGCCTCTTCAATAAGGGCGAACAGCTTCGCCTGGGCCTCCGCGTCCAGACTCGATTCGTCCAGGGCGCGGTTGCTCCGCCGGATTCGGGACGCTCCCCCGTCGTAGATGTTCAGGTTTTCGGAAAGGGAAAGCCGGGCCCCGGCGCTCAGGGCGTCCGCGGCCCGGAGGCCGGGGGAGGAGCTGTCCAGCAGGGGATACCCGGCGCTAAGCCCCGCCCGGGGGGAGGGGAGGTAGGTAAAAAAGGCGGCGGCCTTTGCCAGCGCCAGGTTTTTCCGGGACTGTTCCAGCTTTTTCAGGACCGGCGAGGCCGCCGCCGCCGCCCGGCGGATATCCTCCAGATTCAGCTCCGCTGAAAAGGCCGCCGTGGAAAGGCTGAACAACAGGAGGGCGGCGGTCCTCCGTCTCGCCCCGGTCCGCAAGGCGAGAGGCCCCGGCGTTTTGCTTCGACGCCCCCGCCGTTTTTTATCCGCAGCCGCCAAAAAGGGCGGAGCACAGCGAAAGCGAAAGCCGGTACGGCTTTCGCCCGCGCAAGGGATAGGAGCGGAACAAAAACCCGCAGGGTTTTTGTTAGAGCGGATAGCCCGGTTTTTTTGCGGCCCGCCGCGGGCGGGCCGCAAAAAAATGCGCCCAAATTTTACTCGATACGGGACGTTTTTCCATAATTTCCACAAATTGAAAATTGCCGGGAGCGGCGGCGGCTTCGCCCCCCCGAAAGGCCCCCTGCTTCCGGCCCCCGCGCTACTCATAACGGAGCGCCTCGATGGGATACAGGCGGGCCGCTTTTTTCGCCGGGTAGAAACCGAAGAGGGCGCCGACGAACAGGGAGAAGCCCAGGGCTCCCAGGACGATGGCAAAGGAAATTGAGGTGGGAATCGCAAGGATCTTCAGGATCCGGCAGGCGGCGTAGGAAAGAAAGACCCCAAAGAGGCCGCCGAAGATGCTGATGATGCAGGCTTCCGCCAGGAACTGGAACAGGATGTCCCCCTTCCGCGCCCCCACCGCCATGCGTATGCCGATTTCTCTGGTCCGCTCGGTGACGGAGACGAGCATGATGTTCATGATGCCGATTCCTCCCACTAAAAGGGACACCCCCGCGATGGCGGCCAGGAGTATCGTCAGGTTGCGGGACGTTTCCCCCGCCATTTCTATGAGGCTGGTGCTGTTCATAATGCCGAAATCGGGCGGGGCGTAGTCGGGCAGTTTGTGGGATTCCCGCATGATCGCCTCCAGTTCCCGCTGGGCGGCGTCCATGTAGGTTTTGTCCACCACGCTTAACAGCACGGAGGACAGGTTCGACG
Source organism: Treponema sp. (assembly GCA_031255615.1). Next base: position 5,649 of record JAIRSD010000131.1, on the reverse strand, counting down.
AGGGGGCAAGGCGGGTAAGGTAGGTCCGGTAGGGGATCAGCGCCAGATCGTCGGCGTTCATCATGCCCAGGGCCTCGCCGTGGGCTTCCAGGACCCCCACGACGATCCAGGAGCCGCCGCCCAGCCGCATGCTCTGCCCCAGGGCGGCCTCGGCCCCGCCGAACAGGGAGCGGGCGGTCTCCGCCCCCAGCACCGCCACCCGCTGGCGGGCCGCGTTTTCCTCCTCCCCAAACATGGCCCCCCGATCCATGTTCCAGTTCCGAATCCTGATATAGGAATCCTCCACCCCCAGGACCGTGATCGACGCGCTGCCTTCGGGGCCGGTGCAGGTAAAGCTCCGCTGCACCAGGGCGGAGAGTTCGGCGGCATAGGAATTTTCCGCCGCGATTTTATCCCGGTCCGCCACGGTTACCCGGGGGAAGCGGGAAAATCCGGCGGCGCTTTCCCCGCCCCGGAAGATCATCCGCTGGGGTCTGACCTCCAGCAGATTGGTTCCCATGGAGGAAATACGGGCCTCGATTTCCCGCTGGGCCCCCTGCCCGATGGCGGTCATTACCACCACGGAGGCGACCCCGATGATAACCCCCAGGGAGGTGAGGAGGCTCCGCATCTTGTTTCGCAGGATGGAGCGGACGCAGTTTTGCAGGAGGTACAGGAATTTCACGGCCCCTCCTGCCTGCCCCGGGCGGTCGCCCTATCCTCCACGATGAGGCCGTCCCGCAGGGTGATGATCCGTTTGGCCCTTTCCCCCACCTCCGCTTCGTGGGTTACCAGGAGTATGGTCTTTCCCTGGTTGTTCAGGTCCTGGAACAGTTCCATGATTTCCCCGGTCATGGCGGAATCCAGGTTGCCGGTGGGTTCGTCGGCCAGGATAAAGGCCGGGTCCGTGACCAGGGCCCTGGCAATGGCGACCCGCTGCTGCTGGCCCCCGGAAAGCTGGCTGGGCTTGTGGTAGGCCCGGTCCGCCAGGCCCACCGCCGCCAGGGCGGCCTCCGCCTTTTCCCGCATGGCCCGGGGCCGCAGCCTTTCCCGCCGCCGGTACAGGAGGGGGAGTTCCACGTTTTCGACGGCCCTGGTCCGGGGCAGCAGGTTGAAGGACTGGAAGACAAAGCCGATCTTGCTGTTCCGAATTTCCGCGAAGGCCCCGGCCCCGGACCGGGTGGTTTCCACCCCGTCCAGGATGTAGCTCCCCGAACTGGGGGCGTCCAGGCAGCCGATGATGTTCATCAGGGTGGACTTGCCCGAGCCGGAGGGCCCCATGACGGCGACGAATTCCCCCGCCGCCGCGGAAAAATCTATGCCCCGCAGGGCCTTGACGGTAAATTCTTCGGCTCCGGCGGGGCCGGAACCGCCTGCCCCGCTCCTGCCGGCTTTGCCGAAAGCGCCCGCCCCGGCTTTGCCGGAACCGGCGGTCCGGTAGAACCGGGTTATGCCCCTTAGCTGGATGACCGCCTCCGCCGGCATTACTTCACCCTTTCCCGGACGATGAACCGGGTCTCCGCGACCAGATCCTCCGTAAGCTCCGGGGAGGAAACTTCGGTGACCGAGCCGTCGCTTATCCCCGGCGCCACCATGACGCAGTCGAAGGCCCCCTCGCCGTTGATGAACCACAGGGCCTTAAGCTGGGCCCCCGGAGCTTCAGGGCCGCGGGAAGGCCGGGGAGTCCGGGCCGGGCCGGAAGCCCGGCCCGGGGGGCCGGAAAAGCCCCGCCCCAGGGGGGCGGCGGCGGCCGGGGAGCCCGGATTCCGCCCCCCGGCGGGGGCGGGGGGCCGCTCCTCCGCCGGGGCCTCCCGCCGGGCCAGGCCCATTTTTTCCAGGGCCGCGCTCCGTTTCGCCGCCGTCAGCGAGTCCAGCTCCCCCGCCGAGAGGGAGGAGGGGGTGTAGCGGAGGGCGGCGTTGGGGGCCAGGAGGACGTTCTCCCGGGAGTCCTCGATGAACTCCACGTTGCAGGTCATCCCCGGAAGCAGGGACAGATCCGCGTTGTCCACGGAGACGATAACGTTGTAGGAAACCACCCCGTCCTGGGTGGAGGGGGAAAGCCGCTTGCTGGAAACTTCCCCCCGAAAGCCGCGGCCCGGCAGGGCTTCCAGGGTAAAGCGGACCTCCTGCCCCTCGCGGATCGAGTTGATGTCCAGTTCCCCCACCCAGGATTCGATCTGCATTTCCCTAAGATTTTCCGCGATGACGAAGATGGCGGCGGAATTGGCGGAGGCCCCCTCCACCACGGTTTCTCCCTCGTTGACGCTGCGGGACAGCACCGTTCCGTCAACCGGGGAGGTAATAAAGGCGTACTGGTTTATCTCCGTTTCCGCCACCTTAAGGTTCGCCTCCGCGATTGCCAGATCCGCCGCCTGGGATTCAAGCTGGTTCCTGTTCTGCCGCAGTTCGTAGGGGCTTATCAAATTCCGCTCCGCCAGCTTTTCCTGATTCTGGTAATGTATCTTTTGGAGTTCGTAGGCGGACCGGGCCTTTTGCACCTGGGCCAGAAGCTGGTCCCGCTGGAGCCGCCGGGTTTCGGTGTTGAGGATCGCCAGAACGTCCCCCCTTTTTATCTCGTCGTTGTAGTCCGCCAGAATCTGTTCAACCTTTCCCGAAATTTGGGAACGGATATTGACCGTGGCGATTGGTTTAAGGGAGCCGGTGGAACTTACGGTTTTGATCACGGCCCCCCGGCGCAGGGTCTGGGTTTCGTAGCTGGCCGCCGGGCCGCCGCCGCCCTTGCAGGAAAAGAAGCAAAGGAGCGGCGTTAGTATTGCCGCCATGAAACTATGTACGCGCCCGGCCATAACGTAAGAACAAAACCTCCGTTTATAAAGTTACCGGCCCGCATCCCCGCCGCCGTATTCAGGGTATTCCTCCGCCCCGGCCCGCGGCGGGGGCGGCGCCGCGGTATGAACGCCTCGGTATTCATGCCGCTATGCCGCGGTATAAATGCCGCGGGCGCGCAACTCCGCAAAAAATACGCCGCCCGCATAGATCAACATCCCGCCATTCGCTCCGCCCTGTCCCCGGCTACACCCCCGCCGCCCCCAGGGGGGAGGCCCGTTCCAGAACCCCGGCGATCAGGCGGTTCTCCGGGGAGAGGAGCCCCGGATCCCGCTCCAGGATGGCGAAGGCCGCGGCCCGGGCCCGTTCCAGAATCGCCGCGTCCCGCACCGGATCCGCCAGGCCCAGGGAAAGGTAGCCGGACTGCACAACCCCGGCGATCTGTCCGGGGCCCCGGAGTTTCAGGTCCTCCTCGGCGATGACAAAGCCGTCGCTGTGCTCCAGCATCACCTTGAGTCTGGTCTTGCCGTCCTCGGTAAGGTCGTCGGAATAGACGAGGAAACAGTAGGACTGTTCCTCCCCCCGGCCCACCCGGCCCCGGAGCTGGTGCAGGGCGGAAAGGCCGAAGCGTTCGGCATGTTCGACCACCATGCAGGTCGCGTTGGGCACGTCCACCCCCACCTCCACGACGCTGGTGGCCGCGAGGATCCGTATCTCCCCCCGGCGAAAACGTTCCATGGTGTCCCGCTTTTCTTCTTCGTCGATTCGGGAATGGACCAGGGCCACGGGGTAGCGGGGAAAGACCTCCTCCGCGAGCCGGGAAGCCATGGATTGGGCGTCCTTCAGGTCCGCCGCCCGGCTTTCCGCGTCCGCCGCCTCGATAAGGGGATAAACGAAGTAGGCCTGCCGGCCTGCCGCCAACTCCTTTTCTACAAAACTGTAGACCTTCCCCTCGTTGGACTGCCTCGCCAGGTGGGTTCTGACCGGCTTGCGCCCCGGCGGCAGGTCCCGAATCACCGACACGTCCAGGTCCCCAAAGACCGTCAGGGCCAGGGTCCGGGGAATGGGGGTGGCGCTCATCATCAGGAGGTCGGGGTGATCCCCCTTGGCCATGATGAGGGAACGCTGGACCACCCCGAAACGGTGCTGTTCGTCCACCACCACGAGCCGCAGATTCCGGTACGCCACATCCCCGGAAAAGAGGGCGTGGGTCCCCAGGACCAGATCCACCTCCCCCCCGGCCAGGGCCTTGAGCAGCTCCTTCCGCCCCGCCGCCTTGATGTTCCCCGTAAGAAAACTGAGCCGAAGGCCCAGGGGTTCAAGCAGCGCGGCGGCGTTCTCCGCGTGCTGCCGGGCCAGCAGCTCCGTGGGGGCCAGGATCGCCGCCTGCCCCGGCAGGCTTTCCCCCCGGCCCTCCACCGCCGCCAGGGCCGCCAGGAAGGAGACCAGGGTCTTGCCGGAACCCACGTCCCCCTGCAAAAGCCGGGCCATGGGGACCGGCCCCGCCATATCCCGGTTGATCTCCCCCAGGGCCCCCTCCTGGCCGGGGGTAAGCGTAAAGGGAAGCCGCTCCAGAAGCCGCCGCTGCAAGGGACTGGGCGGAACCCGGCCCTCCGGCCCGGCGCCCTTCCCCCGGAGGACCGGACCCCGCCGGATCTTCCGCCGCTCCATGGCCCGCCGCCCCACCAGAATCTCCAGATAGAAAAGCTCCCCGTAGATAAGAGTCCGCTTCGCCCGGTCCAGTTCTTCCATGGAAGCCGGAAAATGGACCCCCCGGATCGCCCCGGCCCGGGGAAGAAGTTTTTCCCGCCCGATGATTTCCTGGGGAAGCTCCTCATCGATCAGGGGAAGATATGCGTCCAGGGCCCGCCGCACCAGACGGCGGAGCAGCGCCTGGCCGAGCCCCGCAGAGAGGGGGTAGACCGGAAGAATCCCCAGATCCACCGCGGAGGAGGGGGAAACCTCAAAGGAACTGGACTGAATCTCCCCGTATTTGTACTGGAAACGCCCCCACAGACCGTAGCTCCCCCCCACGGCCAACTGCTTTTCCATAAAAGGCCGGTTCCAGCACAGCAGAACCGCCGAAGCGCTGTCGTCCTCCACATGGACCTTGAGAGTCCGCATCCTGCCGAAACCAATCCATTCGTGGGCCTTCACCCTGACAGTCGTGCAGACCTGGGGAACCCTGGCGTAGTCCGCCAGCGGCGCCGGATGACTCCGGTCTTCCCAGTCCCGGGGGTAATGACAAAGCAGGTCCGCCACCGTGGCGATTCCCGCCCTGGCCAGGAGCTTCACCGTCTCCGGGCCGGCGCCCTTGATACGGCCTACCGGTTCCCCAAGTTCCCGCAGAAACATGGGTTATGGTGCCAAGCCCCCATTTAGAGCGTCAAGAGAGGGCCCCGTCCATTCCCGATGCAGCCTGGCCCGGATCGCCGGTGTATATCGGGCGCATTTTGGGCGGCCCCGCCGAAAAAAACCGGGCTATCCGCTTAAATCGTTGGCCGGGCGGGGCCAGGCAAACGATACCGCTTCTAGCCCTTGCGCGGGCGGAAGCCGTGGGGCACGGCTTCCGCCTTCTGAGTTGGCGCGCCTGCGGCGCGCCAACTCAAGGAGCTTGCTCCCCCTGTGTGGGAGTTTCACTCCGCGAAACTCCGCAAAACCAGAACGCGCGGCGCCCTGTCGCCTCCTCCCTGCCGCCGCACGCACCTTAGTACCTCGATTACCCTCCATCACCGGATAAGCGAAAGAACCGGGAACAGGAATATTAACCACCAAGGCGCACAAAGGCGAGCTGCGGCTCGCCAGGAACACGAAGGAATGAAAAAAACGCCTTCGACCCCCGGTCTTCGTGCGCCTTCCCCGCCTCCTATGTTTTGTGTCAAG
>JAIRSD010000118.1 GCA_031255615.1 Treponema sp. | reverse complement strand
GTCAGCATGAGGGCGTCGCAGCCAAAGGCGCGCCAGCGCCGCAGCAGTTCCCCCACATTGGCGGCGGTTATGCTTGTTACCCGGTCCGCCACCGGAATGCCCCGGGCCGCCAGTTCCTGTTCCAGCATCCGGGCCAGATCGAGCCCGTAGGTATCTTCGGCGTAAAAGATCGCCGGGCAGCGAATCCCTTCGGCCTCGACGTAGTCCGCCAGGGCCTCCGCGTATTTCTGGTTATTGGCGATTGCACGATAAATATACTGGTAGTCCCGTTCAAAAAGGGCGAGGCTGGTGGCGCCGGGAGTCAGCATGACAATTTCCCGCTCTTCGTAAATGTCCTCGACATAGTAGCAGACATCGGAAGCCCAATGCCCTATCACGGCGGTAATCCCGGAAGCGGAAAAGGTTTCCGCTATTTCCTGGGCGATATGGGAATCCCCCTGATCGTCCCGAAACACCAGACTCAGGGGCTTGCCCAAAACCCCGCCGGATTCGTTCACCTGGCTTACCGCCAGCTCCAGACCCTCCCAAAAGTACCAGTCGTTTTCCCACTGGGACCGGGGATACGCCACCCCGATGCTGACGGTTTCCGATCCGGGCTCATTGTAGCGGGTTACGGCGCGGCCCCTGTCGGTGCATGATACCGCCGCCAGAAGCCACAACAGGAAAAGCGGCGCCCCGCCACAGCAGAACAAAGGGGTCTTTTTCACTTCGCCGCATCACCGCTTTTGAAGGCCATGGTGAATTTATCTATCCACAGGGACAAATACACCGGCGTAAACACCGCCGCGAGGACCACCCCGGAAAGCAGAATCTCATTCATCGTAAGGCCGAATTCCGTGCCGCTCAGCAAGGGCCAGAACGCTTTCAACAGGGAGAGCCCCGCTATCCAGATTGAAGCCACTACCATGGACCACTTGCTGATCTCCCTGGCATCAGTGCTTTTGGCTTTAACCGGCGCTGTCTCGGAACCCGCTGAATCGCCCATATAATGCCTCCTTCGGATTGGTATTGCAGCGCATGAAAAGGCTGCATACCAATTCGGTAGGATAACACGATTTTCCCGGCTTGGCAAGAATAATCAACGCCGCGGCCAGGGGTTCGGGGTGCGGGGATTCGCCCCGCACCCCCACCCGGCGGGGCGGGCGGGGTGAGGGCGGGAGCGATTTCCGCGCAAGGGATAGGAAGGGTGCGGAGCAGCCACGGCGCGGAGCGGCGGGGCCGGAGCGAAGCGGAGCCCTGGATAGCCCGGTTTTCTGCGGTTTTCCGCCGCAGGCGGAAAACCGCAGAAAATGCGCCCAAATATATATTGGACTTTAAGCGGTTGTTGTGTTCAGGGACTGAAGTTTCGGAATAACTCTATTCGCCGCGCGGGCTTTGTTCACATGGGAACCGCGTCCGGTTTAAAACCCGCTCCGGTTTATAGGCTGATTTTCCCCAGCACCACTTGACGGGACGCGCCGGTGGCCGAGGGGGCGTTATTCCCGAAGCCGTGGATGGTCTCGTTTGCCAGGACGGCGAAGGCGACGGCTTCCTTGGCGTCGCTGTTGATGCCCGCATCGTCTCCTGCGTATACCCGGCATCCGGGAAGATTCTCCCGGATGAATGTAAGCAGGACGGGATTGTGGGCCCCGCCCCCGGTGACGATCAGTTCCTTGAGTCCTTCGGGGCAGAAGCGCTTTACGCCCAGGCCGATGGTGAAGGCGGTGTAAAAGGCGGCGGTAGCGGCGGCGTCGGGCCGGGAAAGGTCCAATTCCCGGATTTTTCCCAGGAGCCCTTCCATGTACCGGCTGTTGTAACGTTCCCGGCCCGTGCTTTTGGGCGGAGGGCGGCGAAGATACTCCTCGTCCGCATCGGCCATAAAGGAGAGAAGCCGCTGATCTGCCCGGCCTTTTTCCGCGATGCGGCCGTCCTGATCGTAAGACTGGGCGCCCCCGGAAAAGGCGGCGACAAGGGCGTCGATAATCATGTTCCCCGGGCCGGTGTCAAAGGCAATGATCCGGTCGGGGCCGCAGCCGGCGGGGAGGATGGTAATATTGCCGATGCCTCCGATGTTTTGAAAGGCCCGGGTTTCATCATCCCGGCGGTAGAGCAGGTATTCGGCATAGGGCACCAGAGGCGCGCCCTGTCCGCCGGCGGCCATATCCCGAACCCGGAAATCACTCACCACCGGGCAGCCCAGGGTTTCGGCGATAACAGCGGCCTCCCCTAGCTGTAGGGTTCCCCTGACCATGGTTCCCCCGAAGGGAAGGGCGTCGGGGATGTGGTACAGCGTCTGGCCGTGGCTCCCCACAAAATCCACCCGGGAAGGGGGGATGCCGGCCTTCTCGCACACCGCAAGACAGGCCCGGGCGGCGGTTTCCCCCAAGAGGACATTGAGACAGCACAGGGCCCGGCTTCCCCCTGTCTCGCCCAGGGCCGTTTCCAGAAGGGCCGACCTGAGTTCCTCCGTATAGGGCAGGGTGAGGAATTCCAGCAGCCTGAGTTCGGTGGACCTGCCCGCCCCGGCTATCTCCACCAGGGCCGCGTCCATCCCGTCCAGGGAGGTGCCGCTCATCAGGCCGATCCCAATCCGCCGGGGCGCTTCGATTAACCGCCGCAGCCGGTGCATAGGGCTACACCAGTCCCCGGGCCAAGGGCCCAGCCGACGATATGGCTGATGGCATAGCCGGCGGCGCGGCAGGCGGAAAGTCCCCCCGCAGCAGGGCGGCCAGGGCTTCGAAGCTGTTTTCGGTGTATTCCCAGGCGGCAAGTTTATAGACCTGGGGGGGCAAATGCGCAAGGTCGTAGGGATTCCGCAGGGCGGCGGCGATAAAGGGAAGGGAAAGCCGGGCGAGGGTCCGGGCAAGTTCTATCTGGCCGCGGTTCAAATGGGCGTTGTAACAGCCCAGCACCAGGGAACTATGCCCCGCGGCCTGGGAACAGATCCTTTCCGCCTCCTCTTTCCCGGGGTTGAGGGAGATCAAGGCCCCGCCGCCCCCCAAACGCCGGGGGAACCAGGAGGCAAAGCTCAGGGTATCGTCGGCGGGGCTGGAGGCTATGGTGGAACGGTAGGCCAAAGGGCCGATGAAGAAGGGCCGCTCCCCCAGGGGAGGAAGGACCGCGGCGGGGGAAGA
>JAIRSD010000060.1 GCA_031255615.1 Treponema sp. | reverse complement strand
TGGCGGCGCCCTCAAGGCGGCTTCCGATGTAGCAACATAATAAACCCCCTTCACGTTGTCGGCGCGTTCTCGGGCCACTAAAGCCCGAAGCCGGCGGCGGGGCGGTGAAAGCCGCCCCGCCTGTGTGCAAACACGGCTAATCCCGGGGCCCGCGCGTAACGCGCGGGCCCTTTTTTGCGCCGGGCCGTGTTCGCACGATAGCGCGGACAGGGCTCCTTTGGCCCCCTGGGGATCACTGCGAGGCCGGCGGAAGACCGGCAGGCTCCGAATGCCTGGACGTTGATCCCGCAAATCGGCCATGAAAAGAAAGGGCGGCGCCCCGCATTGGCGGTTGGCAATGAAGTTTTTACCAATTTCTCAAATTTGGCTATTGTTTGTCCAATAACAAATACAATGAAAAATTATCCCTTTCATATAGAATTGTTGGTTTCATTGAAATTGAACAAGTCCAATATAACATCTGCTTTTTTGGGTGATAATCTGAAATAATGTATTTACTTTTCCCTGTTAAGTGATGCGGAATTCTTTGTCCGGTGATTCATTTTTTGCTCATGTATCATGCCCCCACCCAATTTCGCGCAGGGTCCCGGCCGCATACACCGTATCACCGCTTGCGCTGCCCGCGCCTTATGCGCCGTTTGCCCGGCAAGCCGATGTTTAACAAGCGCGGGATGCCGCTTTTTGGCGCGCGCGGGCGGTCCGGGGCTGCGGCGCAGGGGCCGGCAGGTTATGGGCGGGGGGATGGCGGAAAAGACGGGCGGGCCCGGCTTTGGAGCCAAGGGGGGGCCAGGGGAAACGCGGGGGGCCCGCCCCCCGGCTGCGGAACCCCTTGTCCGTGGTAGCGGGCCCCCCCTTCATTATTATTACTATTTACACCGCGCCGGTCATGGTGCGCCGGAGCCGGACGTTCTCGATATCGTAGCTAAAGAGTTCCCGCAGATCGTTCAGGCCCAGGGTCATCAGGGCCATGCGGTCAATGCCGATGCCCCAGGCCGCCACGGGGACCTGGACTCCCAGGGAGGAGGTTACTTCGGGGCGGAAGATCCCGGACCCGCCCAGTTCGAACCAGCCCAGCACGGGGTGGCGGATATGGACTTCCACCGAGGGTTCCGTAAAGGGGAAGTAGCCGGGGACGTATTTGACTTCCGTGGCCCCCGCCACTTCCAGGGCGAACATCTCCAACATTCCCAGCAGGGTCCGCAGGTTTACGTCTTCGCCCAGGACAATTCCTTCGGTCTGGTAAAAGTCGGAGAGGTGGGTGGCGTCCACCCGGTCGTAGCGGAAGCAGCGGACGATGCCGAAGTATTTGCCGGGGATTTTGGCCCGGGGCAGGGTTTTGGCGGACAGCACGGTCCCCTGGCTGCGCAGGATGAGGCGGCGGGTAAAGTCGCGGTCGAAGTTGTAGGCCCAGCCCCGGCTTCCGGCGCTGCCGCCGTTTTCGTGGGCCGCCGCCACGTTGGAAAGCCAGGGTTCCTCGATGGCCCCGGCCTGGCCGGGTTCGGTGATGCGGTACACGTCGTGGATGTCCCGGGCGGAATGGAATTGGGGCATGAAAAGGGCGTCGGAATTCCAGAATTCCGTTTCCACCAGGGGGCCGTCGAACTCCTCAAAGCCCAGGGAGCAGAGTTTGTCCTTTACGTCCTCCAGGAACTTGACGTAGGGGTTGCCGCGTCCGGGGATAAGCCGGGCGGGGGGGACCATGACGTTGTAGGAGCGGAAATTCCTGCCCTTCCAGCCGCCGGATTCCAGCATTTCCGCCGTCAGGGTCCCGATTTCGTCCCCGGTGAGCCCCGCGGATTTCAGGGCCGCCGCCGTCGCTTCCCCCGCCGCCGTGAGGCCGAAGATAATCGTCTCCCGCTCGGATTCCCGGAACGCCGCCCCCGCGGCCCCCCGCTTTTTGGCAAGGCCTCCGGCCATCAGGGCCCGCTCCGGCGCGGAAAGATCGTCCCCGGAAAGAAGCGTCCCCTCCGTTCCCTCTGCGGTCTCTGCTGCTTTCGCTCCCTCTGCCGCCGTTCCTTCCGTCCGCGCCGCGGCCCCCCGGTTCAGCAGGCCCCGGACCAGGGCCAGATGTTCGGCGGCGGGGCCCCGCCTGGGCCGCCCGTTTTCCAGATCCGCCGCCGGCAGGGCCAGGGAAACCCGTTTGTCCCCGTCCATGGCCAGGGCCCCCAGCCGGGAAAGGCCCCCAAAGGCGCTTCCCACGTCCTTATTATCCAGTTTCAGCGTCCCGGCAATCTCCGGCAGCCGGAGGCCGCTCGTAATGCGGATAAGCTCAATGATCCGCTCCTCCGGGGTCCCCTTTTCCTTCCACTCCCGGCCCAGGTCGGTCAGCTCAAAAAACACCTTCGTTTCCCGGCGGATCTCCTCCACGAGACCCTTGCCGGAAAGCCAGGACAACGCCTGGTTCCCGTTGCCGCCCTTAAAACCCAGGTCCCGCTCCACCCTTTCAATGCTCAGCTCGTCCCCCCCCTTGTAGGCAAGGAGGACGCGGATTTCCAGGGGGTGCAGATTTTTTACCGTGTTTTGCGTGTCCATGTCCGCCCAGCATAATTGATTTACCGTCCTTTGAAAACCGGCCCGCCGCCGGACGTTTCGACGCCGAATATGCCGCTTCCGGGCGCATCCCCGCCGGTCCTTGCGGTCCGGCGGGGACCGGGCTATCCGGGGCTCCGGCTTCGCCTCCGGCCCCGGCGCGGTGCGCCGGGTCTGCTTCGCACCCCTCCTATCCCTTGCGCGGGCGAAAGCCGCGCCGGGGCGCGGCTTTCGCCTTTCGCCGTGTCCGGCCTTTGTCCGCCGGGCGGCTGCGGCATCGCCCCGGTAAAACGGCGTTTCGAGGCGGCGGGTGCCGGGCTGCCGAGGCCGCCGCGCCGTACCGCTCCCCCGCCGCGGCCCTGCCGCAGCCCCCGGGGTGGGAGGCCGTACCGGGCCGCGCCGTCTTCCCGCCGCGCTTGTTGTGGAGTTGGGGCGGGCGGCTGCGGGGCGGCGCCCCGCCGGCGGCTGCGTTCCCTTCCGCGGGGGAGCGGCGGCCCCGGAGGCGGCGCGTTCCGCGCCGCCTCAAAGGGCGAAAACCGCGGTCTTCCGCCCGTGGAAAGAAAAAAGCGGCGTTCTCCGCCCCTCCCGGACGGGGAATTGGAGCGAATCCTCCGTTTTTGTGCGGCGGAACCGCACAGAGAGGCCCCGGATGCACCAGGCATCCGGCCTTTCCCCGCCGGGAATCGCCCCCTGGCAAAGCTCTGAAACCTTTGATTGACAGAATTTGGACCCAGCGATTATACTGGGAGTATCCCCTGTGGCGGAGATCCGCCGATATTTCTAAGAGGTTGCTAGTGCCCCGGGTCCATGAATATAAAAGGTTGGAAAATAGTCTGGTAGAAAGGACCAAGAGTCTGGCGGTGGTCTTCATCCGGGCCCTGGGAAGGGGGATTCTCTCGTTTTTCCGCCTGCTGGCCCGGCGTTACACCGTTGTTCTCATACCCCATTCGGAGAAAAAGGTCTACAACCTCCATATCACGGTCTTTTCGGTCTGCTGCTTCGTCTTTTTTCTGGCGGGGATTGTCGGCGCCTTCGGCTGGTACAGCGTCTCCTACGGGGGGGCCATGGGGGTCATGGCCGGCAAGGACAGCCGCTTAAAGGACACCCAGGCCAGCCTCGATCAACTGCGGGACGAGATCACCGGCCTCCTGCTGGAGGCCCGGAATTTTGAGAGCGCCCTTTCCGGCACCCTGTCGGCGCTGGGGGCGGACGTAAAATCGGGCCGGAACGACCAGGCCGGTTCCGGCGACCTTTCCACCTTCTTCGACATTCGGGAAACCCCGGAGGGGATGCTCCAGGAGATTGACGATGTGCGGCGGCTGTCCTCCTACCTCGCCTCCGCCCAGGAGCCGATTCGGGAAATTGGGACCCTCCTGGACTCCCAAAGCGCCCTGCTAACGGAAATTCCCAGCGTCTGGCCGATCAAAGGCGGACACGGGCATATTTCCATGTTTTTCGGACAGAATGAGAACCCCTTTACCGGCCAGTATTACATTCACAAAGGCATAGACATTTCCACCTACCGTTCCGGGGATCCAATCGTGGCGACCGCCGACGGCCAGGTTGTTACCATCGACTTTGACGCCGCAGGTTTCGGCAATTACGTTATCATCAAGCATAAGCACGGCTACTACACCCGTTACGCCCACCTCCAAAAATCAACGGTAAGAATCGGCCAGCGGGTCCAGCAGGGCGGGGTTATCGGTTATACCGGCAATACCGGACTTTCCACCGGCCCCCACCTCCATTACGAGGTCCACATCGGCAGCGATGTGGTGGACCCCTATAAATACATCAATATCCGCTCCAGCATCGCCCGGTCTACTACCCGGTAAGGTTTATCCATGGCCCACCATGCGGAAGATTTCTCGATCAATACCTTTATCGGCGCCCATGCGGAACTGAACGGGGACCTGGAAACCGACGGGTTTACCCGGCTCGACGGTGTCATCCGGGGCGGCCTGACGGTAAAGGGCCGGGTGATAATCGGGGAAAGCGCCCGGCTGCAGGGCCCCCTCAGCGGGACCGCGGTAACCATTGGCGGGGTGGTCCAGGGGAATGTGCTTGCCAGCGAGCGGCTGACGGTCCTGGCTACCGCCATCGTGCTGGGAGACGTTATTACCCGGCGCATCCAGGCCGGCGAAGGTTGTTTGATCCACGGACGAATCCGGGTCTGCCCCACGGAGGAAGCCTGGGAGCAGGCGATCTCCGAATACCGGGATGCCCAGGGGGTTAAATCCGCCCTTCTCCAATTCACCCGGCAGCCCTCCCTGCCTTCTGCGCCTATGAATCATCTGTAGGTCCGGGTTCCCGCGGTCCGGTTAAGGAGCGATTGATGGCCAAGATAGATTTCCCCCCTGATTCGCCGGATTTTTTTGCCGCCGCCTCCGCCAACGCTGCTTCCGCCAACGCCGCCAGGAAGCCTCCCCTCAAAGGCCGGCGGTCAAAACGGGCCTCCAGGACCGGGGAGGCGAGTTTCAGCTCCGCCCTGGAGCAGGCGGCGGGGGCCGGCATTGAAGCCCAGGCGGCCCTGCCGGTTTCCGCCGAGACGGTGAACCGGCTCATGGAAGATGTCCGGGCGGCGGGGGATGTCCTGCGGGAGCGGCCTTTCCCCCAGGAGATCCTTGGGTATAAACAGGCGGTGCGGAATTTTATCCATTATGTGGTGGAAAACGGGTACCAGGTGGAAGACGACCAGGGTATACCCAACTACCTAAGGCCCGGCTTTACGGGAAGCCGGGGAAGCCCCAATTCCCAGGCGCGGAAACTGTACCACAGCGTCCAGGTGGTGGACCACCGGCTGGAGGAACTGGCCGCCGTCCTAATGAGGGGCCAAATTTCTCAGCTTGAACTCCTTTCCCGCCTTGAGGAGATCAAGGGGCTTCTGATAAACTTAATGTCCTAAGATGAGCGACCAAGATAATTTTGAATATGAAGACCGCGAAGAAGACATTTCTTCCCTGGAGGACGCGCCGGAAGACGATCTTATATCCGGGGACCTGGGGGATTCCGCGGCCCAGTCCGAACCCGTCGCCCCGGATACTCCCCTCTACCGGCTCTGGCTGGATTACGCCAACGAGCGATTCATAGCCGGCTACCGGGGCGATCCCCTGAATCCCGGCGACAAGGTTATGGTCGTTACCCCCTACGGCAGGGATCTGGCCCAGGTTTCCGGCCCCATGCGGTGCCATTGCGCCCAGGGGGGACCGAACAAGACTGTTTCGATTCCCTGGATTGAACGGCCCGCCGTCCAGGAAGAACTGGACAAGGAACGCGGCAACCGGGATCAGGAAAAAGAGGCCTTCCGAATTTGCCGGGAAAAAATAGACGAACGCAGACTGGAAATGAAATTGGTGCTGGTGCACAGCATGGTGGGGGAATCCAAGATATGGTTCTTCTACACCGCGGAAAGCCGGGTGGACTTTCGGGAACTGGTCAAGGACTTGGTGGGCATCTTTAAAATCAGGATACAGATGCACCAGATAGGGGTACGGGATGAGGCCCAGGTGGTGGGAGGCCTGGGAGTCTGCGGCCGTTGCTACTGCTGCTATGTGGCGGCGGGCAAACTTAAACCCGTATCCATTAAAATGGCCAAGGACCAGAATATGTCCTTAAATTCCATGAAAATTTCCGGCCCCTGCGGCCGGCTTCTCTGCTGTCTCGCCTATGAGCATAATTTCTACAACGAACAGCGGCGGCAGATCCCCCCGGAAGGGGCCCGGCTCAGTTACGACGGGACCCAATGGAAGGTGGTGGAAACAAACATGATTCTGGGGCGGCTTAAACTTTCCGGCGACGACGGCAGGGTGCTTGATTTCCCCCTCGCGGCCTTTGAAAAAATCGAAGGCCGCTGGCAGCTTTCGAGCCCCTCGGCAAAAGCGCCCGGACCGCCCCCCCGATAGCTTGTTTCCCCGCACAGACCTACAGTTTCACATGTGAAAAACCCGGCTGTCCCGGCGTGAGTGTCGGGGTCTGGCTGCCGCCGCCGCAGACCGCGAAAAGGGCGCGGATCGCCCGTATTGGGGAATCAGCGGCCCTGTTTCAGGGCCCCGGCGATATTGTAGCAGTAGTCCCCCACCTTTTCTATGCGGCGGACTATGTCGATAAAAAGGAGTTCCGCCTTTACGTCGGCCCCGGATTCGATCCGTTTGCGGCCCATTTTCCGCAGTTTATTCCGGGATTTATCAATGCTGTTTTCCAGATCCGCCGCGTAGGACTCCTGTTCCTCCGTGATCGTGCGCCCCAGTTGCTCCCGGACAAAGGCAAGAAAATCTTCCACCATCCGGGTATAGGGGGCCAGGGCTTCCATTTCCCTGTCTTTAAAGTAGAGCTTCTTCTTGATGCTCCGCTCCAATAGCAGCGCCGCGCTGTAGCAATCGTCGGTCATGTCCTCCAGATCGGAAATGATCCGAAGGAGCTGGTATATTTTCCGTTCCGACTGGCCGCTTAGCTGGGGCCGGCGGCATTCGATGAGGAAACGGGTCAGTTCTACCCGCATTTCATCGGCAAACTCCTCCTTGTTCCCCATTTCTTCTACCAGCGCGTCCACCGCCTGATCCTTGTTTTTGGTGTTCGGGAGGTTTTGCAGGAAGGCGCTGATATGGGCAAACATGGAGGACGCCAGCCCCGCCATGTCCCGAATCTCCTTTTCCGCCCGGATAATGTTAAGCTCCGGGGTATTTTGCAGGGTGCCGGACACGTATTGCAGATGGTAGATTGTTTTGTCCACCGGAACCTCATCCCGGTCCTTGATCAGGAAGCTGACCACGGCGGCAAACTGGCTAATGAAGGGCAGGAATATGAGGGTTCCCATGATGTTAAAAATCGTGTGGAACATGGCCAGGTGGGTGGCGACATTCCCCCCCTCCGGAACGCCGGGGGCAAGGAAACCCACCAGGCTTATCAGGGGCCGGATAAAAATCACCGCGACCACGCTGCCCACCACATTGAACAGCACATGGACCAGGGCGGTGCGCCGGGCGGCGGTCCTGGCGCCGATGGCGGCCATGATAGCGTCAATGGTGGTCCCGATATTGGCCCCCAGGATCATGGCGGCGGCGGTCTCAAAGCTGACCATGCCGTTCATCGCCATGGCGATGGTCAGGGTGATGGTGGCGGCGGAGGAGTGCATCAGCAGGGTGGCGAAGGTTCCCACCCCCAGACCGATAAGAATCGACAGGAAACCCAGATTGGAGAACTGGCGGATAAACTCCAGATGGTCCTCGTTCAGGGAGGGCATGGCATCGGTAAGGAAGCGGAGGCCCAGGAAGATGAACCCGAAGCCCATGAAGACTTCCCCCAGATCCTGGTGATTCCACTTGAGGACCTGCATAAAAAAACCAATCCCCACCGCCGGCAGGGCGAGGGCGGATATATCAATCTCAAAGCCCACCAGGGACACGAGCCAGGCGGTAGTAGTGGTGCCGATGTTGGCGCCCATGATTACCCCGATAGATTGGGTCAGGGAGAGGAGCCCGGCGTTTACAAAGGTTACCACCATGACCGATACCGCCGAGGAAGACTGGACCAGGGCGGTTACCGCCATCCCCGTAAAGATCCCCACAAAACGGTTTTTGGTCATCAGATTAAGGAAACGCTGCAGCCGGTCCCCCGCGGCGTGCTGGATGCCGTCGCTCATCACCTTCATCCCGTAAAGGAACAGGCAAAGTCCGCCGACTATCCGGAACAGAATCATGACAGCCGTAATCATGCCGATACCCTACCCCATTTGGGATGAAAAAACTATATACATAGCTGAGAGGGAGCGGTTCTCAGTTGAGAACATGTCCCATATCGAGGGCAGGTTGGGCGCATCCCCGCCTGCGGCGGGGACCGGGCTATCCGCTCTAATAAAAACCCTGCGGGTTTTTATTCCGCTCCTATCCCTTGCGCGGACGAAAACCGTGCCGGCACGGTTTTCGCCTTCCCTGTTCCCCACAGTTTTTGGCAGGACCGAGGGAACGGCGTCCTCAATGGGGAAGATCGCCGGGATCGATCTGGAAGGCGCCGCCTGAAACGGCTAAGAATGGCAGGGCAAGCGAAGCCGGGCGAATCTATGGCAGCCGCTTTTCCATCCAATAATCGTTTAGAAAAAATTTTTCGCCCAGCGGTTCATCAACCGTTTTTGTTATGTCAAAACCGCGATGTAAATACACTTCCACCGCGTTTTTGTTAAAGCGGTTTACATGCAAAAACAGTTTTTTCTTCCGGTTTTTCCGGGCAATATCTTCAAGATAGCCAAATATATTTGAGGAAAGCCCCAATTTACGGCAGGATTTTTTCAGATATGCCTTGCTGATAAACAACCCGTCGTCCTCCAGTGAATACGCGAAATAGCCTATATAACCGCCGTCATGTTCAACCAGGAAATAGCGAACCCCCCGCTCTATTTCCCCGGCAATGGCGTCCCTCCCCTGATAATGGATAAGCATATAATCGACCTGCTCCCTGCCGATAAGCGGTACAAACACCTCGGGCCAAATCTCTTGTATTAAATCAAGCAGCGGCCCAAACCCCGCATCATCCTTTATCTCTTTGAATTCCATTGTTTCCCCCTTGCCAGCGGCCTCGTATATGAATCAGATTGCGCGTTGGAATTTTCCCGCGGCGCGAACCGCGTAAATGGCGCGGCGCTTACACGATGTTTCGCCCCTTCGGGGCCGGGATCTCCATTAACCGGGATCTGGAAATTTCGCTTCACGGGATCGGAATACGAAGGGCCTGGTTTTTACATAATAGAGTTGTTCAGAAACTTCAGTTTCTGAACAACAACCGCTTAAAAAAGAAGAAAAACATGGGTTTCCTCAGGAAATCCATGTTTTTCGCAAGACTTGTTCAATAACCAACCGGGTTATTGAACAAGTCCAATACACAAGGCCGGGGAAAGGGCGTCCGGGCTGGTACAGCCGGATTCTTTCCCCGGTCTCCGGTAATTCAGCTCGCCTTGGTAAAGTCCCAGGGCTCGTAAATCTTGGGCACGTCCCCCAAGAGCCGTTTGGTATAATCCGACGTGGGGTGGAGTATGGCTTCGTCCGCCGTCCCCTGCTCCACGATGACGCCATGCTCCATGATGTACACCGTATCGGATATGTAATAGGCCAGCCCGATGTCGTGGGTGATGAACACGATGGTCATGTCAACCTCGTCCCGGAGCTTCAACAGCATATCCAGGATCGTAGCCCGGGAACAGGCGTCTATCATCGAGGTGGGCTCGTCGGCGATAAGCAATTTGGGCTTCAACATGAATATCCGGGCGATCATCAGCCGCTGCATCTGGCCGCCGGAAAGTTCAAAGGGGTACTTGTTGGACAGTTCCTCGAACTTCAAGTTGACAAATTTGCAGGCATCCTGCATCTTTTCAAATTTTTCTTTTTTGCTTAAATTCCCCCCGCCTTGCAGACGGATGCAGTCCATCAAGACCTCGTCCACCTTGTTGAAGATGTTATAGGTGGAAAAGGGATCCTGGAATATGGCCTGGATATTCTGCCAGTAGAGCCGCCGCTTGGCCTGGGTGGATATGTCCCGAACCTTCCCCTCGAAAATTATTTCTCCGGCGGAGGGGTTTAGGAGACCCAGCACCATCTTTGCCAGGGTGGTCTTGCCGCTCCCGCTCTCCCCGACAATGGAAATGATCTCCCCCCGGCGGAAGGCGAAGTCTACATTGCCCACCGCCACGGTCTTGCTCTTTCCCGTCCCGAACTCCCGGGTCAGACCCTTGGCGCTCAAAAACACATCGCCGACCTTCTTCTTGCGGTCGTCTTTTCCGGCATCGCTCATGATCCTGCCTCCGTTTTCACAGCCGTTCCCGCGGCGGCTATTTCATCATTCACAAGGGTATTGGAGATCAGGGGGAACTTTTGGGTGTCCCCTTCCTGCTTCTGGTACAGTTCCCGCAGCCGCTTTTCCTTCAACAGGCAGCGGTAGACCCTCCCCGGACCGGAAGCCTGGTCCTCAATGGACTCCTTGTGCCCCTTCGCCTCGCAGAGCCCCACATACTGGCAGCGTTCCGAAAAACGGCAGCCCTCGGGCCGAATCTTCAAATTCGGCGGCGCCCCCGGTATGGCCTGGAGGACATGGCCCCTCGTCCCTTCCTCCGGCACGATGATCGAGTTCATCAGTCCCTTGGAATAGGGCATCAACGGATCAAAGACCATCTCCCGGGCGTTCCCCCGCTCCACGATCTCCCCCGCGTACATGACCATGATGTCGTCGGTTACGTTGAACAACAGGGGCAGCTCATGGGTGATAAACAGCATGGACCGGACAAAACCCTTCTCCATTAAATCGTGGAGCAGCTTGATTACGATCTTTTGGGAGGATACGTCCAGGGCCGAGGAAGGCTCGTCGGCTATCAGCACCTTGGGGTTCAAAATCGTCGATATGGCGATGACCGTCCGCTGCTTCATGCCCCCGGACAGTTCCACCGCGTACTGGTCCACCACTTTGGGAGGCAGGTTAAGGATACTAAAACGCTCCTCCACCAGGTCCCGTATCTCTTTTTTGGACAGGGTGGAATTGTGGGCCTTCAACACGTCCTCGACAAAACGTATGATCTTCCGGGTGGGGTTCAGGGCGTTCATGGCCGCCTGGGGGATATAGGCAATATCGGTGCCCAGGACGGTCTGCCGGATGGTGTCGGGGTTCAGGGCGGTAATATCCTTGCCGTCGATAACGATACTGCCCGATTCGTAAAACAGGGGCGGAAAATAGTAGCCCATCACGCTCATGGCCAGGGTGGATTTCCCGCAGCCGGACTCCCCGGCAATCCCCAGGGACTTCCCGTCCTCCAGGGAGAAGGACACGTTATCAACCGAACAGACCCGCTCGTTCATCCGGGTCTTGTAGTAGGTAGTCAAATTCTTTACTTCCAGCATTACCATAGCTCTAGTTCCTTATTTGGGGGTTGAATATCTGATCCAGCCCGGAGTTGATTAGGTTAAGGGAAAAGGTGATAAGGGCTATCATCAGTACTACCGGAAGGAAGGCCCACCAGGCCCCCGCAGGGAGAGCGCTAAAAGTCATGGCCCAGTTCATCATCAGCCCCAGGCTCGCCACATTCTGGGGCCCCAGGCCCAGCATGGAAAGACTGGCTTCCGACAGGATCCCCGAGGCCACCTGGAGGATAAATGCCATCATCACATAGGAACCCAGATAGGGCAAAATATCCTTGATAATAATCCGGGGCATGGAATGGCCGGAAAGCTTGGAAAGGTTCACATGGTCCCGGTTCCGCAGGCTCGTAGTCTGAGCCCGGACGGAACGTGCAGTCCAGGGCCAGGATGTAATGCCGATGACAAAGGCGGTGGTTAAGAAATTCCGGGAACTAATACTCACCGATATAAGAACCAGGATCACAAAAGAAGGAATAACGATGAATATATTAGTAATTGTGGAAAGTATATTGTCCGTCATGCCGCCTGAATAACCCGCCACCAGGCCAACCGCAAGACCTATGATCGTAGCAATCGTACCGGCAATAAAGCCGATAATGAGGCTGGTACGGGTTCCCGCCACCAATTCCGCCAATACATCCCGTCCAAAATTATCGGTTCCTAAAATGTGCGGCGTATTAGGAATCTCTTTTACTGCCGCGGAAAGACCGAACTGGGCCATAATATCATCGGCTACCGCCTGTTCTTCCTTGGAAAGACTTGCGGCTTCTCCCTGTTGCCCCTGCATATATTCAAAGAAATTAGGCCGTTCAAAGAGTCCTCCATCCATAGCCAGAGGATCGGTCCGGTTAAAAATGGGGAAGAAGATCATCAGCAACAGGATCAAGGAAAGAACGATAAAACCAAAACGGAATTTACCCGACTTAAACATTATTTTGAACAAGTGCCGCATCTTAGCCTTCCTCCTGTTGGGTAAGCCGGATCCGGGGATCGATGATCCCGCAGATAACATCTACCAGAAAATTAGCCGCCAGAACTGTGATAGTAACAATCATCGTACAGCCTGATATGAGTGGAAAATCCTGCGAATGGATCGCCATGAGCATGGTAGTACCAATGCCCGGATAGCTAAAAACAATCTCCGCGATAAGGTTGCCTCCCACCATAGTTCCCAGGGAAAGGGCCAGCCCCGTTATCTGTGGAAGCATGGCGTTGCGGAACACGTACCACACAATCTTGTTGTCTTTTATGCCCAAAAGCCGGCTGTACTTCACATAGTCGGCGTTAAGTTCGTAAATCGACATTTCCCGCATCCCCAGGGATTGGCCTCCGATAGCCACCAGCACCATCGTTAAAAAGGGAAGGCGATAATGGTTTAATACCGAAAGGATAAAAGCGGGATTTTTCCAGTTGACAAGTATGTCAAAAGCATAGCCCAGCCGGGCGGGGAACAGGTGAAAAGTATTAGCAAGAAAATGTACCAGCACAATACCCAGTCCAAAGGCGGGGACAGCGGCGATAAAGAGAAAGAACGGAAAAAAGACTTTATCGAACACACCCTTCCGGTAGGCCGC